>CAJMOP010000006.1 GCA_905215115.1 uncultured bacterium | reverse complement strand
GGGCGCCGTCGCGGCAGCGGATTCGGCCGTTGCGCCTTGCGGTGCCGCGATATCGAGCGCGATCGGCGCAAAGGCGATTTCTTCCAGATAGGCCTCAATGGTCGGCTGATGCTTTTTGAGCTGCGCGATGGCAAAGCGCGAGGGGGCCTCGATCGTGAGCGTATCTTCGGTTAGGCTTATGGCGCGCGATTGCCCCAGCATGTTGATGAGGCGTGCATCTTGGCCGTCGCGCTGGCAAAAGGCGATGGCATCCCCCAGGATGATGCTTGCTTCCTCGTCCACTATCTCTCCCGTTCTTTAGCTCTGAGCTCGCACGCGAGCGGCGCCGAGTTCGGTCAGATGGTATTTCTGGCCATGCTTGATGACCAAGCCGGCCTGCGCCAAGTCATTGAGCGTGCGTGACCAAGTGGGGGCCGAGTTTCCAAACGCCCTCGCCAGATCGGTAGCACCGCACGCTTGATTTTGCGCCAGATAGCCCAGCGCGGCGTTGCCGCGATCGCTTACGAACACGTCCGGTTGTGGCTGCGCATACTGATTTGCTGCATTAGGATACATCATTTGAGCTGCTGGTTGTTGAGAACTCTGCATCGGCGGCATTTGCTGTTGAAAACTTTGAGGCCACTGTTGGTAAGGCTGCGGAGGCATCTGCTGGGCCCAGGGGTTGTACTGCTGCTGCGGCATCTGCTGGTACGGCTGCTGATATCCCTGCTGGTACTGCTGCGGGAACTGCTGGCCATACCCCAGTGGCTGCATCTGCTGATATGGATATCCCTGTTGGTACGGCTGATAGCCCATTTGCTGGCTACCCGGTGCCCCCGTCGCCTGCTGCATTGCTGCTGTATCCTGATCCGCCAGCGGCATGGCCTGTGGCACGTTTGGCGGCATCGACATCGACGCCGCCTGGGGCTCTTGTGTAGGAAGCATTCCGGGCTGCTGCATCTGTCCCACGCGGGGCTGCATCTGTTGCGTTGCCATGGGCTGCTGCGCAAAAGCTCCCGGCAGGGGATATGCGGGCTGCTCCGTCTCGGGCCGCACGGCAGCACCGCGCCCGCCGGCGCGTTCGATTTCCTGCACGCGTTTAGGGTCCAGGCTTACCGTAACCACGGTGCCGTTGCCCATGTTGTCCTCGATGGACACGGCCCCGCCGGCGTTTTCCAAATACTCCTGCACCATGGGAAACCCTGCTCCGGTTCCACGGATATAGCGCTTCATCTTGCTGTTTGCGCTGGTAACGCCAAAGTCGAAAGCGCGCTCCTTGTCGTCGATGCCGGGTCCTTGATCAGCAAAGCGGATGGTGTCTCCGCCGTCCAGAATCGAGATGATGGGCTCGGCAAAGTGTGCGTGGATAAAGTTTTCGACAATCTCGCGGATGACCATGAGCGAGATGTGGCCACCTTGCTCTTTCATACACTGGTAGACGGTGTTGGTCGTCTCTTCCAAATACGTGCGGACATCTTGCGGCTCAATGACGATCACACGCGGTGTCGACAGCATGTCGTCATAGACGGCGATGCGCGCGGCGTACATGGCTTTTGGCGCCTGCGTGGTCGTCTGCTCGCCTTTCTCACGCTCTTCGCGCACGCCGGTGATGTGCTCGTTGTCGGGTGCCGGGTCTCCGGAATCGACCATGGTGTAAAAGTCGTCAGACATGCCGCTCGCAATCTTTCAAAAGGTTTCGAACAAATAGTAGCTCACTGTGCAATGTTTCTCATCTTTCGACAACTTTTCAAAACCTGTTGAAAACTTTGGAAAACGGGCGAAAAGTTCTCAACATTGCCAACATGACCTGTTGAAAACTCGATGAAATATCGTGAAAAGTTGCCATGCACCGCTAAATCGAGCTCGGCTTATGGGGGAACCGTGTGAACTGCGCAACCTTTTACCTTTGATTTCTTGACATTTGAACATTGATTTCCCTACAATCTTCAAGCTCACGTGTCTATATCTGCGTCCGCGCCCCCGCGGACACTCGAAATGCAGCAGGAGGAACTTAAGATGAAGCGTACGTATCAGCCTAATAAGCGTAAGCGTGCCAAGACCCATGGCTTCCGTGCCCGTATGGCCACCAAGGGTGGTCGTGCCGTGCTCGCCCGTCGTCGCGCCAAGGGCCGCAAGCGTCTCACTGTCTAGCAGCGATACACACATCTCGCATGAAGACTATTAAGTCTCGGCAAGATTTCGAGCATGTGTTCAGTCAGGGGCGTCGTTTCAATCACCCTCTGATTCGAATGACCATATGTGAATCGGTTGGCGAAGGCGACTCCGGAAGGGTCGCCTTCGTTGGTGCTAAACGGCTCGGTTGTGCTGTCGTGCGCAACCGTTCTAAGCGTGTGATGCGCGAGGCCGCCCGCAGCTGTGGATTTCCCGTTGCGGGTTATGACATCATCTTGTTCGCAACTCCCAAGACGAGGGTTTCCTCGCCGCAGGAGATGGACAATGCATTGCGTTCGCTTATGAAACGCGCCGGCGTTGCCGGGGAGGAGCGATGAGCAATCACGTTTTGCGACGTGTTGCCATCGCTCCTATTCGCATATATCAACAGGTTATTTCGCCCTTATTGCCTGACGCCTGCATTTATTACCCAACGTGCTCGCAATACGCCGTCCAGGCGATTGAGAAGCACGGTGTTTTGAGAGGCTGCTGGCTTGCCGTGAGGCGCATCGCTCGCTGCAATCCCCTGCACGTCGGCGGTTATGACCCTGTGCCCTAGCGGGCACTCGCTATCGGAGGAAAACTTACATGTGGGATTGGATCGTTAACATCCTTTTCGAGCTGCTCAAGCTCATCCAGACCTTTGCGGTCGACTGGGGCCTGTCCATCATCATCCTGGTGGTCATCATCCGTCTGCTGCTGACGCCGCTTATGCTCAAGTCGACCAAGTCGACGGCTCGCATGCAGGTGTTGCAGCCCAAGATGCTCGAGATCCAGGAGCGCTATGCCGACGATCCCCAGCGTCAGGCCGAGGAAATGCAGAAGTTCTACAGCGAGAACAAGTTCAACCCGATGGCTGGTTGTCTGCCGCTGTTGATTCAGATGCCTGTCCTGTTCGCCCTATTTACGCTGCTGCGTAACCTACCGGACTACTTTAACGACGGTACGTTCTCGTTCTTTAATATTCTGCCCGACCTGACCACCACGCCGAGTGCCTCCTTTGCCGATGGCTTTATGGTCGCGCTGCCTGCGCTGGTCTGCCTGATCCTGTTCGCTGTCCTGACCCTGATTCCGCAGCTCTATATGTCGCGCAACCAGACCGGCCAGCAGGCTCAGAGCATGCGTATGATGGCCGTTGTCATGACGGTCATGATGCTTTGGATGGGCTGGAGCCTTCCCGTCGGTGTTCTGCTGTACTACGATGTGTCTTTTGCCTGGCAGGTTATCCAGCAGATCTTCGTGACGCAGAAGGTTATCGACAAGGCTAAGGCCGATGAGGAGGAGCGCCTTAAGAACGCGCCGCTGCAGGTTGAGGTCACTCGTCGCGAGAAGAAGCCGCGCCCGCACAAGAAGAAGTAGCGGGATATCAATCTTATTTAGGTACCTAACTTTTGGAGTACGTTATGTCTGAAGAGATCATCGAGGATATGCTTGAGGAGGTTGCCCCGCAGGTCGCGGGCGATTATCCCGAGATTGCACAGCGCTATAAGGCTGGTGAAGAGCTGACCGACGAGGAACTCGACACCATTGCCGATGTCGCGATTTCCATCCTGCGTTCCATCCTTTCGCACTTCGATGCCGCCAACTCTCCTATCGATGAGTATGAGGGCGACGAGGGTGAGCTGATTCTGGATGTAACGGCTCCCGACCTTGCTGTTCTCATTGGCCGTCATGGTCGCACCCTTGATGCCCTTCAGGTTATGTTCTCATTGCTGGTGAGCCGCAAGCTCGGCTTTAGGTATCCTGTTGTAGTGGACGTCGAGGGATACAAGAGCCGCCGTCAGGACAAGGTTGCCTCCATGGCTCAGTCTGCTGCTGAGCGTGCCATCCGCACTCATAAGAGTGTTTCGCTTCCACCCATGAATGCCTACGAGCGCCGACTGGTTCACATTGCACTTCGTGGCAATGACGCCGTCGATACTCATTCTGAGGGTTCTGACCCCGATCGCCATGTGGTGATTGTTGCTCGATAATCTACTCGAGCTTATGCTAAGGGGACGTGGTTTCCACGTCCCCTTTTTTTGTCAAAAGTTCTCGATACACTGATTTTTGTCAGAAAGGAGCTTTCGTTGTTAGTACTTTCCGATCAGCAGGTTGAAGAGATGTTGAGTCGTCTAACTTCTTATTGCAAAGAGTATTCCTTGAGCGTAACTGATGTTGAGCTGAGAAAATGTATTCAGCATTTGGATTTGGTTCTGGAAACAAATAAGACAACCAATCTTACCCGTATTCTTAACGTAGAAGATGCTGCAGTACTTCATATCCTCGACTCACTTGTTTTGCTTCCCTATATCAATAAGGCTCCTGAGGGAGCTTTGCTTGATATGGGAACAGGTGCGGGCTTCCCTGGTATTCCATTAACCATAACCACGCATCGTAGAGCTACTTATATTGACTCTGTTGGCAAGAAGGTTGATGCTGTCAATTCGTTTGTTCATGCTCTTGGATTGAAACATGCTCATGCGGTTCATGATCGCCTTGAAGAATATGCTCGAAGCCATAAGAAGCAGTTCTCTGTCGTAACTGCCCGCGCACTGGCTCCTCTACCGATTCTTGTTGAGTATGCGGCTCCGTTCCTCAAAGATGGAGGGCTATTTGTTATCACCAAGGGTAATCCTTCGGACGAGGAGCTTGCTTCCGGCATGTCAGCAGCGAAGATTTGCGGCTTCACTTTGCTTCTGAATGACGCAATCGATTTGCCTGAGGGCTTGGGCCACAGGGAGTTCATTGTTCTTAAGAAGAGTCATCCAGCATCCGTTTCATTGCCTCGTGCAAATGGCATGGCAAAGAAGAATCCGCTTGCCTAGATGTTTCACGTGAAACATAATGGATACTACAACTTGCAGTGTTTCACGTGAAACATGGCGGTTGATATCGAATCGGAATGTTTCACGTGAAACATCCTCCGTTTGACAGCTTTAATACACACCAGGAGGGACCGTGGGATTTCGCGACGTTAAGCGTTCTAAGAGCGCAAAAGACACGCGTATCATTGCAATCATCAATCAAAAAGGCGGCGTCGGTAAGTCAACGACGGCTGTAAACCTTGCAGCAGCACTGGGTGAGCAGGGTCGTAAGACACTGATTGTCGATTTTGATCCGCAGGGAAACAGTACCAGTGGATTTGGAATTGAAAAAGAAGACCTTGATCACTGCATCTATGATGCATTGTTGAATGATGTGCCGGCAGAATCGCTTGTTCTTGATACAAATTGCAAAAAGGTATTCGTAATTCCAGCTACGATTCAGCTTGCAGGTGCCGAAATTGAGCTCGTAAGCGCAATTGCTCGTGAAACCCGCCTCAAAGATTTGCTTGAGCCGATTCAGGACGATTTCGATTTTATTTTCATTGACTGTCCTCCTTCGCTCGGCCTGCTTACTATCAATGCCCTGACCGCAGCAGATAGCGTTTTGATTCCAATCCAGTGTGAGTATTACGCACTCGAGGGCGTTACGAAGCTGCTTGAGTCAATGAAGATGGTCAAATCACGTCTGAACAAGGGCTTAGACACCTATGGCGTGCTTATGACCATGTATGACTCACGTACTTCTTTGTCGAATCAGGTTGTTGAGGAAGTTCAATCGTACTTTGGTGATAAGGCGTTTAAGACGCTGATTCCCCGTACGGTTAAAATCTCTGAAGCTCCGTCTTTTGGAGAACCGATAATTACCTATGCACCTCAAAACAAGGGTGCAAAAGCGTATATGAACCTTGCAAAAGAGGTGATCAAGCGTGCCTAGTGCAAAGAAACGTGGTGGATTGGGACGCGGACTCAATGCTTTGGTCTCAGAGGCTGAGTATGAGACCGGTGGTTCTGCTGCATCTGCTTCAAATGCCGCATCTGAAACAAAGCTACCTATTGAGGATATCGTTCCCAACCCTAATCAACCGCGAATTCACTTTAATGAAACTGAACTTCGCGAGTTGAGCGAGTCAATCCAAGAACATGGCGTTTTGCAGCCGCTCTTGGTTCGCAAGCATGGAAACGGTTATGAGATCATCGCTGGTGAGCGTCGTTACCAGGCGTCAAAGCTTGCTGGTCTTGAGGAACTGCCTGTCATCATTAAAGATGTTAATGATGAAGAGATGCTGGCTCTTGCTCTTATCGAAAACCTTCAGCGTTCTGATCTGAATCCCGTCGAAGAGGCTAAGGGCTATCGCCAGCTCATCGATGCTAGCGGTATGACCCAGGAGGCATTGTCGAAGGCCGTAAGCAAGTCACGCTCTGCAATTACAAACTCGCTGCGCCTTCTCGATCTCCCCGAAGTAGTTCAGCAGATGATTTTTGAGGGTAAACTTACTGCTGGTCACGCACGTGCGATTCTTGCAGTTCCCTATGAGGATGCTCGAATTCGACTTGCAGAGAAGGTTGTTGCGGAGGGCCTTTCCGTGAGAGCGACAGAAAATCTTGCTCCATTGTTTTCTGCCGGAGAGACACCTAAGACGCCGCGGCCTGCAACGCCTCAGTCTTTTAAAAAGGCTGCGCGTGTACTTCGTCAGGTATTTAATACCAACGTGCGTGTGAAGAGCTCGCGTGGAAAGAATAAGATTGAGATTGAGTTTAAAGACGAGGAAGAGCTCTCTCGTATTCTTGGTGAAATGATTCAGTTTGATCAAGGAGGCCAAGATGAGGAATAAGATTTTTACTGCGATTGCATTGGCGACGACTGTCGCGGCTGGTGCCTTTGCTGGTTATAAGATCGCGACAGACGATGAACTTCGAGGCCGTTTGCTTCGTGGCGCGCAAGATATCGTTGATACATCCAAGAAGAAAATGGATGTTATGACAGAAGATGTTGCCATGCGAACTGCTCAGGTAACGAAAAATCCTAAGATTAATCAAGGTTGGGTTAGTAACCAATGGGAAAATGTAGGCTATTAGGTACCTAACAATTACTTAGCATATTTTGATGGGTCCTTGTCTGATTCACGAGACAAGGACCCCTTATTTTGGCCGTAAAAATGGGACCAGTAGCAGCTGATTCAAAATTAAGGTCAATAAATGAAACGACCCCGGTTGCATATCCTGCAACCGGGGTCGTTCGATGTTTCACATGAAACGTTTTGGGGTGCGACTCCCCTATGCGTTTTTCTGAACTTTAAAGCGCTGCTTCAGCTGTCCGCAAGCGGCGTCAATATCGTTACCACGGGAGTTACGAATCGTGGTCTCGATGCCACGGGACTCAAGACGACGCTGAAGATCCTCAACCTTATGAATCGGCGACGGCTTGAGCGGGCTGCCCTCGATGTCGTTAAGCTGAATCAGGTTAACGTGGCACAGCGTTCCCTCGCAGAAGTCGCAGAGCGCCTGCATCTCGGGATTCGTATCGTTGACGCCTTCGATCATGGCATACTCATAGGTCGGGCGGCGGCCAGTCTTCTCGGTGTAGAGCTGAAGCGCTTCGTGAAGGCGAAGCAGCGTGTATTTCTTAACACCGGGCATGAGCTTATTGCGCGTCGACTGGATGGCGGAATGCAGGGAAACGGCAAGAGTGAACTGCTCGGGGATATCGGCAAATTTGCGAATACCGGGAATAACGCCGCTGGTAGAGACGGTGAGGTGACGAGCGCCGATACCGATGCCATCGGGGTCGTTGAGGATACGCAGCGCCTTGAGAACCTCGTCGTAGTTGGCAAACGGCTCGCCCTGGCCCATGAAGACAACGCTTGTGGCACGCTCGCCAAAGTCGTTGGATACATGAAGCACCTGGTCGACGATCTCTTGAGCGGTCAGAGAGCGCTTGAGGCCGTTGAGACCGGTAGCGCAAAAGGCACAGCCCATGCCGCAGCCTGCCTGGGTGGAAACGCAGACGGAAAGCTTGTTACGACGGGGCATGCCGACAGTCTCGACGGAAATGCCATCGTGGTACTCGAGCAGATACTTGCGCGAGCCATCTTTGGAAACCTGCTTGGTGAGTTCAGTCGGCGTATCAAAGGCAAAAGCCTCTTTAAGCTGCTCACGGAAAGCCTTGGGGAGGTTGGTCATATCGTCAAACGAACAAACGTTCTTCTCAAAGACCCATTCGATGAGCTGCTTCGCGCGGAAGGCGGGCTGGCCAAGTTCGGCCACGAGCTCGCGAATATCGTTTTGGCTCAAGTCGCGAATGTCCTGAGATTTAGTCCTGGGATTCATGGAAGCCTTTCGATTTTGGGGAAACGTAGAGGGTATCGCTACAATATGGTATCAGCTGCAGAAATTATAGAGGAGGAGTCTGCCCATGCCGGGTAAAAGCCTAGAGAACATGCACGTAGCGGTCTTGGCGGGCGGTCATTCCGCCGAGCGCGAGATCTCGCTCGATTCGGGAAAGAACGTTGTGGTGGCACTGAAGGAAGCCGGCTACACCTCGGTGGAGCTGCTTGACACGGCCGCTGATGACTTTATGGTAACCATGGCGAACGGCGGATTCGATGTGGCATTTATCGCCATGCACGGCGCCGGCGGTGAGGATGGCGCCATGCAGGGTGCCATGGAGACCCTGGGTATCCCCTACACGGCCTCGGGCGTACTTGCCAGCGCCTGCGGTGCCGACAAGGAGGTCTCTAAGCTCCTATACGCCAAGGCGGGCATTCCCATTGCCCCCGGCCTTGCGCTCGAGGTGGGCGATGAAGTCGATATCGATCATATCGTCGAGGTTTGTGGCGAGCGCTGCTTTGTGAAGCCGGCCGTCAACGGTTCCAGCTATGGCATTTCCCTGGTCCATGAGCCCTCCGAGCTGCCCGCGGCAATCGCCAAGGCGTTTGAGTACGGCGACAAAGTGCTGGTCGAGAAGTGCATCGAGGGTACCGAGATCACCGTCGGCGTATACGGCGAAGATGACGTGCGCGCCCTGCCGATTGTCGAGATTCGTAAGCCCGAGGACTGCGAGTTCTACGATCTGGACGTGAAGTATGTCGACCCTACGGATATCCATCGCATTCCGGCGCAGATTTCACCCGAGAATTACGCTCGCGCTCAGGAGCTTGCCTGCGCCGCTCACAAGGCCCTTGGTTGCCTGGGTATCTCGCGCAGCGACTTTATTGTGAGCGAGGACGGCCCCGTTATCCTCGAGACCAATACCATTCCCGGCATGACCGATACGTCGCTGTATCCGGATGAGATCCGCCACACCGACGACATGACGTTCCCGCAGGTCTGTGACAGCCTGATCCGTATGGGCCTTCGTCGAGCGGGCATTGCATGCTAATCGAGGACGCGGTTTCGTCAGGAACGCCGCAGTTTGTCATCGACTCCTATGCCACGCTTGCCGACCGCGCCAAAACGCAGTCCTTCGGCCTTATCGAGGAAGATGTGATTGTCCTCGATACCGAGACCACGGGTCTTTCGGTGCAGGACAACGAGCTGATCGAGATCTCGGCGGCCCGTCTTTCGGGCCGCGAGGTCATCGACCGCTTCGATACCTTCGTGCATCCCAAACAGCTGATTCCCGCCGAGATTACCGAGCTCACGAGCATTACAAATGCCGATGTGGCAGATGCCCCGTCGGCGGTTGAGGCCGTCGCCGCTCTCGCCGATTTTGTCGGTGGCTGCCCGGTGATCGCACACAACGCCACGTTCGACCGCTCGTTTATCGAGTCGGTCAAAGGCGGCGTCAACGTGAGCGATATTTGGATCGATTCGCTGGCGCTGTCGCGCATCGCGCTTCCGCGCCTGGCCTCGCACAAGCTGTCTTTTATGGCCGATCTGTTTGGCTGTGACTCGGTGTCACACCGTGCCAATGCCGACGTCGACGCCCTGTGTGGCGTATGGCGCGTGTTGCTCGTGGCGCTCACCGACTTGCCCCAGGGCCTCATGGCGCGCCTAGCCGACATGCATCCGGACGTGCCTTGGTCCTATCGCCCTATCTTCTCGTTCTTGGCAGGGCAGAACCCTGGTTCTATCTTCTCCCTCAGCGCCGCTCGTGCTGACGTTCTCAAGGCCGATCGCGCCGACGATCGGGTGGACGCCGACGAACTGCCGGTCCTCAAGATGCCGAGTCGTGAGGAGATTGAGGCGGACTATGCGCCAGGTGGCCTGGTCAATCGCATGTATCCCACCTACGAGCCGCGTGATGAGCAGATCGCGATGGCGCTCGAGGTCCGCGATGCGCTGGTCACGGGCACTCATCGTGTAATTGAGGCGGGCACAGGCGTCGGCAAATCGATGGCCTATCTGGTGCCTTTTGCCGAGGCAGCACGCCGTAACAACATCACGGTTGGTATTGCGACCAAATCGAACAATCTTGCCGACCAGCTCATGTACCATGAGCTGCCAAAACTTGCCGAGCAACTGAACGGTGGTCTGTCATTTTGCGCTCTCAAGGGGTATGACCACTATCCGTGCCTGCGCAAGCTCGAGCGCATGAGCCGCGGCCAGGTCGAGATCACCACCAAGCGCGATCCGGCGGACACGCTCACGGCGGTCGCGGTCATTATGGCGTACGTCTGCCAATCAGCCGATGGCGACCTCGACTCGCTCGGCATTCGGTGGCGCAGCGTCAACCGTCCCGACTTTACGACGGCCTCGCGCGAGTGTGCTCGTCGCCTCTGCCCGTTTTTCCCTGATAAATGTTTGGTCCACGGTGCTCGCCGTCGTGCGGCGCATGCCGATGTGGTGGTCACCAACCATTCCCTGCTGTTCCGTAACGTCGCGGCCGAGGGCAGGATTTTGCCTCCGATTCGTCATTGGGTAATCGACGAGGCCCATTCCATCGAGCGCGAGGCGCGCCGTCAGTGGGCGCGCGTGGTGTCGGCGGACGAATCACGCGTCCTGTTCGAGCGCCTGGGTGGCTCGAGCACCGGCGCACTAAGCCAGGTTTCCCGTGATTTGGCAACCTCCGAGGGCTCTACGCTCTATCTGGGCCTTACTGCCAAGGCGACGTTGACGGTTGCCCGCGCGAGCATGGCAATCGCCGACGTGTTCGATGGCGTTCGCGAGCTCGGCCGCCGTGCGCGTGGGGGTTATGACAATGCCAATCTATGGATTGGCCCCGAGCTGCGCGAATCAGACGACTGGCATGATTTCTTACAGTCGGCCTACACTGGCATCGACGCATTGGAACAAGCTGACAAGAGCGTCGACGCGCTGGTGCAAGCCGTCGCCGCCGACAAGCCCGAGGTTGTTGTCGACCTGGGTGATATCTCGCGCCGCCTGCACGAGCTGGCCGAGAACCTCAAACTCATCATTGATGGCACCGATGAACACTACGTGTACTCGCTGCAGGTCAATCGCAGACTTCGTGCCGGCGGAGAGTCGATGACCGCAGAGCGCATCGACATTGGCGAGGCTTTGGCAACCGAGTGGCTACCCGAGGTTCACACGGCTATCTTTGCCTCGGCGACCATGACGGTGTCCAAAAGCTTTGAGCACTTTAACCATGCGGTCGGCCTTGATCGCATCGGTGCTTCAACGTCGTCATCGCTGCACTTGGATTCGAGCTACGACTTCGATTCGAACATGGCTGTAGTCGTTGCGGGCGATATCCCCGATCCGCGCGATCGTGAGAGCTATCTTACGGCGCTCGAGCGCGTACTGGTCGACGCCCATCTTGCCATGGGCGGATCGGTGCTCACGTTGTTCACCAATCGGCGCGACATGGAGGACCTATACGCCCGCGTTGAGCCCAAGATGGCCCGTGCGGGTCTGGAGCTCAACTGCCAGCAGCGCAACTCATCTCCTCGTCGCCTGCGCGACCGGTTTATCAACGAACCGGCCTCGTCGCTTTTTGCGCTCAAGGCCTTCTGGGAGGGGTTTGATGCCAGCGGCGAGACGCTGCGCTGCGTCATCATTCCCAAGTTGCCGTTCTCGAGCCCCACGGACCCGCTCTCGTGCGAGCGCAACCTGCGCGAAGACCGCGCATGGGCGCGCTATTCGCTGCCCGAGGCGGTGCTCGAGGTTAAGCAGGCCGCGGGGCGTTTGATTCGCTCGTCGACCGATAGCGGTGTGCTGATCTTGGCGGATCCTCGCCTGGTGACGAAGGGCTATGGCAAGAAGTTCTTAACGTCGCTGCCCACGAGCTCCTACCAGCGCATCGAATCGGCGCAGATCGGGCACTATCTGCAACTGTGGCGCGCACGCCACGAGCGGCGGCGCTAAAGCGGACAGACGAGAGTTTTTGCCATATCGCACAGACGCTTTGACAGGGTGGGGTTATCCAAGATGCGGATGGCTCCGCCCGCTGCGATTATCTGGCTCAGTAGCCAACGCTCGGAGCCGTAATGCACGGTTACCGTTGCCATGTCTGCCCCGCTGCGCTCGATGAGGGTGATGCCGGCCCAGTCCAGATGCTCCGCCATATCGAATGGCATCAAGAGCTTTGCGCTACGCTGCGTCCGGGCAAGGGAATCGTGGAGGGATGCGACGTCCGGTGCGTGAGGCACGACGGAGTCTTCCGTCAAGGTGAGTCCCTCGATTTTATCCATGCGATAGGTGCGCTGCTCATCGACTGCGATGTCCCAGGCAATCAGGTATGTTTGGTCGCCGTTTGCCGTAATGCGCAAGGGGTCGACCAGACGCTCGCGTGGCCGTGCATCGTCCATCGAGCGATACGAGATGAGGCAGCGAACGCCGTCCTGAATGGCGCAGCTCAGCTGCTGCCAGTGCGACCCGTGGTTGACGGTGTCAAAGACGCGCTGGTTATAGCCGAGCTCTTCGGGTAGAAGAGCGTGTCGAATCCGAGCTGCCGTCTGCGGCTCGATCCCCAACGATTCAAGTTCGTGGTTGAGCACAGCGCCCTCGGCGGCACTCAGGCGCAGCGGTAGTACACGCCCGGCGTCACCGGTGAGGACCACGCGCTCGCCGTGGCATTCGCAGATGATACGCGCACCCGATTCTCGGTCCGCGAGCGTCGAGACGATCTCGAGAATCTCGTCGAGCGACGCCCCCGTGATGTCAAAGCGACTGCAAATCTCGGTTCGTGTCATGCCGCTCTCGCCGGCGGCGTAGAGGGCCTCCATGATGTCGATGGCGCGCGAGAGCCTCTGCTCGCTGGTGAGTTTACGCACGGGCATGCTCGTGCACCGTCCTTTCAATGAGGTGGTTCCACGCCTGCTTGAGCGATTTGGGGGCCATGGGCCTCATGCCGTCCATAGCGTGGGCCATGCAAAATGAGGCGGCGGCTTCAAGGTCGCGCACGTCAACGGTCCAGGTCCATCCCGCATCGGTGTGTGCGAGCTCACCTCGCCCGCGCGTGAGGCCGTTGATCATATCGATCTGCGCCTGCGGGGCGAACGAGAACGTGGCTGCAACGGGCGGTCGGTCGGCAAAATCGAATTCAAAGAACAGGTAGTCGTTGAGGTTGAAGTCCGCAGGGATGGTGTAGGCCTTCGAAGGACGCCAAGCGCGAACGATACGGTCGCAGCGGAATGTCCTGATGTCGTCGGTGGCATTGTCGAGGCCGCAGAAGTACGCCACGCCCTCGCGCTCGAACATGCCGTAGACGCAGACGGTACGCTCTTTTTGCCCACCGCGTCCGTTCTGATATAAAAATCGCAGCGCGCATCGCTCGGCAAAGGCGCTCCATACCGCATCGACGGTGGGAGAGCGGCGGATCGGTGCTTCGTCCACCGCAGATATGCCGGTGAGGTAGGCAATTTTGGAGCGAATGTCGGCAAGCGGCGCGGCAAAGGTGGAAGAGCCGGCCGCTATTGTCTGGTCGATAGCGTTGAGCAGGATATCGGCGTCGTCTGCGGTGATGAGGCCGCCTGCCGCAAACGTGTGCTCGCGGTCGATTGTCCACGAGCTTTCCTCGGTCTCCTGCGCACCGGCGGGGCGAACCTCCTTGATTAAGATGCCACGCTCGAGCAGTTTGTCACGATCGCGCCGAAACTTGCGCTTATCCGAGTCGATGTTGCCCGAGCCATATCCCAGGTCAGAATCCAAGACGATCTGCTCGGTCGTCAGCGGTTCGGGGGAGCTGTTGAGCACAAAGAAAAGATTGAGGATGCGCTGGGCCGTTTTATCGAAACTGGGCTCCGAATTCCCCTTTTTAATTGTCGCGGTCGCGTCGCTTGCCGTCATAGAGTCCTCGCATGAGAAGGTGGTTTGCTGCCATGATTTTAGTCCGATATGGAGATTAGGCTATATCCTTGTCCGCTCGGGGCGTTAAGATGGCCCGAATTCGGTCGTTTGCGCTCGCTCGGGGTATACTTTCGACTATATACGGTTCTAATGTGCATGCATTGGGCCTATTTGTCGGATTATGGATGTGGAGCGCACATGGCGAACACCCAGAACTATATTAACCACCTGCTGCAGAACACCGGCATTACGCCGGCATGCAGCGAAGAAGAGCGCTTGGCTGCTGAGGATATCGCTCAGATCTTCCGCAACCACGGCTTTGATCCCGAGGTTCAGGAGTTCAATGCCCCGGCGCCCAGCAGGTTGGCATTTGCCGTTACCGGTATTCTTGCGTTTGCCGGCGCCCTGCTGATGGGCATCGGCGGCGGCATCGGCTTGGTCGGCACCTTGCTGGCCATTGTCGGTGCCGTTCTTTACGTGCTCGAGCGCACGGGCCATCCCGTGGTTTCGCGCCTGGGCAAGACGGGCGTGAGCCAAAATGTCATCGCCTACCACAAGGCCTCGGGCCCGCTCGCGTCTCCGCGCAACCGCCCGGTGGTCGTTGTCGCACACTACGACTCTCCCCGTGCTGAGCTGCTCGCCCGCGAGCCCTATGCTTCGTATCGTGCGCTCATCGCCAAGCTGTTGCCCGTTGCCACGGTTGCCCCTGCTGCCGTTGCCATCTTGCGTATCCTGCCGCTCCCCGGCGCGCTCAAGGTTCTGCTGTGGATTGTCGCGATCCTCGCTTCCCTCGTTGCGCTCGCCAACGCGGCAAACATCATTTCTAACCGTTTTGTGCTTCCCTATACGTCCGGCGCAGTGTGCAACAAGTCTTCTGTCGCCGCTATGCTCGGCGTTATGGACAACGTTGCTCCCTTCCAGGGCGAAAACGAGTTTCCCGACGATGTTCCGTTCGATACCTATTTTGGGGAGCAGAAGCGTCGTGCCGAGGAGATGGCGCGCGCAGCAGCGGAGTATGCCGCAGCCCAACAGCAAAACGACTACGGCAACACCATCGAGTATGAAGAGCCTACCTACGCCGAGGACGAGTTCGGTCAGCCGATTGCTCCCGACGCTCAGACCGAGCCCGAACAGGGCGAGGCTTTCGACGAGCAGATCGAGGGCTTTGAGGGTGCGTCTGCCGACGAGACGCTGATTGGCGCCATCGTGCCCGAGGATCAGAATCAGGCTGTCCAGGCCGAAGAGTTCAATGACGAGGTTTCCGCTGCCGAGCCGGCGGAGGAGCCTGTCGCGGCCGAGCCCGAGCCCAAGCTCTATCGCAATGCCGCCGGCAACATCCGCTTTGGTTCGGATGCCATCCGTGCGCTCGGGATGCTTCCCGAGTCCTGCACGCTCGATTACGAGGAGGGCGAGGAGCCGACGTTTGAGCCCGAGCCTGCCCCCGTCGTGACTGCACCTGCGCCCGCCGTCACCGTGGATGATGAGTCTGTCGCGGTTACCGCTGCCGTTGCCGAGCCCGAGGCGGTGTCCGCGATCGATCCCGCGGCAGGACTGGACATTTTGGCCCCCGCCGCGCCGGCGCAAGACGTTGCGGACGAGCCTGACGACGATTACGTTGAACAGCCGAGGCGCGTGTCTTACGAGAGCGATACTGATTTTTCGGCCGAGATTCCCGCGGCAACGCCCCATGCCGATATTGCATCCGCGTTCTCTTCGATTGGCGCCAGTGCTTCCAACTTCTTTAAGGGTGCGCTTGCAAAGGGCAAGAAATTTGTCGACGATTTCGAGGAGAAGCGCGCTGCCGCACGCGAGGCTGCCGAGCAGGAGGCTATCGCTCAGCAGCAGGCAGCCGAGGCGGCACGTGAGCGCGCGGCGCAAGAGCTCGAGCAGAACGAGGCTATGCAGTCCGTGCCCGTCGACGCTGCCGAAGCTACAACGTCCTTTGAGTCCCAGCAACCGGCGTCCACGGATGTTGTTGAGGCGACGACGTCTTTCGAGGCTCAGCAGCACGTCGATAGCACCATGTCGTTTGATGCCGCGCAGTTCGATTCCACGATAACGTTTGAAAAGCAAGGCACCGCGATTGCCGAGTCCCTTCCTGTTTCCGATGAGCGGGGCGATGCGGCAGACGATGACGAGCCTATTGATGCTGCCGCAATCCAAGATGCCGCCGAGGACGAGCCCGTCGAGGCCAACTCTGACGAAGAGCAATACGCAACAGCCGAGCAAGATGATTCGACCGAGGTCGAGCAGGAGGAAGTGCCTGCGGTTTCCGAGGCTCCCGAGACAGATGAGTCGAGGCCTTACTCCACGCAGATTTTCACCATGCCGACCCCGAGTGGTTCCGGTGCCACGGTTGCCGATGTTGCTCCCACCCAGGACGAAACGGTCGATTCCCTTATGGCCCAGATTTCCTCCCAGGCATCGCCGCGTCCGCAGATGAATGTTCCCGATCCGGCGTCAGCTCCGTCGCCTGCACCTTCCTCGTCTCCGCTGGCTTCGGTCCCCGATCCGTCGCTGCCGTCGATGAAGCAGGCAAACGTTGCGTCTCGCGCGTCGCTGTTCGACCTTCCCGACCCCTCCGCACAGGTCAACGACCCCTTTGCTACCGCTCAGGGTCCCGAACCCACATCGGCACCCGTTGCGCCTCCTATGCCCGTTGCGTCGGGCGCTCAGCCGATCGAGACCATTTCGGCTCCCGCCCCGGCGGCACCCAAGTCTCGCAAGCGCGGCCTGGGCGGCCTGTTCGGTCGTAAAAAGAAAAACGAACAGGACAGCATGAGTGATTGGCTGGGCGTCGAAGACGATTACGATGCCAAGAAGTCCGGTCGCGGCATCGGTTCGTGGGATAATTTCGAGGACGATAACGATGGCTGGAAGGGCGGCGCTACGTCTTCCGACGGCGCTTCCTCCGAAGATATGCTCTCGGCTGTCGCCTCTATGGGTGACGATGAGCTGCTCGGTCACGATATCTGGTTTGTGGCAACGGGCGCCTCGGATTGTGATGGCGCCGGTATGAAGGCCTTCTTGGCTTCGCATCGCGATAAGCTCCGCGGCGTATTCTTCATCAATCTTGAATCCGTCGGCGCCGGTAGGCTTTCGGTGGTGACGGTTGAGGGCGAACAGCAGCTGCTCAAGGGCGATCGCCGCATCATGAACCTGGTCAGCAAGGTGTGCAAGTCGTTCCATGTCGATTGTGGCGCGCTCGAGATGCCCTATGCCAAGACCGATGCCTATGCCGCGCTCGAGGCGAGCCGCCGAGCCCTCACCATCGCCGGCGTGGACGGCACGCGCCTGGCTTGTGCTCGTACCGAGGACGACCTGCCCCACAATGTCAACCCGACGAACATTGCCACGGTATCCGAGGTCGTGACCGAGGTTATCCGCCGTTCGTAGACGGAGCTCTAAGGAGTCAACGTGTTTTCGTATATTAAGCGCCATTGGCCTGTCTACGTGATTTTGACCTTGATTGCCATTGCGTTAGGGTTTGGAGCTGCCTACATCGTGGGCGCGAAGGGCTCGACCCCCGCCTCCGCAATCAGCGAAGAGGTGGAGCAAGAACAGAGCACGGGCGCCGATGGGATTCCTGAGTCCGAGCAGGCAATCGTTGATGGTGGATCTTCGTCTGCAGAGTAGATGCGGCGATTTAGATGATTGAAAGCGGGCGAGCCGGGGGACTGGCTCGCCCGCTTTTTCATCGCGCTAGCGCTTCTTTGGGATTGACCTAAGGCGAGCGAACCATAGGGCTGCGGCACCCGAGGTCAGGAGCGCGGTGATGCAAGCGGCGATGGGAGCTGATCCTGTTGCCGGTAGGTCCTGCGGTAGGGTACAGCGTTGAATGACACGGTCCTCGTCATGTGACTCAAGTTTATCGCCGCCGCCGTTGCGGCAAAGATCGACGCGTGCGCTGTTGGTGAGTGCAGTTTGGGGTGTGTAAGCCGACGTTGCCTGCATGTGCACGACTGCGCCCCGAGCATCTGTGCCAAGGATTGCTTTGGCATCGTCAAGGTCGTCGTGCTCATCTTTGAGATCATCGCGGGTCCAAGAATCCGTATCGCTTCGAGTCGTAAAGTCGGCGGCTACCGCACCGTATTCAATGCGAATGCCCGTTACGACGGTATTGGATGCAAGGTCGAGTTCTTTCGCCTCGAGTGTGGCGGATTCCGTGGTCGAGACATCCGCCTTCCAGAGGTGCCAGCCGTCGTAATCGACGAGGCGGCAATCTTCACCCAGACTCTCTTTTACTTCGTCGGACTCAAGCCAAGGATTTTCGTGCCCATCGTCAAGCGTCGCGTTTGCCGGCTCATCGACGTCTGTCGAGTCCAACGGCGTCGTGCGATACCACACGTTGCACAGACCGTTGAGGTCGCCGATGGCGACGGGGGTTTCGATTGAGACGAATCTCGCCGTATCGTCCTCGGCACACTCAAGATCATCGGTAATTGTGAACTCATCAACCCAGGTAGCTGAATCGTTTCGAGCGTCGATGGTATAGGAGAAAAGACCGTCCGTATTGGTTTGCGTCGCGGCGCGATTTTTACCATCGCCGTTGGCCAGCAGACCCTTCCCGATAGGTTGGACAAGTTCCTGACGCTTGTCGACCTGCCCTTTGATCTCGATGGGCGCATCCTTCATCGCGACGGATTGGACTTCTCCCGTATCCTTTATTTCAAACGTTATCTCCTCGGCAAGGTCATAGGTCCGCGGCGACATCATTTCGCGCAACGAGTAGGTGCCGGGTGCAAGATGTTCGATGCGGTGTGGCTTGTCGGATGAGGTCCAGGAGTCTATTTCGGTTTTATCGGGACCATATAAGGTGAGCTGTGCACCTTTCACTTCCTGCTCTCCGCTTGCATCGACCTTGGAGATATCAACCTTGGTGTAATCGTCGGATACGTTAAGCCGTGCTTCCACAACGGGTGTTTTCTGGTCGGCATAGGTAAGGTCGACGATATGGTGCGTCCGGTCGAGTAAGAAGCCTGCCGGCGCTTGAGTCTCGACAACCTCGTAGTGTGCGGTGCCAGATCCCAGCGGGAGGTTGTCCGCGCGTGCTTCTCCAGTTTCATCCGTCGTGACGGTAGCGACAGTCTCACCGTCGAGCGCGGCAATGCTACCGTCGGGGCGCACGATATCACCCGAGGCACGGATCTCAAAGACGGCGCCCGCGAGGCTGCTGCCGTCTACGGCATCGGTTTTAACGATCCTGATGTTTCCGGTCGCGGCGTGGTCATAATACGAGGCGATTGCAATGGGCGTTAGGTTCATGTCGGCGGGTATGTTTACCTCGATCTCTTCACCGACAAGATAGGGCTCTTTGGCCGAAGTTTCGCGTACATAATAGGTGCCCGGCACGAGCGATTCGGGCAGTGTGACGGTGCCGGTCGCGTCAGTCGTAAAGGTGTCCATTACATTATGTGCTGGATACCAGCATGTTTGTGAGACAGGTTTGTGATTGCTGTCGAGGAGTTGGAAGGTGAATCCGGCTAGCGGAACAGAAGCGCCTGTTTGGGCATCGCGTTTTACAATCTGGAGATGCGTCGACAGAGCGTGGTTGTCCACGATATATTGAAGCTCGGCGCCGTCGGAAATCTGATTGGCCCCGACGGTCCATTCCCCTGCACGTTTAAAACCCTCGGGGACGGTTTCCGGAACCTCGCGAACGGTGTAGCCGGCGCGGTCGTATGGGATGGCTCCGTCGGCACCGGCGGGTCGCTTGCCTGCGCCGAACCATGCTTCTGACTGATCTTTGGTGGAGGCAAAGCCATAGATGTTTGTGGTCAGTGTGCCAACAACCTGCTGAGAGCTGTTGCTGACAACCTCAAAGACAACACCTCCTGCCGGCTGCTCCAGGCCGGATTGATCGCTATTGCCGTAGTCCTTGAATTTGGAAATCTCAAGGTCAAACGCAATGGGGATATCGGAAACGCGCGATTCGATCTCGACCACGCCTGAATCACCGAGCTGGTCGGCTCCAACGGTATAGGACCAGCTGTCGTTGGCTGGCAGGTAGCCCTCGGGGGCTTTTGACTCATAGATGGTAAAGGTTCCTAGGGGGACATCGGTGAGGGTAGCTCGACCGCTTTCATCGGTTGTGAGGGTTTGCGCCCATCCGGGGGTGGATTGCGACACGCACGTGAACTCTGCTCCCGCAAGTGAAGCTCCAGCCTGGGGTCCGGCATTCGTCGCGGCATCGAGTTTTACGACATGCAGGGTGATGGTGCCGGGTTGTTCATCAACGGCGACCTGTCCACCGCCATTCCCCGTGGTAAAGGCGATGCGATCACGACGGGGGACATAGCCGGCCGGCGCCTTTGTTTCAACTAGGTAGTATGCCGTGTTGGGCAGAAGTGCTGCCTGCGCTCGACCGTTGCTGTCCATCTGGATGGTGCCGACACGCGCGCCGCTGGCGCTCTCAAAAACATCGAATGTTGCCCCGTCAAACTGATAAGTATTGTTTCCGCTGGTAATGGCAGCGTTTGCAGACTGCTTTTGGAAGGAAACAGAGACCGCCGGCAGTACATAGAGCATGTCTTGACGTTTGCTGCCGCCCGATACGGCTCCTAGATAGCGCCGCGCGCGGTGCGGAGCGGCTTTGATGCTTCCTGATTTTGCGCTGTCGTGGAGCCATCGCGCAGCCGCCACGACTTCATTGTCGGCGGTAAAGTGTCCACTCTTGGTTTTGCCCTGAGCGGTCGTGTAGGAGTAGGTGCCGTCGACATGGGTAGTGCCGTTGAGCATCCATACGGCAAGCTGGGTGGCGGCGCGGGCGCGATCTGGTGAAAGATGGTAACCGCCAAACGACGTGGCGGTAGGATATCCGTGACAAACGATTGCCGCGAACTCGTCGTCGAGCCACACCCAGCCTTGATCAAAGTTGAGCCATGGGCCGCCCGGCTTGGTGGGGCCGGGACGCTCCTGGTTCATGCAGTAGGCAATCGAGGCGTCTTGAGCTTCATACTTGCCGATAAAGAAGGGCCCACAATTATCGTTGATAGTGCGGAAGCCGAGCTGGTCGTAGCCATCGACGGCAAATGCGGCTCCCGGTGCCAGGCAGCCGAAAAGCAGGAAGAGGAGCAGGAGCAGCGGACCTGTTGCGATTGCGCTGTGGACAGAGTGCGTGGGTGCGTTGGACATGGCTGCTCCTTATCCCTCGTGCGCCGCACGGGGAGGCTGCGACGCGTAGGATGAGGCTACCCCCGAGGTTCATGCGGGTAAGTACCGGAGCCTGACCAAAAGCTTGCCCAATTCCTGACAAATTGAGCTCAAATACAACAATCAAGCAAAAGCGCAGGTAGAAGATAAGGTGAACAGGAAGTCAAAGGTCCTCGTCTCCACAATTGACGCGATTTTCAAACGAATCTCCACAGCTAAAACAAGCATCGCCACCCTTGTATCGAACAAGACAACCGCGTTATACTATCCCCCACATATGCGGGCATCGCCAAGTGGTAAGGCATCAGCTTCCCAAGCTGACACTCGCGGGTTCGAGTCCCGTTGCCCGCTCCAGTTAAGAGCACAAGCACGGCACCATCACGGTGCCGTGCTTTTTTCAATAAAGTGCTGGGACTCGAACCCGACAGGGTGCGAGCGTTAATCAAATGTCCAAGTGTGAATTCTCACACTATGCCGTTAACCAACTTACTACGATACGCGTTGCATTTTGTTTGTGTTGAGGCTATAGGCTTAACGGCGGTTAAAAGGTCGCCTCACTAGGTGTTGGAGACAACCTTCTCGATGGCGATATCGACCTGCTCCTGTGCCAGCTTGGTAGCCTCGTTCTCAAGTTGGTCAGCCTTGGCCGAGGTGCTCACGCTCCTGTCCATAAGGTCGGCGATGGCAGATTCGACGTCCGCGCCAAGACGGGGAACGCGAATTTTTTTGATATCGATAGGGCTAAGTTGAGGCACCGAGGTTCCGTATGCGCAACGAACGACCGACGGCCTGCCAACGGTGGGACTGTTCAGAAAAGCAAGCAGGTAGCCAGTTCGAATCTTTGTAACGTCGGGATAGATTCTCAGCAGATGGTTGCTGCCAAACATTCCCTCATGATTCTCCGTGAGCAAAAGAGCTCGTCCTAGGATGCCGTACTTTTGACCAGAACATGCCATGACGAGAGTTCCCGGCTTTAGGATGTAACGCTCCCAGTTTTTAATGAGCTTGGCGTAAACAAATTTTGTCGGTTGAGTGTTAACGTCAAAGACCTCGGACACACCCACAAAGGGAACGTTGGAATCGCCATAAAACCGCTTGAAGCGAGGAAGCTCTTCGACGTCCTCTACAAGTTCAGCAAGTGGCGCATACTCCATTACGTCAACCAATGAGTCTACGGCGCTTATAGAGCCGGCATAACTGTCAGCATCAAGGCGCGATCTGTTGTCAATAACTTTGGATAAACTCACCACGCATGTTCCTGCAGGACTTTCTGCCTCACAAGCAATACCGACCTCCTTCTCCAACAGCTTAAACGCCCCGTCCCGCAGCTTCCAGGCCTCGCCGCGCAGGCGCACAGCCTCGGCAGCTTTGTCGCCGATGGCTTTGCGCGTGGCCGCATCGGGCATGATGACCGGAAACTCGTTGGCGTGGGCCACCTCGATGTGCTTGATCATGTGACCGTACTGAGACGCTCGTGCGATCTGCTTGAAGAAGTCCGTCTTCATATACGCGTAGAGCCAGCCGTACTCGTCTTGGTCCTTCGGCTCGATGCGCAACAGGTCGTCCGTGATGACCTTGTTCAGGTGATGCGGGTACACGGCGGTAACGTTGCCCACCACGCCCGAGCGCGAAAGCAGCAGCCAATCCTGATTGACGAATCTAGAATCAGCCTGGGGCACGAAAGGCGCGGCGAGCCACTTCCTCACTCGGGGAAAGTCCTCGAACACCTGGCCGGCGGTAAAGAAGGGTAGCCCTTTGCCTTCCGGCACGGTATACCCCGTCAGTCTGCTCGGCTGCCAAATGTCGGTAAGGTCACCGAGCCTCTTGTGGTTGTCGCACTGGTTGGCAAGGCGTACGAAGCCGTACCCGTCGCGCAGGTAGGTTGACGCCTCGAGCCTCACGTCGCCGCCCAGCACGGTGGAAAGTCGGACGCTCTTCACCAAAGGCGCGATCGTCATTGGTCTCGCCTCCATTCAAAGAAGGCGCCGGCGATCGCCATCGTCTCGTCGTCCACCACGCGCTCCTTCGAGGTGTGGCTGCTCTCCTCTTCGGAGCCCACGTTGCCCGTCACCGCGGTGGTCTGCTCCTGCACAATGGGGTAGCCGTCATCGTCGCGTACATAGGTGGTCTGACCACGCTTGTCGTGCCCTACGTGGTCACAGATGGCCATAAATATCTTGTAATCCTGGAAGGTACCGTCCTTGCAGTATGCCTCTTCCTCACTGTCCCAGCGTCTCAGCACAAGGACGGATGTCTGCACGCCCACGTTGGGTTGGAACGCATCCGGGTGCATGTCTACCGAACCCAGGATCTGCGCATGGCGCAAAATCCACTGGCGCACGTAGCCCAGACCCGGGTTGCCCAGGATGCCGTTGGGAATGACGAGCGCCGCCACACCCACGCCGGGCTCAAGCAGGCGGATACACCGCTCGATGAAGAGGATCTCGGGCGGCTGAGATGAGAAGAGCTTGGGTTCCATGCTCCACTCGGCATCTTCCTCGGACCACGACCAGGTGTGTCCAAGGTCGAAGGATTCCAGAATCGCCGGGTCTTCGATAGGAATCTTGGAGCCAAAAGGTGGGTTGGTCATAATCGCCGTAACGCCGTGCCCCGGCTGCAGCGCCTTATTTGCCGCAATGTCGGCGGCGTCCAGGCGCAGCGCCTTTTGCAGTTTGGGTTCAAAGCCCGAGAACGGCTCGAGCGAGTTGGCGTGGAACAGCTGTCCGGTGCCGTCGTTGTTCATAACCATATTCATCTTGGAGGCACGCACTAGGATGGGATCAAAGTCGATGCCCACGATATGCTTGGACAGGAACTCGCGCTTGCGCGCGATCAGAGCCTCTTGCTTGGCTGCTTTGCTGCGCCCGCTCACCTCGACGGAGTCTCTGATCTTCTCAAGCACGTAATTCATGGCCGTGACCAAAAAGCCGCAGGTGCCCATGGCGGGGTCGAGGATGACGTCGTTTTCGGACGGGTCGACCATCCGCACCATCATGTGGCACATGTTGCGCGGCGTGAAGAACTGGCCCTTGTCACCACGCAGGTTGGAGCCCACGATTGTCTCGTACGCGTGGCCCTTAACGTCCACGTCGCTCTCGAGCAGGGAATACATTTGCAGCTGCGCCACGATGTAGGCGAGCACATCGTCGGTTAATGCGATGCGCTCGTCGGCCTTGAAGATGGTCTCGTACGACTGCTTGACGTTTCCAAAGAGTGCCTCGATGCGCTTGCGGCACTTCTTCTTACCCGCGGCGCCCTGGCGCTCGGTTGGCGTGATGTAGAACGTTGGCGTCTCGGAGTCGCGCTCATCCTGGATTTTGCAGAAGATGATCTTGAGCAGTTCAAGGAATGCCTCGGCCTTTTGGATGCCTTGGTTTCCGGCGATGTAGTTGTGACAGCGGCGGAACGAGTACAGCAGCGAGTCACTGGCGGCGGGGCGCAACTGGTCGAAGCGCGGCGCGTCGTCGGGTACCTCGCCACCAGCATGTGGCAGATCGGGCACGGCCTCGGGGCCGCGCTTGCCGGCATCGTCCACCACGTAACGGAAGGTAAGCAACTCGTCGCCGTTGGTCCACATGCCATAGGTCGAGTTCATGCAGGCAGACGCATAGGAGTGCATTTGATCTACGCCGTCTTTTTTGCCTTTGGCCTTGGTCTTGGGGTCTTTGCACTCGACGATGATGTGGATGTTTTCCTGGGTGTGCGCTTTTCCCGGCTCCCAGATGGCGACGTCGACCGCTTTTCGGTTGCTGCCGAACTTGATCGACTCCTCGACCCCGATCTGCTCCTTCTTGTAACCGTACTCACGCACGAGGGACTTTAGGATTTCCTGGCGCACTCGCTCCTCGGGGGTGTCCCTGCGCTGCGTCACGCCGTCGATGAAGTCCAGTATAGTCTCCGGCTGGATGACCGAAGTCTTGCTCACTTGCGACATTACGATTCCGTCCTTCCAACCTTGGTGTTGGTATCAACGCGTGCGGGGCCGCCCGATGCGACGCCCATCTCGCGGCTAATCAAATCTTTAAGAAATCCCTGCTTGTTTTCCTGTGCGGAGAGGAATGACCAAATCTCCTCTTCGGCGGGATAGAACCGCAGACAGAACTGCTGGGTCTTGTCGTGCTTGTACTTACGATCGGCTCGCTTCTGAGCTTCTGACGGCATGGCACCTCCCAAGGACATAGCTTAGCCATAATAGGAATTAGTATAGGTCTACACCTATATGTAGACAAGCAAAATATCACGAATCAGCAGGTAAAGGATGATTTTTAATTAAAGAAATAGAAGCCAACAAATGTAAAAACGGCCTCTAAGACATTGGACGTTTTTACGGTTGAGGAAGGTGGAGCTTGAGAAATGATCCGCCATGAGCGCTCCCTGCCGCTCGTGCATGGAGTGGCAGGGAACTATTTTTGTTGTATGAGACTGCCGTCTCGCAAGGTTGCAATGCCCGATTGGATGTCGACTTCAGTTGGATCAACCATATGCGCTGTTGCCTGACGCTGCGCGATGCCAGACGACGGAGGATGCGTCCTATCACGACTGGTAGTCAGGCACATTCTGGGCTAGTTGCGAACTTGGCTTGGAATGTGCCTGTTTGGCAGAATCGAAATCGCGAGCCATATCACTCGACTATGTGCCACTCAGCTGCCGAAGTGCTTCCAGCGTTGGTGATGCGGCCAGCTTTCCGTAGGCTTTGGAGCAGATAGCTTACATGGTCGCCTTTTTGCTTTGCCGTAAGGTCTGCCGGCAAGGCATGATCCAGCCCTGCGATAATCTCCGCTCTTGAACATGGGCGCACGCGCAGGAGCTCCAAGATCAACTCCTTGAAGACGCTATTGTCTACGCCCTTGTTTCGCACATACTCGCTGTGGGCACCGGTGGCTGCTGCCACCTCGGCTGAGACCGTCAGTTTGGGGTAACGGCCCCTAACGAGGCCTTGTTCGTGAAGCAGACGTGACTGTTCCTTTGTGACGGGTAGTCCCTTCTGAACGAGGTCCAACAGCAGTACTGTCACCAAATCAAGATTTCGATTGCTTGCGAGAAGTCGAGAATAGTCCTCGTTGAGAACCGTACCGTACAGCGTTACGGCAACGCGCCCAATCTCAGATAGATCGTAGGTGGGCATTGGTAATAGGCGGTTGCGCTGAATATCGAAGACGTTGCGAATGCCTATGGCGTTGCGGTCCATCATGCCTGTTTTGTTCATAGCGCTTGAAAGCAGGGGGTTACGGTAGTAGGGCGGCTTGTAGCCGCTCGCGAGCGCGTTCTCTATCGTCTCGGGGATAAAGGCACCCTCGTTCTTGAATATAAGCTTGTCCTCATACTCAAGGACATTGATCTTTCCTGACATCCTGAAATCTTGATGCGCAATAGCGTTGTGGAGAAGTTCTCGAATGACTTCGGGACTGTAGCGATGCGCTTCGGTGGGAAATAGCGTCTCTTCGCGGTCGAAGAAGCGATACTTTTCGTTTCTTATCTTTCCCAGGATACGATCGACCTGCAGAATGAAGGGCGGCTCAAAGTGTTCATAGGCCATAGTGGAGCCGTCGCTCGCGTAGAGCGTCCAAGTGATGCGCGGCTCAATGCCACCCAGAAAGACACTCGATTCCGGTTTGCCCAGAAGAACGAGCGCCGCATTGCTCACGTGGCCGTGGATCACAAGCGCCATCTTGCTAAGGATAGATTCTTCGTCGAGGCTACGAACGGCAGGCTGGCTTTCTCCGAACTTTTCGACGAATTTGGAGCATGCAAAGCTAACTGCATCTGGATCAAGGTCACCGAAGTTTGCCTCGTAGGCAATCTGGCGCGACCAGTCGGGCCGGCTCTGCCCGTAAATGGCGTCGAGTTTGAACTTGGGCATCTCTACGAGGGACTCATTCTCTCGTGACCAAGGGATTCCGTGCCAAGTCGTTGGCGTTGCGAAGCTGCCAGCCGGTATCTGGAAAGCAATGACTCTTTTGTCATCAACCTCAAACTCGTAAATCTCTTCGAAAGTCATGCCGTTGTTGGTGTATTGGGCGATTTCGTGCTTTAGGCGTCGCAGGCCGACACTTGGCGATTGGGGTTCTTTACGGTAGGCGGTTCCCTTTATCTTGCGGTCGTTTGAAATGCCAAAGAAAAGCCATCCGCACTCTGCCTTGCGTAAATTGGCCTCGTTGCTGAGGGCGGAGAAATACCTGCCAATGTCCTCGAAGTCATAGTTCTGCTTTGCTGCCTTGTATTCGACGACCTCGGTCTCGACGTCTGCAATGATGCGCAGAAGTAGGGAGGGCATTTCGCTCGTTTTCCGTATCATGACACTCCATATAATGTAATTTTATCCGCAACTAATGTAATTATATCTCCTGTTACATTAGCCGCCCGTGCATAAGGCTGTAGGCCGACTGTAAGGTCATATATTTCAGTGCATATAATGTCTGTACTTTTAATTTACCTCGCAGATTAGCTGCCAGGGGAAACGGAAAATAATGTGTCTTCTTCTAATGTAATTTCGCATGTAGCTTCGCGGATAACGCGTGAAATTACATTAGTACACGGAACTATTGCCGCCTGCTGCGGTGACGCTGCTGTCCATCTTCGTTGCCCGCTCCAATTCCAAAATGTTAGGTTCATGCCTGCTGCCCATACTTGCACCTGCGCACGGTACAATGGTTGGGTTACGACCAACGTGCCAATAACCAAAAAGGAGCCGCTATGATCGATCGCTATACCCGCCCGGAGATGGGACACATCTTCTCCCTCGAGAACAAGTACGCCATTTGGCAGGAGATCGAGGTTCTGGCCTGCGAGGCCCAGGCGGAGCTCGGTAAGATCGGTATTTCCAAAGACGAGGCCCAGTGGATCCGCGATCATGCCAACTTTGAGAAGGCGAAGGTCGATGAGATCGAGGAAGTCACGCGCCACGACGTCATTGCCTTCCTGACCAACATGAAGGAATACATCGATGCCGATGTTCCCGAGGGCGACCCCAAGCCCAGCCGCTGGGTTCACTATGGCATGACCAGCTCCGATCTGGGCGACACGGCTCTGTGCTACCAGCTCACCCAGGCCTGCGACTTGATCATCGAGGACGTCAAGAAGCTCGGCGAGATTTGCAAGCGTCGCGCCTTTGAGGAGCGCAATACGCTCTGTGCCGGCCGCACTCATGGTATCCACGCCGAGCCGATGACCTTCGGCATGAAGTTTGGCTCTTGGGCCTGGGAGCTCAAGCGCGATCTGGATCGTCTTGAGGACGCCCGCAAGAATGTTGCCTTCGGCGCCATCTCGGGCGCTGTCGGCACCTACAGCTCCATCGAGCCGTTTGTCGAGGAGTATGTCTGCGAGCACCTGGGCCTGGTTCACGACCCGCTGTCCACGCAGGTTATTAGCCGCGACCATCACGCCTATCTCGCCGGTGTTCTTGCCACCACGGCGGCCACCTGCGAGCGCATCGCTACCGAGGTTCGCAATCTGCAGAAGACCGATACCCTCGAGGCCGAGGAGCCGTTCCGCAAGGGTCAAAAGGGCAGCTCCGCCATGCCGCACAAGCGCAACCCCATCACCATGGAGAAGGTCTGCGGCCTGTCGCGCGTCGTGAAGGCCAACGCGCAGGTTGCCTTCGACAACGTCGCCCTGTGGCACGAGCGTGACATTTCGCACTCCTCTGCCGAGCGCGTCGCCCAGGCCGATAGTTTCATCGCGCTCGACCACATGTTCCAGTGCCTCATCCGCGTTATCGACGGCCTGCAGTTGTATCCCGCTCGCATGATGGCCAACCTCAACAAGACACGCGGCCTCATTTTTTCCTCCAAGGTCCTGCTGGCCCTCGTCGACACGGGCATCACCCGCGAGGACGCGTACGCCATTGTGCAGGAGAACGCCATGGCAACCTGGCACGAGGTACAGGATTGCGTCTCCGGCCCCACCTTTAAGGAGCGTCTCGAGGCTGATCCGCGCTGCACCGTCAGCCAGGAGAAGCTCGACGAGATCTTTGATCCGTGGGACTTCCTCACCCGCATCGACACGGTCTTCGATCGTCTGGAGCAGCTGAGCTTCGAGTAGGGTTGACCTAATTCGACCGCCTGCGGATGCATTTCAACCATTGGCGCCTTGCCCGTTTTGGGCAAGGCGCTTTTTTCACTGCCGCATTGGCTCCCGGTAATAAAATGAACTTTACTGCTGTTTCGATGAAAGGAGGAGCGTGCCCAGACGTATCAAGCGAGTCGCCATTGTCTCGTTTACGCTCATGCTCCTTGTTGCTGCCTGTGTGGTCGCCCTGACGTATACCGTTCGAAGCAGTTCTTCCTCCTCGAATGAAGCCGACAAAGATCTCCCAGTACTCAAAATCGGCGTTACGGATAACGACCCCTATGTGTATATCGATACCACGGGCGATTACGTCGGTATCGATATCGACATCGCCCGCGAGGCCTGCAAGCGTGCGGGGCTCAAGCCACAGTTTGTCGATATTGACTGGAACGATCGCGACCGGCTGCTCAAAAACGGTGATATCGATTGCCTGTGGTGTGATTATTCTCCCTGCTATCGCGAGGATAAGTATTACTGGACCGAGCCGTATCTAACCGTGCCGGTCTCGGTTGCCGCCAAGAAAACGAGCGGCATCAAGTCCTTGGCGCATCTCGATGGAAGCAAGACCATCGCGGTGATTGCGGGCTCGGTGAGCGAACGCCGATTGCTCGCAGGGGATCTGGAAATCTCGCCGGACGTGCAAATCAAATCGTACGGTTCTGCCGAGCTCTGCAAAGCCGCCCTCGCCAAAGGGTATGTCGACTGTTGGATGGCGGACGTTCAGTCGCTTGATCGACTTGTCGCCCAGTATCCCGGCCTTTACCGCGTGTTCGCTGACAACGTTATGACGGTTGACCTTGGCGTCGCGTTTAAGGACGGCTATGAGGGGGAGTACGTCAAAAACCTCAATACCGTGCTGTTCGAGATGGATCGAGATGGCACGATTGACCGTATTGTGGGCAATTACAAGACAGGAGCGACGACGGGCGGGCAAGGAGGAAATTCATGACAACTGATGAGCACCGCTTGAGTCGAAAGACTCTGAACGTCATAGCTGCCAGCGTTATTGTCAGCGCCGTCTTGTTAGGCCTGTTGTATACGGTTGGAACCCATCGCTGCCTCGAAAAAACGCTTGGGTTTGGCCAAGAAACCATGGTGTTTTTGGAGAACGCTTGCGAAAAATATGACCGCTACGAACAGGGGAGAAAAACCGAGGCGACGCACGATTTGCTCGCCGCGGTCGAATCGTTTGTGACGTTCCTGTCCTCTGATCGCGTTGAGGTTAACGACGATCTTATCGAGCAATTTGTCCATGCCGAGAACCTTTCGGGGCTGATGGTCATGGACTCCGATGGCCATATGGCTGCCCACTACGACATCGATGGTCGCGATCCGCTCATGTTGTGGCGAGATGAGTTGGCCTGTTCGCCGGTCGCATCGATGTATCAAGGTTCCAAAGTGACCTACTCAACTGTCGATGAGCGCCGTGGTGTCGTTTTTGCCGTCTGTGCTGTTCCGTATGGCGACGGCGTTGCCCTGGCATACCGCTCACTTGTTTCCGATACGGCGGACGACTATTCATATGCCATAGCCGACGTGCTTTCGAACAGTACCTTCCACCAGGGTCCCACGGTGCTTGTTATGGAGGATGCGGAGATTGTCTCATCCAACAGTGCCGATGCTGACGTGTCGCTCGCCCGACTCCTCACCAGCGTAGGAGTTGAGTGGAAAGACGACGGCCTGACGCGCATCGAATATCGAGGAGACGAATGGTATGCCGTGCGTGCGGCATATAAGGACTACCGCCTGTTTGCGCTATATCCCAAATCTGAGGTCATGTCTGACAGGATTTCATTTGTCGCCGTCGGCGTCTTGGTGTGTCTTGCGTTTTGGGTCGTGGTGCTGTTGGCTCGAAATATCGTTGACCACCGTAATTTGGTCGAAAAGGATAAACAGCTCGGCATTATCAATGCCATAAGCGCCATCTACGATTCGACCTTCCTTTTGCATCTCGACACCCTCGAGATCGAGGGGATCAATATGTCGCCGGCGATAGCGAAGATATTTGCCGAGCACAGCGAGGCATATGACTTTATGGACACGGTCTGCCGGGATATCGTGAGCCCCGAAAGCCGCGAAGCGGTTGTGGGACTCGTAGATATAAGTTCGCTTCGTGAACGTATGGAGGGCGTACCGTACTTGGCTGCCGAGGTGCGAGATTGTCGAGGCGCTTGGTACTCGCTACAGGTTGTCCCCCAGCATCGCGATGAGCAAGGCCGGCTGGAGTCGGTCGTCGTGGCGACGCACAACATATCGATGGTCAAGCATGCCGAGGAGCTGTCATATCAAGACAAACTGACGGGGCTTCGCAACCGCAACTATCTTGAATCGCGCGGAGATAGCCTGGTAAACGAGGACTTGCCCGTGAGCGTGATTATGTTGGACTGCAATTATCTCAAGCGGACCAACGACATCTATGGTCACGAGATGGGGGATGAACTGCTGCGACGGACGGCGTCCGTGCTGCGGCGGGTGGCTGGTGCGGATTATCTGCCGATGCGCCTTGGCGGCGACGAGTTTTTGCTGGTTTGCCCCCATACTGACAACGAGTCTGCGCTCGGGCTGGAACAGGATCTTCGTCTCGGTCTTGCCGCGGTAAGCGATGAGGCCCTGACGGTCAGCGCATCGATTGGCGTGGCGACCGTCGAGACGGCTGGAAATACGCTGGCCGATGTATATCGTGTCGCCGACCACAATATGTATCGGGAGAAGCGCACGGTCCACGCACAGGGTGCGGACTGCTAATCTTGCCCCCGCGAGTCCATGCATCGTAGGATGTTGAATCGGTGCTTGCGATAATAAGTCGGCCCAGGCGGGGATAATAGACGTCTGAAATTTCTTTCTGAGAGGGGATCTCAATGATTAGTTTTGACTACAAGCCGCAGGGTGTATGCTCTCGCAATATTCACCTCAATCTCTCTGACGATGGCAGCAAGGTGCTGGGCGTTGAGTTTACCGGCGGCTGTGACGGCAATCTCAAGGCAATCTCCAAGTTAGTCGAGGGTGCTCCTGCCGATCGCGTAATCGAGGTTCTCGCCGGTAATACCTGCGGTATGAAAAAGACCTCTTGCGCCGATCAACTTACGCGCGCTATCGAGGCCGCTCGCGCCGAGATCGCCTAATGGGTATCGCCGACCACATCAAGAATGGAATATCGCGCCGCGGCTTTGTGCTCGGAGGGGCTGCCGCGGGCGCTGCCACGGTGCTTGCCGGATGCTCAAAGAAAACGGGTACCAGCGACGATGCTGCCGGCGAGCCACAGGTTATCAAAGACGACTCAAAGATTGTCTCGATTACGGATGAGTATGAGGCCGTCGATATCGATCTTGAGCCCATGGCTTCATGGACATTGCCCTTGGGTACGCTGCTGTACTACTGCGACGGCGATTACGCCGCGGCGATGATGGCCCCGGCGTCTGCGTTACATGCCAACACGCTTGGCGTGCTCAACTTGGGCGACGGCTCGCTCACGACGCTTATCGAGGATCCCGTCGAAGGTACGGGGTATTCGTTTTACGATGTTCGCGCCGGCGATGGCGTGTTTGCTTGGGTCGAGATGAACTTTGCGAACTCATCGTGGAAACTCTACGCTCAAAATCTGTCGGGCGCTTCGCTCTCTGGCGACGTGGTTGAGCTCGATCGGGGTGGCAAGGACTATGATCCGCCACTGTTTACGGCGTTCGGGTCATCGGTCATCTGGTATAAAATGCCTTCGGCAGGCGGCAATAAAACGAGTAGTGATTCGTTTTGCTATCGTCGCTCGCTTGATGAATCCAAGGCCGAGGTAATTTGGAAATCGATGGGCCGCTTTGCATCGGCCCCGCGCGCGAGCGACGGCATTTTGACCATCTCGCCGCGTGTCCGCAACGACGAAGGCGTCTACTATGGCATAACGGCAATCGATCTGACCGATGGCAACAACACCAAACGTGCCCAGCTAGTCCTTCCCTCGTCAGTCTCGCCTTTCGAGGCCGTATATATGGGCGATACCTTCGTGTTTTCTATCGAGGCGACCTATAGTGGCGTGGGCAGCTTGGGCAACATGGGCACGTATATCGGTAATGAGGGAGGGCCGTACCTCTTTCTGTCCCGCGAGCCGCTCGCATGTGCTGCCGGCAAGAAGAATAAATATCTCGTTAAGGTACAGGCATCGCATTTTCTCATCGACACCTCTGCCAAGACCTATGGCTCGCTGTTGTCGCCCGACCGCGCTTTGGAATATGGCGATTATCCAGCTACGGCGGGAAAATCGGACTCATTCCTTACGTACGCCACGGTGCGCAACAGCCAGGGTATACCCGAGACGGTCACCGCACGCCTATTCTCTCTTTAAGCTTAGAGGGGTTAAAAAGGCGCCAACAGGGGAATAAACGCGTTGTAATTGTGAGTACCGCCCGCCGAGCTGCCGCGTCATAGTGGCATCCGGCGGGCTCAGGTGCGTTAAAATGGGCTTGTTCTTAGCTGATTGAGACAGGGGGGCCGTGTTATGGCTTCAGATGCAAAAAAGATTCTGCTGGTCGAGGATGAGAAGGCAATCCGTGACGCCGTCGCTGCCTATCTCGAGCGCGAAGGCTACTGGGTTGTGGGTGTCGGCGACGGCCAGTCCGCGATCGAGGAGTTCGAGAAGCATCAGTTTGACCTGGTCGTGCTCGACCTTATGCTCCCCAAGATCCCCGGCGAGCGCGTTTGCCGCACCATTCGCGATACCTCGGATGTCCCCATCATCATGCTGACTGCCAAGGGCGAGATCGAGGACCGTATTATCGGTCTTGAGCTCGGCGCCGACGACTATCTGATTAAGCCGTTCTCGCCGCGCGAGCTTGTCGCGCGCGTACGCGCCTTGTTCCGCCGTGCCCATCAGGCCGACGAGCCAGCCGTCGAGGTACTCGACTTCGGCGATCTGGTCATCGATATCTCGGGCCACAAGATTTTGGTCGAGGGCAAGGAAGTCGACCTGACGGCTTCCGAGTTTAAGCTGCTCACCACGCTTGCCCGTCACCCCGGTCGCGTCTACAACCGCATGGAGCTGGTCGAGAAGGTGCTCGGCTACGACTTTGAGGGCTATGAGCGCACCATCGATAGCCACGTGAAGAACCTTCGCGCCAAGCTGGGCGATGATCCCAAGAAGCCCAAGTGGCTCTACACCGTCCACGGTGTCGGCTATCGCTTCGAGGCTCCGGCCAAGACCGATAAGTCGGACGAGAAATAGGGAAATCACATATGACACCTGCGCGCTTTGAAATCGGACAAAAGCACAAGCAGGAGAGCGAGGCGGGTTCCAAGGCTAGTTGGAACACGCCTCGTTCCGATTCACGGCCAACGATGAGCTATCCCTCGCGCATGGCACTTGCTTTTGCTCTGACATCGCTCATGACGGTATTGGTGCTGGTGGGCGTGGTCTCTGTTGTGTGGGGCACGGTCTTTTCGGATTACACGCGCTCCAATATCGTCGAGATCGCCAATTCTGCTGCCGAAAAGCTTGCGACGTCGTATGAGGAAAACGGCAACTGGACTGCGGGCGAGCTGCGCACGGTCGCGACATCGAGTTTGGTGTCCGACGATTTGGGCATGCAGGTCGTCAATAAAAAGGGCGTTGTTGTCTATGACGACTCGTGGCCTTCGGCAAGTGCGACTGCCGATGTGCGCGAGAGCGAATCGGCGTCTCGCAGCTCGAGCGGTAAAAAGGCCTCGCATAGCCCGGTCTCGTCTGCTCCAACCGACTCCGATAGCGTTGCCAACGTCGAAATCATAGCGTCTTCGGGCGAGCATGTCGGACAGGTGAAGCTATGGGCCATCGGCTCCGATGCCTTGCTCACCAAGGCGGATTCTGCATTTAGGGAGAAGACCTTTAACGCCATGGCCCTCGCCGCGGTTGTTGCAATCTGCATTTCGGTCGTTATCGGATCGCTCGTGTCGCGCATGCTCACCAAGCCGATTCATCGTATTACGAGCACGGCCAAGCAAATTCGCGATGGCGATCTGTCCGCTCGCACGGGCTTGCGTGGCGATGACGAAATCGATCAACTGGGTGAGACCTTTGACGAGATGGCCACCTCGCTCGAGAAGGACATGAAGCACGAAAAGCGCCTGACCTCGGATGTCGCGCACGAGCTTCGCACGCCGCTTATGGCCATGCTTGCAACGGTCGAGGCCATGCAGGACGGCGTGTATCCCACCGACGACGAGCATCTGGAAACCGTTGCTTCCGAGACGCGTCGCCTGGCTCGTCTGGTGCAGCAGATGCTCGACCTGTCGCGCATGGAAAACAGCACGGCTCCGCTCAACCTTGAGCCGGTGTACATGGTTCCTTTCGTGCGTTCCATCGTCAATGCCCAGGAGCGCCTGTTTGTCGACCGCGATCTGCGCTTGCGCTTTGCTGACGAGACGCAAGGTCACGACGATGTCGTCGAAGCCGATCCCGACATGATCACACAATGCGTCATCAATCTCATGAGCAACGCCATGCGCTATACCCCCGAGGGCGGTTGGGTCGTGGTGTCGGTGCTCAGTGACCGCAAACACGTCAGCGTCGCCGTTTCTGATACCGGCATCGGTATTGCCAAGGATGACTTGTCGCGCATCTTCGGCCGTTTTTGGCGCGCCGATGCCAGCCGTGCCCGTGAGGCGGGCGGTCTGGGCGTGGGCCTCGCCGTGACTAAACAGATCGTCGAGCGCCATCATGGCTACATTTCCGTGGAGTCGGAGCTTGGAAAGGGTACGACTTTTACGATTCATCTGCCTCGCGAGCACACGGCGGACGCGGCATCTACTACAATGGAGCACTAGCTTTTCGCTATTCGGTGAAGGAGGGGTTTCGTCCCTGCCGCTCCGAGTTTGCGAAAACGTGCGGGAAAGAACCCGCATTACTGTCGTATTTTGGTAAGGAGTGACTCACGTGACAACGATGGAGCGTCGTCCGGATTCCCGTGGCAAGGTTCGTGATATCTACGATGCCGGTGAAAACCTGCTGATGGTCGCCACCGACCGCATTTCTGCGTTCGACTTCATTCTTCCCGACGAGATTCCGTTTAAGGGAGAGGTGCTCAACCGCATCTCGGCATTCTGGTTCGATAAGTTTGCCGACATCGTTCCCAACCACCTCGTTTCCATCGACCCGGCGGATTTCCCCGAGGAGTTTGCCGAGTATCGTGACTACCTCGCAGGCCGCGCCATGCTGGTCAAGAAGGCCCAGACGATTCCTATCGAGTGCATCGTCCGCGGCTATCTGACCGGTTCGGGCAAGAAGACCTATGACGAGAACGGTACCGTCTGCGGCATTCAGCTGCCCGAGGGTCTGACCGAGGCCTCCAAGCTTCCCGAGCCGCTGTTCACGCCGTCCACGAAGGCCGAGATCGGCGACCACGACGAGAACATTTCGTTCGAGCGTTGCTGCAAGATCGTGGGCGAGGACATCGCCGCGCAGATTCGCGACCTGTCCCTCAAGATTTACAAGGCCGCTGCCGAGTATGCCGCGACTCGAGGCATCATCATCGCCGACACCAAGTTCGAGTTTGGTGTCATCGATGGTAAGGTTACGCTGATCGACGAGTGCCTCACGCCCGACTCCAGCCGTTTCTGGCCTGCCGCCAGCTACGAGGAGGGCAAGATCCAGCCCAGCTACGACAAACAATTCGTCCGCAATTGGCTCAAAGCCAACTGGGATATGACGGGGGAGACCCCGCACCTGCCCGCCGAGGTCATCGATGGCACGTCCGAGCGCTATCGCGAGGCCTTCCAGATCATCACGGGCTCCCAGTTCACAAGTATGAAGGAGAACGCATAAGTGAGTACCCGTAGCGCCACGAACAAGCGCACGCAATCCCACGAAGTTACCGGGGTTGCGCGCAAGTCCGCCGCATCTGCTAAGCCCGCCCGTCAGGCAGCGAGCTCTGTCCGCGTCGTGCCAGCTTCGTCTAAAGCTCGCCGCAAAGAGCTCGAGAAGGGCGAGAACCTCGAGGGCCTCTCTAAAGAGGAGAAGCGCGCTCGCAAGGCCAAACAGCGCGCCAAGGAGGATCGTATCTACACGGTGTCGAATATCCTTCTCAAGCAGGATGAGGACTACACCAAGCGCCGCCGTATTTGGTGGGCCGTGCTCGCTATCGGCATGGTGTTCATCGTGGCAATTTGGGTTTCGTTCTACTTCGTTCCCGGCGGCACGGTGTCCAGTCCCGTCCAGATGGTCGGCATCGTTTTGTCCTATGTCATCATTCTGGGTGACTTTATCTACGACTTCGTTCGTATTCGTCCCCTGCGCAACATGTACCGCACGCAGGCCGAGGGCATGTCCGAGAACAAGCTCAACGCTCTTATTGAGCGCGCGGCTGCCGAGGAGGACACGAAGGCCTCCAAGAAGAAGTAGCGCTTGTATCCATACTTATCGCTAAGATATAAGGCGCGTCGTTTTTGCGGCGCGTCTTTTTACTGTTCTATAGATAGATGGAGTGGCACATGATTCGAGCTGCCCTGACGGTCGAAGAAGCTCTGGAGGGCATGAAGGCCCTGGAGCCCAAGATTAAAAACTATGCGCGTCTGGTTGTCCGCAAGGGCGTAAACGTCAAGCCCGGCCAGGAGGTTGTCGTTCAGTCTCCGGTCGAGTGCGCGCCTTTTGCCCGCGTGGTGGTCGCGGAGGCTTATGACGCCGGCGCTGGCCACGTGACGGTCATTTGGGCCGATGATGCCGTGACGAGGCTCACGTACGAGCATGTCGATAAAAGCTATTTTGAGCAGACGCCCGAGTGGAAGCGCCTGCAGCTGGATTCCCTGGCCCAAGATGGCGCCTGCTTTATCTTTATCGAGGGCGCGGACCCTGCAGCTCTCAAGGGTATCGATCCCGCCAAGCCCGCCGCGGCTTCCAAGGCAAGGAACACGCAGTGCAAGGTCTTCCGCCGTGGACTGGACTACAACATCAACCCGTGGTGCATCGCCGGCGCTCCGGTCGTGGCTTGGGCGCACGAGGTGTTCCCGGGAGACACCGATGAGGTTGCAATCTATAAGCTGTGGAATGCGATTCTGCACACCGCTCGTGCCGATGGCCAGGACCCGGAGAGCGACTGGGAGCTTCATGACGCGGCGTTCGAAAAGAACCTGCGTTTCCTGAACGACAATCGTTTTGACCGCCTGCATTACATCGCGGAAAATGGAACCGATCTGACGATTGGCATGACGAAGGGTCACGAGTGGGCCGGCGGCAAGGGCAAGACGCCCGATGGCCACCCCTTCTTCCCCAACATCCCCACCGAGGAGGTTTTTACCTCGCCTGATCGCATGCGCGCTGACGGAATCGTCTACTCGGCCATGCCGCTCATCCACCACGGTAACAAGGTCGACGATTTTTGGATTAAGTTCGAGGGCGGCCGTGTGGTGGACTACGACGCCCGCGTGGGCAAGGCGACGCTTGCGAGCATCATTGACACCGACGAAGGTGCCGCTCGTTTGGGTGAGGTCGCGCTCATCTCCAAGAACACGCCGATCCGCGAAAGTGGCGTTCTGTTCTACGATACGCTCTATGACGAGAACGCCAGCTGCCACCTTGCGCTGGGTGTCGGCTTCCCCGAGTGCATCGAGGGCGGGTATGACATGTCCAAGGAGGAGCTCCTGGAGCATGGCGTTAACGTCTCGAGCACGCATGTCGACTTTATGATCGGCACGGACGACATCGATATTACGGGCATTACGCCTGATGGACGTGAAGTTGTGATTTTCCAGAACGGCCAATGGAGTTGGGAATAGTCCCAGACCGTGGTACAATGCCACCCGCGGGCCGTTAGCTCAGCTGGCAGAGCAGGGGACTTTTAATCCCAAGGTCCAGGGTTCGAACCCCTGACGGCCCACCATAGAAAAGAAAAGCGACTGGCGGATGCCGGCCGCTTTTTTGTTGCCGGTACACGGGTTCGAACCCGTCGGGGCGCGGAGCTGAGTAAACGCGAGAGCGTTTGCCAGCGCAGCGCGCAAGGCGCGAAAGCGCCGCAGCGGCCGCCTGCGGAGCAGGCTGAACCCCTGACGGCCCACCCAAAGAAAGGAAAACAAAATGAAAACAGATAGATATGGAATTAGCGGCAGCACATTAAAGATAATAGCAGCCATTTCGATGGTTCTCGATCATGTGAGCAGAATCGTCCTGACCAATGGAATCATGACTCACGCATCGTACAGTCAGATATCAGACGAACAGTGGGCGATTCTAAGCCAAGCTTCGGATGTGCTTCATGTTCTTGGCAGAATTGCATTTCCCTTATTTTGCTTTTTGATAGTTGAGGGATTTTTGCATACTCATGACATAAAGAAGTACCTGCGAAATATGCTTGTCTTCGCAATCATTACGGAGCCCATATACGATTTCGTTCAAACCGGGCAACTATTTGACCTTCGGCAACAAAATGTTATGTGTGAGCTCCTGCTTTCCTTGGTCTTTTTGATTATTCTGGAAAAGATACAAAGTCTTTCAAAATGGAAAAGGTACATCGCAGAAACTGCTCTGATTGTTTTGACAGCACTGGCAGCTGAATACACTAAACTGGATGGCGGTGTGTACGGCATTCTGCTTGTGGCTGCATTCTATTTATTCCACGACAGCAAGGCCAAGATGTTCTTTGCTGCAGTGTGCGCAGTGCTCCTTTCGTCATGCCATATAGTTGGCGGCGGATTCGAGTTTGCTACAGCTAATGTACTTAATCCTGATGCTGCTGCCGCGGTCGTTTCGTTGCTGCTTATCAATCTTTATAATGGCAAGCGAGGGCTGAAGCTCAAATATTTCTTCTACATTTTCTATCCGGCACATCTTGCTCTGCTTTATGGCGTCTCACTTATTGTTTTGAACTGTCTTTAAAAACTCTCAAACAAGTCTCTGAAAGCAGAAACAAATTGACCCTAAGACTGCTTGTGAATTTCCGGAAGACCTGAGAGGTGCGAGGATAGGCAACGAGGGCTGCAGAAAGATGCTTCTCAGTTCTCTGGCGAATCGCACGTATCTGCATGAGGATCACTTCCACACACTCATTAATAACAGTGATAAACACGGCAGATCCTCAAAACATGAGGCTGCGGAGGTCGAACGATGCTTCGAAAGCATGAATGGCAGCGAGAAAATGAGTTCGGAAGAACCCCTCTGGATGATCCAGCATAGAATAGAAAGCGATCGGCTCCGGCTGGTCGCTTTTTTGTTGCCGCGCCACGGGTTCGAACCCGAACTTCTCTATATATAAGAACGCTTGGCGAACAAAACCTGCCTTTTACCGACGGGAAACAAATAGCTGATGCTTTTGGAGTAAAGTGGCGCTCCAGAGATGACCGATGCCTTAACACCTATAAACCAGCTGGTCATCGCCAATATCAGAAGCCAATGCTTCAGTTTTAACCTCAGTGATGCGACTGAGGGACCTATTCATTTGTGAACAAAATATGGAGTGCGCGATTCCCGCCCCCGGCGCCCCTCCGGTCTGGCAATATATCTCCTTGCCGCGCGGCCCGGTCGGACCGGATCAGCCGCC
>CAJMOP010000005.1 GCA_905215115.1 uncultured bacterium | reverse complement strand
TGCTCGTCGGTCGTGATATTGCAGCGAAGCGCCAGGTAGGCCTCGTAAATCTCGCCGCCGGCGTTGCCGCGGGAGTCGACGCGGCGGATGACGGGCGTCACGGTGTTGTGCGCTACGCCGTCGGCCGTGTGCGCGATAACGCCCGCAGACTCGTCGGTCCACTCGCGCCAGGCGAGGATAATCTTCTCGGCAGCGTCGAGCAGCTGAGCGCGGTCATGCGAGCGCAGGCGCAGCACCGAGAGCGGCCACTGCAGCACAGTGCCGGTGACCTGGTCAAAACCGGGCATGCTAAACTGCGAGACCTCGGCGGCATGCATCATGGGGAACTCGTGCGCGCCGCCCTGGAAGTGGTCGTGCGACAGAATCGAGCCGCCCACGATAGGCAGGTCGGCGTTGGAGCCGATGAAGTAATGCGGGAACAGGTCCACAAAGTCGAGCAGGCAGGTCAAGCCCTTGCGGTCGACGTGCATCGGACGATGCTCGGAGCTCATGGCAATGCAGTGCTCGTTAAAGTAGGCGTACGGGCTGTACTGGAAGCCCCAGCGCTCGCCATTAAGCTGAATGGGAATAACGCGTAGGTTCTGGCGAGCGGGGTGGGCGCCGCCGTCGGCTGCGGCGGAGCGTCCCGGGTAGCCCTCGTTTTCGATGCACAGCTGGCAGGCGGGGTACTTTTCGCCCGTGTTCTTTGCGGCGCCGGCGGCAGCGATATCGCGTGGGTCCTTCTCGGGCTTGGACAGGTTGATGGTGATCTCCAGGTCACCCCAGTTGGTGGGGGTGCTCCATTTGATGTTGCGCGCGATGGCGGCACGGCGCACGTAGCCGGCGTCGCAGCACAGGCCGTAGAACCAGTCGGTTGCGGCGCGGGGCTCGTTGACGCCCATACGTCCGTTGAACTCCTCGTTTACAACCGAAGGCCTCGGCATGAGCGCACCCATGATGCGCATGGCGATGCGGTCGCGGCCTGACGCCGTGTCCTCGGCGACACCGTTGGTAACGGCGGCCTCGGAAAGCGCGGCAAGCGTGCCCTCCAGGTCAAAGTCGGGGAGTGTATCGGGGTGCAAGAGCGAAATCTTCTCGGTCTTGAGTGCCCAAGCCATGTCGAGTGCGGGGCCCGTGGCGCCGATGCACTCCAAAATGGTGTTGTATGCCCAGATCCGGTCGTCCTGGCCGATCATCGATCGGTGGATGGCGTACTCGATCAGGTTCTGCGCGGCCTCTCGCACGTCAGTCATTACAGCCATGCCGCGTAAGCCCCCTTGTCAGAGATGGCGTAGTGACGGGCAGAGCCCTCGCCCAGCCAGCCGTTCATCTTGGCAATGAAGGTGTCGACCAGATCGAGCGGCACGAAGGCCTGGATGGTACCGCCAAAGCCGCCGCCGTGGATACGAACGGCGCCACGGCCGTCGAGCACATGCTCGGCAAGAGCAAGCGCGTACATGGAAGGCTGCTCGGCACCCAGTTTGGCAACAACATTCTGCAGGTACATGGCGGAGCTGGCGCCGGACTCACGCGTCAGGACCAGGAACTGGTCAATGTCGCCGGCGTTCAGGGCCGCCCAGCGCTTATCGACCAGGCCGTTCTCGTACCAGTAATGAACGGCGCGCAGGCAGGCGCGGTCGCCCAGCTTGGCGCGCAGCTCGGGGAGCTTGGCGTCAAAGTCCGCCACGTTTACCTCGCACAGGCGTGCCTTGCCAAACTCGGCGGCGACGTCCTGCATCTCGCGCGGAACAGCGGCGTAGTCGTCGGTGGCTGCCACATGGTCGGCGCCGACCTTGACGAGCACGAGCGCATAGCCGTGATCCTCAAAGTTGAGTTCGAGCTTCTGGGTCTTAGGCTGAGCCTGGTCCTCAAAGTCCATGTAGGCGAGGCCGCCCAGGCACACGGCAGCTTGGTCCATCAGACCGCAGGGCTTGCCGTAGTAGTTGTTCTCGGTGCGCTGGCTCATCTGGGCGAGTGCGACGGGTTCAATGGCGGGCGCGCCCCAGAGCGTCTCCATGGCGCGGCCGTAAGCCGCCTCGACAGCGGCGGAGCTAGAAAGGCCGCCACCCGAGGGGACGGAGCAGGTAAAGGCAAAGTCGAAGCCCTGGGGCTCAACGCCGAGACCTGCGACCTCGTGGGCCATACCGCGCACGAGGCTTGCGGACGTGCCCTTCTCGGACTCTTGAATATCCAGCGTGTCGAGCGTGATCTCAAACGTAGGATAACCCTCGTCGGCGACGCGAACCTTGTTGGAATCGGTCGCCACGGCAATGCCGTCAACGGCGACATCGAGCGAGCCGGCGATAACGTGGCCACCCTCGTGGTCGGTGTGGTTGCCGCTGATCTCGGAGCGGCCGGGCGCGTGCACATAGAGAACCTGGCGGTCGCCGATGGGGCCAAACTCCTCCTCAAACAGCTTGGTGAGCGTGGCGAGTGTCTTTTCGTCGGGGGTGGTCATGGGAGTCCTTTCCTTGGCGCGCACGGGTGAGTTTTGCGTCGTTATGAGTACGTTAACAACTTGAAGCGGCATGAACCAAGTGTCCACGATACCGCACGTTACGGGCTATGTTAACGTACTCATAACACATCGCTTGTCACTTTTTGAGAATCTGGTAATCGGTAGAAATACAGCCGTGAACGGTACTGTCGTATGGACTTATAAAGCAGAAAAGATGCAGATAGAAAAAGTAGAGTACGTTAACATGCGTCCGACGATAGCGGGCCTCGGTGCAGGGCGTGTTTCTGCCCAGGCCGGCATTCACGCTATTCAGATCTCGCAAGGGTGAAGGTGATCCTGTGGCAAGGCGCCCGTCCAACGATACAGGTACGCGTCCGGTCTCCATGGCCGACGTCGCCCGCGCTGCTGGCGTTTCGCAGCAGACGGTTTCGCGCGTCGCCAACGGTTTGCCTAACGTCAACGAGCAGACGCGCCAGCGCGTGCAGGCCGCTATGCAAGAGCTCGGCTTTCGTCCGAGTTATGCCGGTCGCTCGCTGCGCGACGGCCGTTACCATTCGGTCGGCCTGTGCGTCAACGATGTCACCAAGTTTGGCAACCTCTCAATGATCGACGGCATCGCCAGCGCTGCTCGCGAGCATAATTGCGCCATCACGCTGGTCGAGATGTCCAAGACCGAGGAGTTTTCGCTTGCCGAGGCCACGCGTCGTATGGCCGCGCTGCCCGTGGACGGCATCATTATCGGCATGAGTCGCATGGCACCCGATTTTGAGACGTTTGATCCGTTGCCGGGCATTGGCACGGTCATCGTTACCATGTACGCGCATCCGCGCGTGACCACAGTCGATTCCGACCATTACGGCTGCTCGCTATTGCTTATGGATCACCTGTTTGAGCTGGGACACGATCAGATTCGCTATATTGGCGGCCCGTCGTTCTCGGTCGACGAGCGGTTTCGTCGCGCCGGTTGGCAGGATGCACTCGAGCGTAAGCACATTAAGCCGCAGGCGCCGCTCGAGGGCGATTGGTCTGCCAACAGCGGATACGAAGCCGGCAGATATCTGGCCGAGCACGACCGCACCATGACGGCGATTTACGCGGCAAACGACCAAATGGCAAACGGTGCCATCGCCGCGCTGCGCGATAGCGGCTTGCGCGTGCCCGAGGACGTGAGCGTGGTGGGCGTCGATGATTCGCTCGATGATTTTGTAGCACACAACGAGCTCACGACCGTTCGATTCGACTTGCATCAGCGTGGGCGCGAGGTGTTTGAGCATGCGGTTCCCGAGGCGGGTACGGTGGGCAAAACCGTTGCCATTCGTATTCCCGGCCAGCTCATCATTCGACATAGCACGGCGATACCGCGCTCATAGTTTGTGCTGGTAAACGGCGATTTATCGCATTTTAATAACAATCGGTAAGGATGCCGGCAGATAGCTGTTGGGATGCAGCCGAGTGCTATGATAGACGGGCTCTTTTGTCTATCTAGGAGGCTTTGCCTGATGGAGATCACCAAGGATATCCGCTACGTTGGCGTCGACGATCACGACATTGACCTGTTCGAGGGCCAGTACGATGTGTCCGAGAACGGTATGGCATACAACAGCTACGTTATCTTGGGCGAAAAGATCGCTGTCGCCGATTCAGTCGATGGCGGGTTTGTCGACGAATGGCTCGGTAACCTCGAGGCTGTACTCGACGGTCGCACGCCCGACTACCTGGTCATCCATCACATGGAGCCCGATCACTCCGCCGGCATCGCCGCCTTTATGGAGCGCTATCCCCAGGCACAGATTGTGGCAAGCATGGGCGCCTTCCGCATGATGGTTAACTACTTTGACACCGACTTCCCCGAGCGCAAGATGGTTGTCAAGGAGGGTGACGTGCTCGATTTGGGCGGCCACAGCCTAACCTTTGTCGGCGCCCCCAACGTGCACTGGCCCGAGGTGCTGTTCTCCTACGAGGCCACCGACAAGGTGCTCTTTAGTGCCGACGGCTTTGGCAAGTTCGGCGCCAACGACATCGAGGATCCGGAAGGGTGGGCCTGCGAGGCGCGCCGTTATTACTTTGGCATCGTGGGTAAGTTCGGCAAGTTTGTGCAGGCCGTGCTCAAGAAGGCCGCCGATCTGGACATCCAGGTTATCTGCCCGCTCCACGGCCCTGTTCTTACCGAGAACCTGGGCTATTACCTCGACACCTACAACACCTGGTCGAGCTATCAGCCCGAGGACGAGGGCATCACGATTGCCTATGCGAGCGTGTACGGCCATCTGAAGGCCGCCGTTGAGGAGCTCGCATCTGCGCTTGAGGCTCGCGGCCAGAAGGTTTCCGTCTTTGACCTGGCTCGCGACGACATGGCCGAGGCCGTTGAGGATGCGTTCCGCTACGACCGCCTGGTGCTCGCCTCCATTACCTATCAGGGCGAGATTTTCCCGTTCATGAGCACCTTTATCCACACGCTCGCTGAGCATGCCTACCAGAACCGCACCGTGGCGCTCGTCGAGGCTGGCTCTTGGGCACCTGCCGCCGCTAAGGTTATGGCCAAGGAGCTCGAGGGCATGAAAGACATCACGCTGACGCAGAATAAGGTGACCGTCCTGGGTTCGCTCAACGACGCTTCGCGCGCCCAGATCGAGGCCCTCGCTGACGAGCTGTCCAAGTAGCGATACGTTCACTTTCAACGCTCAAACCACCACAAAGGGGACAGGCACCTTTGTGGTGGTTTTTGTTTAAGCGCCGGCGATGACGAGATTTGGGCGGGCGTCGTCGACGGTCTCGGTGATTGAGGTGGCGACGGCATCATCGGGATCACGGTCCATCACGATGGTGTCGACATCGACAAGCTCGGCAAAGCGATACATGCCGCGTCCGTTGACCTTGCTGGCGTCCATGAGGGCCACGTTTTGACGGGCTGCGGCGATCATGGCCGTTTTGGTCTCGGCCATCTGCGGAAAGTCGGTCGTAAAGCCGCAGCCGGGAACAAAAGCGCCGGGGCACATGACGGCAAGGTCGGCATGGACCATTTGGAGCGCCTGCATAGTAAGTGGGCCGTACAGATAGCGATGACCTTTGCGCAGTGCCCCGCCCAGCATGACGACATCGACCGAGGGCATGCTCTCGTCGATGTAATCGGCGATGGTGATGTCGGCCGTGATAACGGTGATGCCGTTGCGTTGATCGAGGAGCCGGACAAACTCGAGCGCCGTGGTGCCCGAGTCGACGAGCAGCGTGTCGCCGTCATTGACGAGCCCGATGGCGCTTTGCGCGATGGCCTGCTTGGCGGCAACATTGACGTTGATACGGCGATCCTGGGTGGATACGGTCAGTCGCTTCTGGAGCGACACAGCGCCACCGTGCGTGCGGCGCAGCTTGCCGGACTCGGCGAGCGCGTCTAGGTCCGCACGGGCGGTAACGGAGGACACACCAAAGGTCTGGGCGATTTCTGCTACCTGCACCGAGGCGTTATGTTCGAGCATCTCCATGATGGCGGAACGACGCTCATCGGCGAAAGCTCGGTTTGTTGCATGGGCCATATCCGCTCCATCATCGTCTGAAATTTGCAGGAATTGTGTTGAGTCTATTTTCGTTCATTTTCTTTTTAAGTAAGAAAAAGCCTTTCGATTACTTTTTTTTCTATAAAAGAAAGACGATCAAGGCTCAAAACTCAATATCGAACACGCGCGCTCGGGTTCGATTCCTTCCGTTTGCTTTTCAAAAACGACTGTATTGACCTGCATGGGCTCAATATCTCGAACGTGCAAAGCCGCTGAATTTCATACAATGAGCGCAGAAAAACGCAAGGTAAAACGCCTTGTGAACAACTACGCCCGATGTCCAGATGCGGGCGAGGGAGAGGAGCAAACGCTCATGGCACTTGTTACCACCGAAAAGATGCTCAAGGACGCTCAGGCCGGCCACTACGCCGTCGGCGCGTTCAACGTCGAGAACCTCGAGTTTGTTATGGCCGTTCTGGCCGCTGCCGAGGAGACCAAGTCCCCCGTCATCATGCAGACCACCCCGGGCACGATTAAGACCGCTGGTCTGGACTACTTCTACGGCATGGTCAAGGCTGCCGCCGAGCGCGCTTCCGTGCCCGTTGCCCTGCACCTTGATCACGGCGATGGCTATGACCGCTGCATGCAGGCTTTCCGTACTGGCTACACCTCCGTTATGATTGACGGCTCGCACGAGTCCTTCGAGGACAACATCGCCCTGACCAAGTCCGTCGCCGATGCTGGCCGCGCCATGGGCGTGCCTGTCGAGGCTGAGCTCGGCAAGGTCGGCGGCAAGGAGGACGACGGTCCCGCGGTTGAGGGCGAGAGCCCCTACACCGATCCTGCCGAGGCCAAGGAGTTCGTCGAGCGCACTGGCTGCACCTCCCTCGCTATTGGCGTTGGCACCAGCCACGGCGTGTACACGAGCGATCCGCACATCGAGCAGTCCGTGGTCAAGGCCATCCGCGACGCCGTCGACGTGCCGCTGGTCCTGCACGGCACCTCCGGTGTGCCCGATGAGCAGGTTGCCGAGGCCGTGAAGAACGGCATCTGCAAGGTTAACTACGCCACTGAGCTGCGTCAGGCCTACACCAAGGGCTTCATGGCCTACATGGCCGAGAACCCCGCCTGCTTCGATCCCAAGAAGCCGGCCAAGGAGGGCATGCGTGAGATCACCGAGCTGGTTAAGATCCGCATGACCAACCTCAACTCTGTGGGCAAAGCAGAGTAACAACAAGGGTACTCCGACTCGCTACATATCCCGGGGAGGGACGAGGGCTTAGTTCCCCAATCGTCCTCGGGCATGCAAAAAGCCTCGCTGCGCACTTCGTGCGGCGAGGCTTTTTGCCCCCTGCGGAAAGATTGGGGAACTAAGTCCTCGTCCCTCCCAGGTTGACCTACTCGAGGTCGTCGCCCTTGTGGTGTTGGGACTGAAAGGGTGGGACGCGTGGGTTATTTGGTTGTTAGGGTTAGTAGGTCGTTGGGGGTTTTGAGGTTGTAGGTGGCGTTTGGGATATCTTGGTGTGATCCCCATGCTGCTCGGGCAAAACTGACCCCTGCTGAAGTTGCGCATTGTTCGTCGTAGACGGTGTCGCCAACGTAGACGACGTTGCCAGGATTCGCGCCCGCACGTCGGAGATATTCGAGCATGGGTGCGGGTGCGGGTTTATGTTCGGTTGTGTCTTCGACAAGGATGATGTGCTCAAAATACTTATCGAAACCAAGGGGTGCAATTTCTTTTGCGTATTCGTCGCGCGCACGTGAGGAGACGATGCCAAGTTTGCAGCCGCTATCGGCGAGTGTTGCGATGACTTCAAGCAAACCTGGAAACACGCTGATGGTGCTTTTAAAGCTGGCGGCAACTTGGCACCAGCGATCCAACGTTGCCTGCGAGTAGATCCCAAGTTTCTCAAGGGCATCCTTGCCGGGTATGCCGAGGGCAAAGTCAAGCTCGTGTCGGGGAAGCGTTTTGCCGGTCTCTTCTTGGACAATCTGGACAAGCGATGATAGAACGCTTTCTTCTGTATCTGCCAATGTCCCATCAACGTCAAATACGATATGGTCAAAGTACTTCATATGATTGCTCCTCTCTGTTGTTTGCCTGCAAGTTTGATGCGGTGACAGAAGAAAGGCTAGCGGGATTTCTGCCTGGTGCTATCGAGATTCTGCCTCGCTGCTCGATAGCTCGAAGGAGTGCATCCCATTTGTTCTTTAAATACCTGGCCAAGATGGCTTGCTGTCGCAAAGCCGCATTGGCGCGCGACTGTCTGGACCGTTCGCGTGGTGTGTGTCAAAAGTTCGCAAGCACGGTTTACGCGGTATGCGCGCAGATATGCCGCCGGGGTCGTTCCTGCGCAAGCTTCGATAATGCGGTAACACTCTCTTTCGCTTACGCCGGCTGCAGATGCCATCTGGGGCACATCTATAGCGGCTGCATAGTTCGCGCGGATATAGTCCAGGATTGCCTTGAACTGTACGTCGCGGTTGGTCATCCAAGAGGCGTTGTCGGAGGAAAAGAGCGGTTCGGCCTTGGCGTAAATCTGAATCCAGAGCTCTGACAAGCTATTCCGAAGCGCCATCTCGTTCTGCGGCCGTTGAAGGTCGTGGTTAAAGGAACTCTTTAGCAAATCGATAAAGGGCATATCGTCGGGGTTGGTGGGCGACCATTTGAGCACATCGACGCCTCGACATTGCAGCAAAGGATTGATATAGCGCTTTTGAAGGCGTCCCGCGGGATCGCCGAGCATCGACGGCTGAAAGATATGCAACATTTGAATGGCTGGTGCCGAATTGGGTGATTGCAGCGTGCTGTGCAAAACGCCGCCGTTGATAAAGCCGGCGGACCCTTCCTCAAAGCGTACGTGCTCATGAGCCGCGCGCGTTCGATAGTCAATCGCTCCCTGCTCCATGTAGAAAAGCTCAACCTCGGAATGCCAGTGCCAGGGGACGGAATTGCCCGGATAGCGAGCGAATTCTGCGCGTTCGGCAATATAGGGCCAGTCTTCGGCGGTCTCGGGAAACGCTTCCTCGCGTCCTCCGCGGTGCAATTCTATGTGATCCATGTTTCGCATGGCATCAGTATAAAGCGCGATGGGCTTAGATTGCTCTTGCCTGTTCGGGGAACGCCTTGTCTAGAGATGCTTGGAGCTTTTCGAACGATGCTCGCAGGTTGAGGCTCTGATTGGTTGAGCGTTTGGCTTTTGTGGTGGGGGAGTCGAGGCGGCCGTTTCTCTGTGTCGGGGGGAAGGAGAAAAGGTCTGCATGTTTTAGGGATGGCAGCTGAGCTGCGTCATTGGAAGAATGCATGCGTGCGGCCTCCTCGATGTCCACCAAAAGGTTGCGCACGGGGTGTGCTGCTAGGTCCCGTGCGTTGGCAGTATTATGCCGTGGCTGCTGCAAAGAAGCGCTAAAGAAAGGCTTAACCTGGTTTGGTGTTACGATGAAACTGCAGTTCAGAGCTATCGAGTAACACTCTTGAAAGGTTTTGGACTTAAGGGCTTTCCAAGGTTTGTGACGTGGATGTGGCGCGGACGTGCGGAGCGTGTGAATGCTCGCTGTTAGCGCTGCGGCTCTGCGGCGCGCACCTGTTCGATGACCTTCTCCATCGTGGCGTCGATGCGGTCTTTTTTGAGCTCGCATTCCCAGATGGTTATGGGCGTCCAGCCCATTTGAGTGAGTGCTGCCACGGCAGCGCGGTCGCGCTCGACGTTGCGACGGAACTTTGCCTCCCAAAACTCAACGTTGCGCTTGGGCTGGCTCGGATTGCACTTGGGGCAGCGATGCCAAAAGCAGCCGTTGACAAAGATGGCGATCTTGCGGCCGGGGAAGGCGATGTCGGGCTTGCCGGGAACCTTCCATTCCAAGCGATATCCCGTAAGGCCCGCTGCGCGCAGGCGCTGTCGTACGAGCAGCTCGGGCTTGGTGTTGGCGCGCTTGTTGCCCTTCATGGACTTTTTGATTGCGGCGCGACGGCGCACGAGCTCACGTTCGTCGGCGGAAAGGTCCGAGGTATCGATGCCGTCCAGCAGGCCGGGTTTGGGGCGCTTTTTGCTGCGGCGCTTAGGTGCGCGCTTGGGTTTGGTGACGGGCTCGTCGGTCGTGGCGGCCTCGGCGTCGTTGGCGGCGCCGTTGGCCTCGAGCCGGTCTTCCTTCAGCTCAATCAGGGCATCGATAAGTCCCTTGTCGGCGGGCATCCATTCCACCGTGGCAAGCGAGGTACGCGGAATCCAGCGGATATCGAGCTGGCGGTCGCGCTTCTGGGGCTCATCGGATTCATCGGCCAGCGAGCAGTAGTAGCACTCCATGGAGAGATGAAAATCGGGGTAGTCGTACTCAACGGTGTAAAAATCGCGCAGGTTGGTGACTTTTACCTGCAGCTCTTCCATAAGCTCGCGTCGCACGGCGTCTTCGGGTGTCTCGCCGCGCATGAGCTTACCACCCGGGAACTCCCAAAGTCCTTGCATGTCGCCGTAGCCGCGCTGCACGGCCAGCAGCTCGTCGGATCCTTCCTTGCGAATGATCCCGGCGGCAACATGAACAGTCTTCAACAGGAGTCCTCTCTCAACATCAACACGTGACAGGCTAGCTACCCGTACCTTACACAACGGTAAGGCAAGCGTAAGCCATATCGATGGTAGCCGACTCGTCTTCTTGCGACTATAGATGCCGTAGACTAATCGCAAGAAAGGACTCGGTATGCAAACCACGCACATGGCGACCCCGGTACTGGAGGTCGCGCATCTCGAAAAGGTATACGGCGCGTTGGGCAACGTGACCCGCGCGCTCAACGACGTCAGCTTCACCGTCAACCGCGGCGAATTTGTTGGCATCATGGGCGCCTCGGGCTCGGGCAAGTCGACGCTGCTCAACTGCGTGTCGACCATCGATAGCGCCACGAGTGGCACCATCCGCATCAACGGCCAGGACGTGACGCGCATGAAGCAGGCCAAGCTCTCGCAGTTCCGCCGCGAGGAACTCGGCTTTATCTTCCAGGACTCTAACCTGCTCGATACGCTCACGGCACGCGAGAACATCGCCCTGCCGCTCACCATCGCCCGTACAAACTCGGCGGAGATCTCGACCCGCGTGCAGGATGTGGCAGCGCGCCTGTCCATCAGTCAGGTGCTCGACAAGTATCCCTACCAAATGTCGGGCGGCCAGCAGCAGCGCGTTGCCGCGGCTCGCGCGCTCGTCACCGACCCCACCATGATCATGGCCGACGAGCCCACCGGCGCCCTCGATTCCAAGAGCGCCCGTCTGCTGCTCGAGAGCCTGGAGGCCCTTAACCGCCGCCTGCGCGCCACGGTGCTCATGGTCACGCACGACAGCTTTGCCGCCAGCTACACGAGCCGTGTGCTGTTTATTCGCGACGGCAAGATCTTCACCGAGCTGCGCCGCGGCGACACCGACCGCCGAGAGTTCTTCGACCGCATTATGGAGGTCGTTGCCATGATGGGCGGTGAGGGCTCCGATGCTCTGTAAACTCGCTTGGGGTAACGTCCGCCGCGCCGGCCGCGATTACCTCGTCTACCTTTTGACGCTCACCTTGGGCGTCACCGTTTTCTATGCCTTTAACACCGTCTCGATGCAGGTCGATATTGCCGGCATCGATGAAGAGGGCTTGGCGCAGGTTATGGGCAGCATGCTCGGCTACCTGACGTACTTTTTGGCCGGTGTCATGGCCTTTTTGATGGTGTATGCCAATAACTTCATCATGAAACGCCGCAAAAAGGAGTTCGGCCTATACCAAGTGCTCGGCATGGGGCGCGGGCGCGTCGCCACGATCATGGCGCTCGAGACCGTGATAGTATCGGTCGTGGCCTTTGTCGCTGGCATTGTGCTGGGTGTGGGACTCTCCCAGCTCATGACGTTCTTTACGGCCTCGCTCTTTAAGACACAGATTGCCAATTTCCACTTCTTTTTCTCGGTGCATGCGTTCAACCTGGCCCTTGCCTGCATGCTCGTAATGTTTGTGCTCACACTGCTGCTGAACCTTCGCGCCGTGCGCCGCACCAAGCTCATCGAGCTTATGGGTGCCGAGCGTCGCAACGAGAGCATCAAGACGCGCAACCCCTGGATCGCGATTGCCATCTTTGTCGTGGGCGTGGTGCTGGTGGGCGTGGCCTATTACCGCCTGCTGCGCGACGGGTTCCCGCTAACTGCGACGGACAGCAAGCTGCAAGAGGCCATGAGCCAGTTTGGCATTACGACCGCTATGGTTACAGTGGGCACCTTTGCGCTGTTCTGGGGACTCTCGGGCATGCTTATCAAGCTGCTGCAGAGCCTGCGCAGCGTGTATTGGCGCGGCCTCAATATGTTTACCGTGCGTCAGCTTTCGGCCAAGGTCAATACGGTGTGCTTTTCGATGGGTGTCATCGCGATGATTCTGTTCCTTGCCATCACTTCGGTGACGTGCGGTATGTCGATCGCCAATGTGATGAACGAAAACCTGGAGCGCTATAACCCTGTTGACGTATCTCAGACATATGTCTATTACACGCCCGAAACGCTCGACTACTACAAAGAGTATGTCAATCCGTCCGAGGCCGATCGCATGGTGCTGGCCGATACAACGGTCGATTTGTACTCCGCATGGCACGGCGATCGTATCAATTCCGATAACGTTGCAGACGGTATTAAGGGCAAGTCGGCGGACAACAACGACGAGACCGGAAAGAAGGTCAATATCGCCGATGTTGCCGGTGAGCATGTGCAGATCGATTCGTATCTGAGTTATCCGCTTGGCGGCTCGGGCCCCTCGGTGGTGGCGGGTGAGATGTGCAAGGCCATGGGCGAAAAGCTTCTCAAGGCGCTCGAGGGAAGCAACGCCGATGCGATGGGTCTGTATGTGACGCCGGCGAGCCAGTACAACAAGCTGCGCCAGATGATGGGCGAGGAGCCGGTGAGCATTGGCCGCGACCAGTACGTGCTTACGTGTGATATGGGCGGTGAGCTGGGCGACCTGTACACCAAGTATATGGCTGGCGGCCATACCCTCACCTTGGACGGGCATGAACTCAAGCCCGCAACCGATAAGTCGGACGAGGACACGGCGGCCATCGCCAACTCGGCGATGGGCAGCAATCCCGGTACCGTGGTCGTAGCCGATGAGCTGCTGTCCCAGCTTAATCTGCAGCCGTATTCCAGTAATCTGCTCGTTAATTACAAACAGGGTATGGATACGACCGAGGCAGACGAGAGCATTAAATACACCTTGCTCGATAATCTGCTCGTTGACGGCAAGGAGCCGGGGTCGTGGGGAGTCTTCATCACGCGTTCCGAGATGTACACGCAAGCAGCGCAGATGAACGGCATGATTAGCTATCTGGCCATCTACATTGGCTTTGTACTGGTCGTTGCGTGCGCGGCGATACTGTCGATCCAGCAGCTCTCCAATGTGGCCGACGGCAGCCGCAGCTATCGTGTGCTGGCACAGATTGGCTGTGACGACCGCCAGATTCGCCATTCGGTGATGGCGCAGCAAGCGGTGTTCTTCCTATTCCCGCTGGCAGTGGGTCTGGCGCACTCCTTTGTGGCGCTCAAGGTGATCATCGAGCTGGTGAGCACGTTTGGCAACATGAGCATCGGCGGTACCGTGGGCCTCACCTGTGCGATCTTCCTGGCGGCCTATGGTGGTTACTTCCTGGTGACCTACCTCATGAGCACCGGCATGGTACAAGCTGCCATCGCCACCCGTTACAGCGAGTAGCAGACGGGCAAAACCGTCGCAAAACCAACGCAAACAACCGCCGCGGAGGGAGTCGGCCCCCTTCCGCGGCGGTTTTTTGCCTTTCCGGTACGCCTCAGATGCAAGTGAGTAGACTTTTTTGGATCTGCCGAGCACATCGCGACAAATGCTCGGTAAAACCGCAGGTCAGCGCTGTGGCGATTTGGGGTGTGCTCTGCCTCCTGCAAGAAGTCTACTCACTTGGTTTTTGCTGCTAGAAGACCGCTGCGAGGGAAGGCAACTCCCTCGCAGCGGCCGACGTTTGTCCAGATAAAACCTGCCAAAATAAACCTGTCCCTTTTTGGTAGGTTATCGCTTCCAAAAGTGGAGGATCAACGTCGTGCGGTTTTGCTGCTCGGTTTTGACCAGGATGTTGTGGATGTGGGTCTTGACGGTGCCCACGGCAAGGAATAGCTCGTCAGCGATCTCTTGGTTCGATTTGCCCAGCACAACCAGACGCATAACTTCGGTCTCACGGTTGGAGAGCTTGTAGGCGTTGCGATAGAAGGGCATCTGCTCTTCGATGTGTCGATCAAGATCGCTGACGTTCTTTTCCTCGGGCGCCTCCTGCATGCGGATTGAAAGCACGTGGTAGGAGTGGATGATCAGCAGAATCGCAAAGTAGCAGGCAAAGACGTTTTCGCTAAAGTTGCGCTCGGACAGATATAGTTGCAGCCAAGAGGGCGCCAGACTCATGGGGACAATCAGAATGTTGTAGAAATCCTCGGCGACGATGCATCCGACCAGAATAGCGCCGATAATCAGGTGCTTTCGTTGGTTGTTAACGCGTGCCTTCAGCTCGACTTGTGTGCTCTTGCGTGCCGTCCAAAAGATATAGAGCCCCACAAATACAAGGAATGCCTGACGCATCGTGTAGTAGAGCCATTGATGCATGGGGCCGTAGGGGACAGCGACAATGATCAGCAGCTCGCTCAGGAAGAACGTTGCGACGGGAATAACAAACTGCTTTTTAGAATGCTTATCGAGCAGGTCCATGGCAATCAGCCAAATAAAAGCCTGTGAAGCGGTCGCCACAAGGGTCCGCATTACAGGCATGGTAATTGAGTAATAATCACTGGCCGGAAAACTCTGGTTTTGCAGCGTGTATTCAAAAAAGAAAATCTCGGTCATCTCGATGGCATAGCAAATAAAAACGCCGCTGCCATAGATAAAGAATCGGCGACGGGACGAGGCATAGGCGGCAAGCGAGAGTACTGCCGTCACAATACAAATCACGAGTATCGCTAGGGTATAGAAGAACATCAGGGTGTTCATCTGTCACCGTCCCATCTCATTTCATCTATGGCCGAGCCCTGTATACCTTGTGGGATATAGACGTCTCAACCCTTCGTTCCATTGCGGATTAGGCGCCGAGATACAGAATAGCCGTATACCGTTCGCGGTTCTAGACGGTAAACCCCCTGCAAGTCAGCTACCTGCGGGTTTATATTGGATTAGAGAAGGTGTAACTCCGTGAACGGTCTTTAATCTCGAATAAACTAGGCAATAGTTACATATGGATGAATGATGGTCTTGTCAACACGAGGCGTGATGTACGAGCGCCTCATAGTAATAGTCGGCAAGACCGGCGGAAAGGAAATCGACATGGCACTGCCTAAGGATTTCATCGACACCAACGACTTCACCAAAGAGCAGATCATGGCCATCGAGGATCTTGGTCTGGCAATGAAGAAGGCCATCAAGGTTGACGGTTATTATCCGCACCTGCTCCGCAACAAGAGCCTTGGCATGATCTTCCAGCAGGTCTCCACCCGCACCCGTCTTTCCTTCGAGACCGCTATGACCGACCTCGGCGGCCATGCTCAGTTCTATGGCCCTGGCACCATCCAGCTCGGCGGTCACGAGTCACTGGGCGACACCGCTCGCGTTATGGGCTCGCTGCTCGACATCATGATGGCTCGCGTTGACCGTCACAAGGACGTCGTCGGCCTCGCCGAGGGCTCCGCTGTGCCCGTCATCAATGGCATGTCCGAGTTCAACCATCCCACGCAGGAGATGGGCGACCTCATGACCATGCTCGAGAACCTCCCCGAGGGCAAGAAGATCGAGGACTGCACCCTGGCCTTCATCGGCGACGCCACCCAGGTCTGCGTCTCCCTCATGTTCATCGCCTCCAAGGTCGGCATGAAGTTTGTCCAGTTTGGACCTAAGGGCCACCAGGTCCCCGACGGCGGCCTGCACGTTGGCACCGTTGAGGAGCGCGCCGAGTTCGGCAAGCAGATGATGGCCATCGCCGAGGAGAACTGCAAGGTCTCCGGCGGCTCCATCGTCATCTCCGACGACATCGAGTGCATCAAGGGCGCCGACTTCGTCTACACCGACGTGTGGTATGGCCTGTACGACGAGGAGGTCTCGGGCGAGAACTACATGGACGTGTTCTATCCCAAGTATCAGGTCACCATGGACATGATGAACTTTGCCGGCCCCAACTCCAAGTTCATGCACTGCCTGCCGGCCACCCGCAACGAGGAGGTCGTCGACGAGGTCATGGACGATCCCGAGCGCTCCCTGTGCTGGGTCGAGGCCGAGAACCGCAAGCACTCCATTCGTGCTCTCCTTGCCGCCCTGGGCAAGCGCACCCCGCTCAACGACGAGGGTGTCGAGTACTCCGCCAAGGCTGAGCTCCACGCCGCTCTCGAGGCTCTCGAGCAGCTCTAAGCCTCAAGGCTTCTAAAAGCACGTTTGCGGGCGGCGGATGCTCGTCTCCTGTCGCCCGCCCACCGAGGCCCAAGCAATTGCCTTAATACCTTAGGGCCTCGGATCTGTCCAAGACTGAGCGAAGGAGCTCATCATGAGCGACGGAAAGAAAAAGCTTTCCTTCTTGACGGTCATTTCGACCATCATCTGCGTCGTCTTCGTTTGCGAGGCCGCCGCACCTGCTGCTGCCATTGGCAACCAGCAGTTCTTCTGGTGGATCTTCCTGATCCTGACCTTCCTGCTCCCTTACGGCATGGTTGTCGCCGAGCTCGGCACCACCTATGACGGCGAGGGCGGCATTTACGACTGGGTACGCGATGGCCTGGGCGACAAGTGGGGCGCCCGCATTTCGTACTACTACTGGGTCAACTACCCGCTGTGGATCGCCTCGCTGGCTACCATGTTCCCCGACATCCTGGGCATGGTCTTTGGCGTCGAGTTCAACCTAATCGCCAAGATGGGTATCGAACTTGCCTTTGTGTGGATCGTCTACCTTATGGGGCGCTCCAAGGCGGCCGACTCCGAGTGGGTCCTTAACGGAGGCGCTATCATCAAGGTCGCCGTTGCCGTTATCGTCGGCGCTCTGGGCATTTGGTATGCCATGGAGAACGGTTTTGCGAACGACATGTCCGCTGCCACCTTCCTGCCCGAACTCACCAACACCAACGCTCTTGGCTATCTGTCGATCATCATCTTTAACTTCATGGGCTTCGAGGTCATCTGCACCATGACCGATGACATGGCCGATCCCGCTCGCGATATTCCCAAGGCTATCATTGTCGGTGGTGTGGCTATTGCCGTCATCTACCTGTTCGCTGGCTTCGGCATCGGCGCCGCTGTGCCGGCCGACTCCATCGACCCCGACTACGGCATGATCGTCGCAGTCCAGACCATGGTGGGCGACTCCATGATCTTCAAGGTCATCTGCATCGCCTTCCTGATCACCCTGTTCGCTAACATGGCTGCTTGGTCCTTCGGCGTCAACTCCGTCGCTCGCTACGCTGCCGAGCACGGCAACATGCCCAAGGTCTTCGCCTCGATGATCTCCGAGGACGACATGCCCAACGGCGCCAACCTGGTCAACGCCGTCGTTGCCTCCCTGGTGCTGTGCCTGCAGCTCGTTCCCATCGACGCCATCTCCAACGGTGTCTTCTGGATGCTCTTCGGCACCTCCGTCGTCTTCCTGCTGCTCACCTACATCCCGATGTTCCCGGCATTCCTCAACCTTCGTAAGAACGACCCGAACCGTGAGCGCATCTTCACGTTCCCGTTTAAGGGCGCCATGATGAAGGTTATGCTCGCCATCCCCTGCATCGAGCTGGTTCTTGCCATCGTTGCAACGCTGATTCCGTTCTCCGCTGCTGAAATTGGCGACAAGGTCCCGATGATCGTCATCTTCATCGTGCTCGTGCTCATCGGCGAGGTCGTCCGCGTCGTCAGCGCTAAGGGCCGCAAGGAAGAGTACAAGGGTCTGACCCCTGAGCTCGCAGCCCAGCGTCTCGTTGAGGAGGCCGCCGAGGCCGAGGAGAACTAGAGCACCCGGTTCTGGGACTCCGACTCTCCTCGCGTACCAACGTGCGCTTCGTCGGGCTTGTCGCTCCCGACTCTGGGCACTCCGGCCTCTTTGGAGGCGTGCTCAAGCGACAGGTTTGCTAACCATTCCCTGGGGTGGGTGTGAGCTATTGCTCCGGTAACCACCGCCCACCCCAATCTCTCTTCCGTATCCTTCGTGCGTTCTGTCTCCGCGCACCGGGTTACGTCGTCGCTTGCCGGTGCGACTCCGTGAAAACCGGCGCCGGGCGCCCCGACCTTTGCCGGGGAACGGGCGCCTACCATCTCTTGGTTTTAGGCTGCGGGTAACCCGCCCGCGGCAAACGATCGTTCGATTTGGAGGAAATCTTATGCGTACGATCACCGAGTCCGAGTCCACCCCCAAGGCCGACGGCTTCTTCATGCCCGCCGAGTTCGCCCCGCAGGATCGCGTGTGGATGGGCTGGCCCCACCGCACCGACACCTGGGCCCACGGCGCCAAGCCTGCTCAGAAGCAGTATGCTGCCATCGCCCGCGCCATCTCCGAGTTCACCCCGGTCTATATGTGCGCCAACCAGGTCGACTATGCCAATTGCAAGGCCGTCTTCGAGAACGACGAGAACGTCACCGTCATCGAGATGACCACCGACGACGCCTGGTTCCGCGACACCGCCGCCACCTACGTCATCAACGGCAAGGGCGAGAAGCGCGCCAACCACTGGCACTTCAACGCCTACGGCGGCCTCGTCGACGGCCTCTATTTCCCGTGGGACAAGGACGAGCAGATCGCCCTTAAGATGGCTGAGCTCTCCGGCTGCCGTCGCTATCGTCCCGACGACATGATCCTCGAGGGCGGCTCCATCACCGTCGACGGCGAGGGCACCCTTGTCGTTACCGACCAGTGCCTGCTTTCCCCGGGCCGCACCTGCTCTGCGGTGCTCGAGGAGGAAGAGGATCCCGAGTCCATCTGGCCCAAGTACCACAAGAAGTTTGAGCCCTGGAGCGAGGAGCTTCGCGCCTACATGGACGAGCACCTCAAGGATTACCTGGGTGTCGAGAAGGTCATCTGGGTCAAGGAGGGCATCGACCCCGAGGAGACCAACGGCCACATCGATGACGTCGCCACGTTCATCGCCCCGGGCGTCATGGCCTGCATCTGGACCGACGATCCCGAGTATCCGTTCTACGAGCAGTGCCACGCTGCCTACGAGACCCTCTCCAACGCCGTTGACGCCAAGGGCCGCAAGATGAAGGTCTACAAGCTCTGCATGCCCGTGAACCCGCTGTTCATGGACCAGGCTTCCTGCGACACCATCGACGCCGACGAGAACGCCGAGCCGCGCGTTCCCGACGAGCCGCTGATCGCCTCCTACATGAACTACCTTGTCACCAACCACGGCGTTATCGTCCCGCAGTACGGCGACGAGAACGACCAGCTGGCCGTTGACACGCTCCAGAAGATCTATGACGAGGTCTGGGGCGAGGGCGTCTACAAGTGCGTCGGCGTTCAGTCCGAGCAGGTCGTCTTCGGCGGCGGCAATATCCACTGCATTACGCAGCAGGAGCCCTCGGCGTAACTCAGGCACGCCACCTTGGCGTTCACTCGTCGCTTACGTAGCGTCAGTACGCTACGCTCCTCGTTCGCGCCAATCTGGCGCACCTGAGCACGCCGAGTAAACGTCTGGCTTTCCGAGGCACCCCATCTCGCCGCTCAAACCGTCGCTCGCGTACCAAAGTACGCTTCGCTCCTCTTTCGCGGCGACCTGAGGCACCTCGAAAACCCAGCCGATCAATCGGACAGGGGCTACCTGATTGGTCGGTTGGGTTTTCTTTGGGCACTTCGTCGCCTCCACATCGGAGTGCCTTTTTTCTTTGATTGAGTACGCGTCTGGCCTGGGATTTTTTGCGGGTTAGGCCAATTGTTCGCTTGAATTTCCCAGGTCAGACGCGTCTTCAATTGCCGAAAGTTTCCGGTCGCGAACGCGGCCGTTTTGATCGGAGTATCTATGTACCAGCGTATCGTCATCTACACGCGTCTGTTCCGCGAGCGTTGGTCCAACATCTGCATCCTCTCCTCTCTTTGGGATGGCACCTGTACCGGTGACGCGGCCTGCAACCCTACCTTGGGCTGCGCCTTCGGTACAGATGCCATCCTTTTTGCTGTAGGGGGAGCGTGCCGTGGCAGGTAAAAAGTTCTCCCTGTTCGAGGTCATCCTCTCGGTTATCTGCGTTGTCTTTACCATTGAGGCGGCGGCTCCGGCATCTGCCATGGGTAACGTGCAGTTCTTCTGGTGGATCTTCCTTATCATTACGTTTTTGCTTCCCTATGGCCTGGTGGTGGCCGAGCTGAGCACGGCGTTCGATTCCGAGGGCGGCCTGTACGACTGGGTACGTCTGGGCTTGGGTGACCGTTGGGGTGCCCGCTGTTCCTGGTGCTACTGGGTCAACTTTCCGCTGTGGGTGGCAAGTATCGCCTGCATGTTCCCCAGTGTCATTAATGCGGTGTGGGGTATCGAGTTTTCACTCGGGATCCGAATTGCCATCGAGATTGCCTTTGTGTGGGGCGTCACGGTCATGGCAATGCAGCCGGTGGCGGAGGCCGATTGGGTTATGGACGGCGGCGCCGTCATCAAGGTACTCATTACCGCTGTGGTGGGAATCGTCGGCATTTGGTTTGCCTGCAATAACGGCTTTGCCAACGAGATGTCGTTTAAGACCTTCATTCCAGATCTGGGCGACACCAATTCGTTGACGTACCTATCGATTATCCTGTTCAACTTTATGGGCTTCGAAGTGGTCGCGACCTTTGCCAGCACGATGAAGAACCCGTCGCGCGATATCCCCAAGGCGGTTATTGCCGGTGGCGTGGCCATTGCGACAATTTACATCATTTGCGGCATTGGCATTGGAGCCGCGGTTCCCACCGAGCAGCTTTCACTCGATTCGGGCATTGTGGACGCAGTCGCCGCTATGGTGGGGCGCACCCACCCGCTGACGATGGTCGTGGGCGTGGCCTTTTTGGTGACGCTGTTCGCCAATATGATCTGCTGGAGCTTTGGCGTCAACAACGTAGCGAGCTATGCCGCGCGCCATGGCAACATGCCGCGTCCCTTTGCGTTGGTGTCCAAAAAGACCGGCATGCCCAACGGCTCGGCGCTCATTAACGGCTGTTTTGCCAGCCTGGTGCTGCTGCTCCAGATTCCGCTGGGTGAGGGTTCCGACGTCTTTTGGGTCTTCTTCTCGATGAACGTCGTCTTTCTGCTCATGAGCTATATCCCGATGTTCCCGGCGTTTTGGCGTCTGCGCAAATACGACGGTCGCCCGCGTGTGTTCCGTGCGCCTTTCGAGGGCAAGATGCTCGCGGTGGCGCTTGCGATTCCCGTGGTGGAGCTCGTGCTTTCGATTGTTGCTACGATTGTGCCGCTCAACAGCTCACCTGCCGAGATGGCAAAGATGCCCATTCTCATGGGTGTGGTGATCGGCGTGTTGCTGGGCGAGGTTTCGCGCCTCATATCGCGCCGCGGCCGCAGCGTCGACAATCCCGGCGTTGGTGCAAGGGAATCAGGTTTCTTTGCACCAAAACAGTAGCGCCGCGAGTTGCGCAGCGCTTGCTGTGTCTTGGATTACTGCTCGCAGTGCTCGGGATCAGAAGCGAGCTTAGGCGCAAAGTAGGGAACGTGGCCCAGGTACGGACAGCCGTCCGGGCGCTCGTCGACAACGCAGGGGATATCGTCGTAGGTGAGTGAGTCGCTCAGGCGGGCGATGGCCTTAGCGGCAGGAGCGACGAGCATCTTGAGAGGTGCGATAGGCGCCATGGCATCTCCTTTCTTGCATGCGACCCGTGTTTTGGCGCGAATGTATACGCCGCCAGTCTAGCATCCCGCCGCGGAGAGCTCCAAACCACCACAAAGGTGATGGGCAGATGCAAGTGAGTAGACTTTTTTGAACTTACCGAGCACATCGTGACAAATGATTGATAAAACCGCAGGTCAGAGCCGCGGCGTTTTGGGGCATGCTTGGTCTCCTGCAAAAAGTCTACTCACTTGGTTTTACTGCTAGAAGACCGCCGCGAGGGAAGGCCGCTCCCTCGCGGCGGCTGGCGTTTGCCCAGATAAAACCTACCAAAATAAACCTGTCCCTTTTTGGCAGGTGGTTTCAGCTGAACGGCGGGATGGGCGACTTGGGTGTGCGGGCTCACAATCTGGGGAAACCGAACGGATTGGGGGCTTGTATGATCGACTCGAAAGGAAATGTGCGCCCCGAGGGCATGTTTAACAGAGTGCGCCTGGCCTCCGAAGCCCGGCGCGCATACGATACGCGAGGGGTAGTCATTGGGGACGTTCTTAAACGACTAGTCAAACAAGAGCGTCCCCAACGACTACCCCAAGGAATGTCCCAGACTGCCGGCAAAAAAAGGAACGTCCCCAACTGCCGCATCCGGAGCAAGACAACGCCGCAGGTAGAGGACGGACAGCGAATGGGTCGCATTTGGGGCAAGGTGACGTGAAACGAAAGGGCGCTGACCTTCTGGTCGCGCCCTTGAAGTTGAACGTCAGATTGTCCAAATGCGGCTCACGTAACTAAATACGCTCTGCGATCTCGTGGATGAGGTAGTCGGTCTTTTCCCAGCCTAGGCACGGGTCGGTGATCGACTTGCCAAAGACGCCGCCGTCGACCGGCTGGTTGCCATCCTCCAGGTAGGACTCGATCATAAAGCCCTTGACCAGCTTGGAGATGGACTCGTTGCGGCGGCAGCTGTCGAGCACCTCCTTGCAAATACGATACTGCTCAAGAGGTCGCTTGCCCGAGTTGTCGTGGTTGCAGTCGATGACCGCCGCTGGGTTGGCGTAGCCGGCGTGCTCGGTGTAGCGCTCAGCCAGGCGCTCGAGGTGCTCGTAGTGGTAGTTGGGGTAGGTGCGCCCATCGAGGCCGATGTAGCCGCGCATAACGGCGTGCGCGAGCGGGTTGCCGTCGCACTCGACCTCCCAGTTGCGGAAGATGAAGCTCTGGTGCGCCTGCGCGGCGTAAATGGAGTTGAGCATAACGGTGGTAGAGCCGGCAGTGGGATTCTTCATGCCTACGGGCACCGAAATGCCGCTCGACACCAGGCGATGCTCCTGGTTTTCGACCGAGCGCGCGCCCACGGCAACATAGCTCAGCAGGTCGACGAGGTACTGGTAGTTCGACGGGTAGAGCATCTCATCGGCGGTAAAGAAGCCGGTCTCCTCGATGACACGCAGGTGCATGTGGCGGATGGCCTTAACGCCTTCGAGCAGGTCATCGGGCGCCTCGGGGTCGGGGTTGTGCAGCAGGCCCTTGTAGCCGGTGCCCTTGGTGCGCGGCTTGTTGGTGTAAACACGCGGGATGATGATGAGCCTGTCCTTGACCTCCTCGGCGGTTTTGGCCAGGCGGTTCATGTACTCGAGCACCGAGTCCTCGCGATCGGCAGAGCACGGGCCAATGATGAGCACCTTGCGTGCGTCCTCGCCGGTAAAGACCTTGGCGACCTCGGCATCGAATGCCTGCTTCTTGGCAGTAAGCTCGGCGGAAAGCGGCATTTCCTCGCGGATCTCCATGGGGATCGGCAGCCTGCGTTTGAATTCCATGGCCATACGGGGCCTCCTTTATCAATTAACAGCAACAATTGGCGAATTCTCGAATGCTCGGCATTATCCGCTGTCGCACGCTAAAGTGCAAGCGAAACCTGCCGAAAAGGGACAGGTTTATTTTGGTCGGTTTTATCTGGGGAAATGTCGGCACTCGCCGGAAGGGGGGACCGGCGTACGACATGCTGGAGCAAGTTGGATCTTCTGCGGCATACCCCGTGGACAAAAAATGGCAAATATGAGTACTGTTGCTAGCTTAGTATCATATCGACCTTATAAGATATTAGACACAACAGTAAATATGTTCATTAACGTTGGCACGCAGAAGCATGCTACCGGGCGTTTTGATCAATTTGAAGGCATATCTAGGCCGCAAAGACGTCGTTTGGGGCAGTTTTGGCTGTTACCAAAAAAGTGACAGTACTCATATTTGCCATTTTTTGTCCACGGGGTCTGGATGGCGCCGTCAATCAGGTCTCAGGGGGAGGCGTTTCGAGGCCCAAAGGACACAAAACGGGGACGCAGGTTCATTCTGCGCCCCCGTTTTTTGGGTATTGCGGTTGTTTGCGGCCGGTTTTACGCCGCTTCGTCGAACTGCGAATTGTACAGGTCGGCGTAGAAGCCGCCCTGGGCGAGCAGTTCGTCGTGTGTGCCCTTCTCGACGATGTCGCCGTCGCGGATCACCAAGATCACGTCGGCGTTACGGATCGTGGACAGGCGGTGCGCGATGACAAAGCTTGTACGGCCTTGCATCAGCGCATCCATGGCGCGCTGAATGAGCTCCTCGGTACGGGTATCGACGTTGGAAGTCGCCTCGTCTAGAATCAGCGCCGGGCGGTCGGCCAAAATGGCACGGGCGATGGTCACGAGCTGGCGCTGACCCTGCGACAGGTTAGTGCCCTCCTCGTTGATCATAAAGTCGTAGCCACCGGCGAGCGTATGGATAAAGTGGTCGCAGCGTGCGGCGCGTGCGGCGGCTTCGACTTCGGCATCGCTCGCATCGGGGCGTCCGTAGCGAATGTTCTCGCGAATGGTGCCGTTAAACAGCCAGGTATCCTGCAGCACCATGGCAAACTCGCCGCGCAGTGCCGCGCGGTCCCAGTCGCGCACGTCGATGCCCTCGACGCGCAGCGAACCGCCGTCCACGTCGTAGAAGCGCTGCAGCAGCTTGATGAGCGTGGTCTTGCCAGCGCCGGTGGGACCGACGATGGCGATGGTCTGACCGGGCTGCGCCTCACAGCTAAAGTCGTGGATGATGGTCTTGTCCGGCGTGTAGCCAAACTTGACGTGGTCGAACTCCACGTGACCGGGGCGCTTCTCGGGAATCTGCGCGTCGGCCTTCTGCTCCTCCTCGGCCGCGGCCAGGAACTCAAAGACGCGCTCGGTGGCGGCGGCCATCGACTGCATCGTGTTGCTCACGTTGCCCAGCTGCTGCACGGGTTGCGTAAAGTTGCGAACGTACTGGATAAAGCTCTGGATGTCGCCGGGTGTGGCATTGCCGGTCAGCGCGAGCTGCGCGCCCACCACGACGACGCCCACGTAGCCCATGTTGCCCACCAGACTCATAAGCGGCATCATCAGGCCCGACAGGAACTGAGAGCGCCAACCGCTCATAAAGAGGCGGTCGTTCTCTTTGTCGAACTCCTCGATCGAGGCCTCGGCGCGGTCGAACACCTGAATGACGTTCTGGCCGGCAAAGTCCTCCTCGATGATGCCGTTGACGGCGCCCAGGACCTGCTGCTGCTCGCGGAAGTACGGCTGCGAGAAGTGAATCATCACGGTCAGGATAATCGCGGCTGCCGGCAGCGTGAGCACGGTGACGCCGGTGAGCGGCAGACTGATCGACAGCATCATGACGAGCACGCCGATAATCTGCGTCACCGATGTGATGAGTTGCGTCACGCTCTGGTTGAGTGACTGACCCAGCGTGTCGACATCGTTGGTGATGCGGCTGAGCACGTCGCCCTTGCTGTGGCCGTTGAAGTAGCTCATCGGCACGACAGCGATCTTGGCGGCGATCTCCTTGCGCATGCGATAACAAATCTTTTGCGTGACGCCGGTCATGAGCCAGCCTTGGATCAGGCTGCAGGCAGAGCTCGCCAGATACAGACAGAGCAAAAAGCCGAGCGTCTTGGCGATCCAGGCAAAGTCGACATCGCCGGTGCCGTTGACCTTGGCAACCAAGCCCTCGAACAGCTTAGTCGTAACCTGGCCAAGCACCTTGGGCCCCACAATGTTAAAGATGACCGAGCACACGGCAAAGGCGACGGCGGCAAACACGGCAATCTTGTGCTGGCCGATATAGCCGAGCAGCTGCCTCATGGTGCCCTTAAAGTCCTTGGCCTTTTCGCCACGGCGCATGCCACCCATGCGGCCCATGGGACCACGCTGGCGGGTGGGCTTGGGAATCTGAGTCTTGGTCTCGTCTGCCATTAGCGCTCGCCTCCTTCCATGACGGCTGCAATTTCTTCTTGGGTAAGCCCCAGCTCCTCGGCGGAAAGCTGCGACTGTGCAATCTCCAGGTACGCCGGGCAGCCGTGCAGCAGCTCCTCGTGCGTGCCGGTGCCCACTACGTGACCGTCGTCGAGCACGATGATCTGGTCGGCGTGCATGATGGTCGCGATGCGCTGGGCCACGACCACGAGTGCGGCGTCGGTGACGTTTTTGGCCAGCTCCTCGCGCAGGCGCGCGTCGGTCTTGTAGTCGAGGGCGCTAAACGAGTCATCGAACACCACGACCTCGGGCTTTTTGGCCAACGCGCGGGCAATGGCCAGGCGTTGGCGCTGACCACCCGAAATATTGGAGCCGCCCTGGCTGATGGGGGAGTCGTAGCCGCCCTCGCGCTCGGCGATAAAGTCCTCGGCCTGGGCGATGCGTGCCGCCTGGCGCATATCATCATCGCTCACCATGTCGCCGGCAAACTTGAGGTTGCTCTCGACGGTGCCCGAGAACAGGCGACCCTGCTGCGGGATGTAACCAATGCGGTGGCGCAGCTCGGAAAGGGTCATGTCGCGCACGTCGATGCCGTCGAGCGAAATGCTGCCGCCCGTGACGTCGTACAGGCGCGGAATCAGCTGCACGAGCGTGGACTTGCCCGAACCCGTTGAGCCAATGATGCCGAGCATCTGGCCGGCATGTGTGGTGAAGTTCACGCCGCTGATGACATCGGCGCGGGCATCGGGGTACTGGAAGCTCACGTCGCGGAAGGTGAGCTCACCGCGCGGCGCGCTGGCTGCGGGCAGTTTGGGCGAGGCAGGGTCGTTGATGCTCGTGGGGCAGGTGATGACCTCTTCCACGCGCTCTGCTGCGACCTCGGCGCGGGGCAGGATAACCGAAACCATGGTGAGGATCATAAACGCCATGACGATCTGCATGGTGTAGGAGATGAACGCCATCATGTTGCCGACCTGCATCACGCCGTCGGACACGCCCTGCGCGCCAAACCAGACGATAAGCACGGTGATGCAGTTCATGACGAGCATCATGAGCGGCATCATAAAGCTCATGGCGCGGTTGGTGTAGAGCTGCGTGGTCATCAGGTCGAGGGACGCCTGGTCAAAGCGCTCGAGCTCATGCTCCTCGCGGTTAAACGAGCGGATGGGCATAAGGCCGTCGAGCAGCTCGCGGGCGGTAAGGTTCACGCGGTCCACAAAGCTCTGCATCTTTTTGAACTTGGGCATGGTGAGGCCCATAAGCACGCCGACGACGGCCGAGACCGCGATGATGGCCACGGCGATGGTCCACTCCAGGCCGGTGTGGTTAGCCAGGACGCGCATGACGGCGACGATGCCCATGACGGGCGCCATGAGGCACATGCGGATAAACAGGGTTGCGGCCATCTGAATCTGCTGAATGTCGTTGGTGCAGCGAGTGATGAGCGAGGCCTGGCTAAACTTGCCCACCTCGGCCGGCGAGAAGTGCATGACCTTGTTGAAGGTCTCGCGGCGCAGGTCGCGTGCGATGGAACAGGCGGTGCGCGAGGCCACGGCGCCGGTTAGGATGGTGGCGACCAGTGAGATCAGGCACAGACCAAACATCGTGGTCGCCATGCGGCCCAGGTAGGCGTTCTGCACGTCGGCGGGGTCGATACCCTGCGCCTTGTACTCGTCTTGCACATAGCTCACGGCGCGTTGGGTCACGATGGAGCCCGACATGGAGCCCATTTTGTCCGCCATTTCATTGGCGCCCTCGACGAGCTTGCTTTGGTCTACCAGACCGCCCTCGACACCTAGGCGCAGACTCTTCATGGTGATCTTGCCGCCGTCGGCATCAATCTGCTTTTGCATGTTTTGCGCCGCTGTGGCCTTCTGCTGCATCTCGGCGAGCTGCTCGGGCGTCATTGCCGCCATCTGCTCGGGGGTGGGCATGGCCTGGGCGCCGCCGCCATTGCTTGCCTCGGTGGATGCGCCGGTCATGTCGCCCATGGAGCTGGCGTCGATGCCCTGGTTGAGAGAAAGGACGACGGTCTCGGGCAGGCTCATAATGTCGGCAATCTTGCCGCCATCGGCACGCTCTTCCTCGGTGCCCTTGTACGTTCGAATGCCTTTTTTGTCAGCCTTGCTAAACACGGCCTCCACAGCTTTGGCGTCCTTGGTGCTCATAAAGAGCTCAAGGTCATCGAGTGATTCGGCACGAATGGTGTCGGGCACGGGCGAGGCGATGCCGCCTTGCTGTACGCCCACGTCGACGATGTCGCTCATGTAGGTAGGCAGTGCCAGATCGGCGTTGCAGCTGATTACGATAAGTACGATAGCTGTGAACAGTGCCAGGACATGCTTTTTAAAGAGCTTGAGAATCCTCACTCGGCATCTCTCCTTTCTTGATTGCGGTCGATAATTTCGTTGAAACGCCTTAGAAGGCGCACCATCTCTTGGGTATCTGTTTCGCCGAGCTGCTCGAGGAAGGCCGCGGTGCGCTCCTCGAATTCCCGACGTTTGATTTCGAGATTCTGGAATCCCTTATCGGTCATCGTGACGTGTACACGACGACGGTCGGTCTTTGAGTGCTCGCGCTCGACCCAGCCCTTGGCTTCGAGAGTGCGTAAGATATTGGCGATGCGGGCACTCGAGACCCAGGCGCAATTTGCGAGTTCGCTCGGCGTGAGCGAACCGCCAGCGAGCATGAGGGCGCGCATGACAGCCATCTCGCCGCCGAGAGCTTTGTCCGCAGAGCGTGAAATGCGATGATGCATGCTGCCAAACTCAGTTAAGAGCTGACGCCCAAGCTCATGGAAATCGGTATCTTCCACCGAAAACCCCTAACACTAGAAACTATTTTCGGTGAAAGATGATACCCGCATATTCGGGCCTCATTCAGTGGGCAATATAAAGAGCGCATAAAGAGTTAAAAAATTCAATTGCTGAAGCGTTTCAAAGAACTATTATGCCCGCGGTTAGGCGAGGGGTTGTCACCACCATGACGACTGGGACTCATTTATCGCCACGTGCGATGCTCCAACTTCCCGCAAGGAGACACCTTATATAAAGGGGGATGGAGTCATGGCATTTGACTTCACGGGTAAAACCGCGATCGTTACCGGTGGCACTCAGGGCATTGGCCTCGAGATCGCCAAGGGCATCGTCGCGGGCGGCGGACACGTCGCGCTCATCGCAAGGAACGCTGCCAAGGGCGAGGCCGCTGTGGCCGAGCTTGGCGAGGGCAACAAGTTCTATCAGCTCGATGTTGCCGATGCGCCTAAGGCGCGTGAGACCGTCGAGCAGATTTTTACGGACCTGCCGCAAACCAACATCCTGATCAACTGCGCTGGCGTCATCAGCACCAAGAAGTTCGACGAGATCGATGACACCGAGTGGCGTCGCACCATCGACATCAACCTCAACGGCACCTTTACCATGATGAACGCCGTGTACCCGCACTTTAAGGCGGCCCATGCCGGCACTATCGTCAACGTGAGCTCTGTTGCTGGCAAGATCGGCGGCGGCCTGCTCGGCACCGCTGCCTACGCCAGCTCCAAAGCCGGTGTTAACGGTCTAACCAAGGCAGTCGCCAAGGAAGGCGGCAAGTTTGGCGTCCGCTGCAACGCCGTGTGCCCGTCGCTCACCCTTACCGATATGACCTCGATTCTCTCTGACGAGAACTCTCAGCGCATCATCAACGGTATTCCTCTGGGCCGCGCCGCCCAGGCCAGCGAGCCTGCGCAGATGGTGCTCTTCTTCGCTTCCGACCTCGCTAGCTTCGTGAACGGCGAGATCGGTGACTGCGACGGTGGCATCGTTCTGGACGGGTAATACCCCGCGACGTTAATTCGGCGACGGCTCCTGCGACTCGGGACCGTCGCCTTCTTTCTGACAAAGGCGCGTGCGGCTACGATTCGCATGCATCCAAAGGAGATATATATGAGTGAATCGACTGCGGTGGAGGCGCCGGCGGCAAAGGAGCCGTTCTTTAAGATGTCCTCCATCCCGGGTGCCAATATTTTGGTGCCGCTTTTGCTGGGCTGCCTGCTCAACACGCTATTCCCCGACCTATTCAAAACGCTCGGTAGCTTTACGCTTGGCATGACCCAGCAGGGCGCAGGCCCGCTCGTGGGCGCTTTTTTGCTTATCGTCGGTACGACGATTTCGTTTAAGAGTGCTCCTGCCGCCGCTGCCCGCGGCGCCATCATCATCGCCGTCAAGCAGATTGTGGTCGTTGCCGTGTCGCTGCTCATCCTTTATGTGTTCAACGACAACCTGTTTGGCATCTCTGCCATGGTGATGCTGGCGGCTTGCACCGGCGCCAACAACGCTATGTACGCTGGACTGATGGGCACCATGGGCAATGAAGCCGAGCGTGGCGCCGTCGCCATCACCACGCTGGTTGTCGGCCCTCCGGTAACGATGATCGTGCTCGGCGCCGCCGGCCAGGCCCCGATCGGCTGGTCGCTGGTGGGTGCCATCCTGCCAATCGTCGTCGGCATTATTCTGGGTAACCTGTTCCCGAGCTTTAAGAAGATGATGGCACCGGCACTTTCCGCCGTCATCGTGCTCGTCTTCTTTGCCATGGGCTCGACCATGACCTTTGGCCAGCTCATTAATGGCGGTCTCCCCGGTATTCTGCTCGGCGTGATCTGCTCGGTGGTCTTTGCAATTCCCGTTGTCGCGGTCGATAAGCTCACGGGCGGTACGGGTGTCGCGGGTGCGGCCATTTCGAGCTGCGCCGGAGCCAATGTGGCCACGCCTGCTGCCATGGCAAGCATCAACGAGGCCTTGTACGGCGGTGCGGTGCTCGCGACGGCCACGGCACAGGTTGCTGCCTGCGCAATCGTTACGGCTATTTTGACCCCGCTGGTCACCAGCTGGTGCTACAAGCATTTTGAGGGCCAGGGCAACGGCGATAGCAAGGCAACGACCGACAAGGCCGTCGCAGCTGCCTAATGCCAAGCGGCAATCAAAGCTAAAAACTAGTCACGCCACAGGGCGGCCACGGGGGATCCCGTGGCCGCCCTGCAGTTTCTGTAGGGTCTCTGGAACACTTTACCCTGCTAAAGCTGGCATAACAGCTAGAGTGAACGTCGTACAAAGGCAAGGAAAAATACCAAACAAATCGGTGAACGGTAGTTGTTCGCGCTCGCATTTCCTGCGGGTTTGTAAAAAACGCCTTTATGATATAAAAAAAGAAACATATAACAGCCCAGATGGAGAGGGTCGCTATGTTATCCTTCTCAAACGGGTGAAATCTTGGGTTTTGGGTTGTAGTTCCAAGGTGGACAAACGTTTTCCCTGCACCAACGTGTGGTGAAGAACGGAAGAAGCCGGTAGTGCAAGCCGAACATTCAAGAATTCAATAAGCAGCGGTGTGAGAGAGCGCCGCATTACACGTAACTAGGAGCGTGGTTACACAATGCAGGAGGCATGGGAAGGCTTCAAGGAAGGCATCTGGACGGGAGAAGTTGACGTCCGAGACTTCATCCAGAAGAACTACACCCCCTACGAGGGCGACGAGTCGTTCCTCGCCGGCCCGACCGAGCGTACCAAGGAGCTGTGGGGCGAGGTTCTCGACCTGCTGCTTAAGGAGCGCGAGCAGGGCGGTGTCCTCGATATGGACACCAAGACCGTTACGGGTATCGTGAGCCACCCCGCTGGCTACATCGATAACGCCCACCGCGAGAAGGAGACCATCGTCGGTCTCCAGACTGACAAGCCGCTCAAGCGCGCGCTGCACGTCAACGGCGGTATCCGCATCGCTTGCCAGGCTGCCAGCCAGCACGGCTATAAGGTCGACGAGAACGTTGTCGAGCGCTACACCTTCGAGCGCAAGACCCACAACGCTGGCGTCTTCGATGTTTACACCCCCGAGATGCGTGCTTGCCGCTCGGCTCACATCATCACCGGTCTGCCCGATGGCTATGGCCGCGGCCGCATCATCGGCGACTACCGTCGTGTTGCCCTGTACGGCGTCGACTACCTGATTAAGGACAAGGAGGCCCAGAAGGCTTCCACCCCGACGGTCATGACCGCCGACAACATCCGCGATCGCGAGGAGCTGCAGGAGCAGATCCGCGCCCTCGGTGAGCTCAAGATGATGGCCGAGACCTATGGTTTCGACATTTCCAACCCTGCTACCAACACGCAGGAGGCCATCCAGTGGATGTACTTCGCCTACCTCGCTTCCGTCAAGGAGCAGAACGGCGCCGCTATGTCCATCGGCCGTACCTCTACGTTCATCGACATCTACGCTGAGCGCGACCTTGCCAACGGTACCTTCACCGAGGAGCAGATCCAGGAGTTCGTGGATCACTTCATCATGAAGCTCCGCATGGTCAAGTTTGCCCGTACCCCCGAGTATCAGGCCCTGTTTACCGGCGATCCGCAGTGGGTCACCGAGTCCATCGGCGGCATGGGCGTTGACGGCCGTACGCTCGTTACCAAGATGAGCTACCGCTACCTGCACACGCTCGAGAACATGGGCACCAGCCCCGAGCCCAACATGACCGTTCTGTGGTCGACCCGTCTGCCCGAGAACTTCAAGAAGTTCTGCGCCAAGACTTCTGTCGCCAGCTCCTCGATCCAGTACGAGAACGACGACCTCATGCGCGTTTACCACGGCGACGACTACGGCATCGCCTGCTGCGTGTCCTCCATGCGCATTGGCAAGGAGATGCAGTTCTTCGGCGCCCGTGCCAACCTGGCCAAGTGCCTGCTCTACGCACTCAACGGTGGCGTCGACGAGGTCTCCAAGAAGCAGGTCGGCCCCAAGTATCGCGCCGTCGAGGGCGATACGCTCGATTACGACGACGTCGTGGCCAAGTACAACGACATGATGAAGTGGCTCGCTGGCGTGTACGTCAACTCGCTGAACATCATTCACTACATGCACGACAAGTATTGCTACGAGCGCATCCAGATGGCTCTGCACGACAAGCACGTGCATCGCTGGTTCGCTACGGGCATCGCTGGCCTTTCCGTCGTGGCTGACTCCCTGTCCGCCATCAAGTACGCCAAGGTCCACCCCGTCCGTGACGAGAACGGCATCATCGTCGACTTCGAGACCGAGGGCGAGTTCCCCAAGTACGGTAACGACGACGACCGCGTCGACCAGATCGCTCACGACGTTGTGCACCAGTTCATGGAGTACATCCGCATGAACGACACCTACCGCAACTCCGTGCCCACGACCTCGGTTCTGACCATTACCTCCAACGTCGTGTACGGCAAGAAGACCGGTTCCACGCCTGACGGCCGCAAGGCTGGCCAGCCGTTCGCCCCGGGTGCTAACCCCATGCACAAGCGCGATAGCCACGGCGCCATCGCTTCGCTGTCTTCGGTTTCCAAGCTCCCGTTCCGTGATGCTCAGGACGGCATCTCTAACACCTTCTCCATCATCCCGAGTGCGCTCGGCAAGGAGGACCAGGTGTTCTTTGGCGATATCGACCTTGATCAGCTGGGCGAGTAACTATTGTTAGTGCTATACTAACAATAACGATTACTGATTAGCGCGCCGGTTTCGGCCGGCGCCTATCAATCGAAGGAGACACATTATGAAGGTTTCTGAAGTTTCCGAGACTCAGGCCGATAACCTGGTCCACATGCTCGACGCTTACGCCGAGAAGGGTGGCCACCACCTGAACATCAACGTCTTCAACCGTGAGACGCTGCTCGACGCTCAGGCTCACCCCGAGAAGTACCCGCAGCTGACCATTCGCGTTTCCGGCTACGCCGTGAACTTCCACACGCTCACCAAGGAGCAGCAGGACGAGGTCATTTCGCGTACCTTCCACAACAAGTTCTAAAGGGGTTTAACTCCCGCAGGATCGCCGGGGCTGTTTGGGCTACCTCCCAAAACGTCCTCGGACATGCAAGAAGCCCTCGCTGCGCACTTCGTGCGGCGAGGGCTTCTTGCGTCCTGCGGAATATTTTGGGAGGTAGCCCAAACAGCCCCGGCGGGGTCCTGTGTAGTCACCCTTTAGGCGGAACTCTCCTAATGGGTTGAGCGTTCTGGATTCTTGCTTGCTACCGTTTATCGCGTATAGCTACCGTTTGCGGAATAAGTAACACTCCTTAATAAACCGTGTAGAATCTCAGATAAGCACGGAGTTTTCCAGGGAGACGCTGTCCTTTGTTGTGCGCAAGGGGCGGCGTCTCTTTGGCGCTTAGATGCCGTTGTGCAACAGCGCGGCGCGCGTGTCATGTATTGAAAAGCAAATGTCGAGATGGGTCGTGATAAGAATGGGCAAGTATGTAATCGTGGTTGAGTCTGGGTCGGATGTGACGCCGGAGCTCTGCGAGCGCTACGGCATCGTGCGCGTGCCCATGCACGTCACAGTTGGCGACGAGACCGTTGAAGATGGTTCAATCGATCCGCTCGAGATTTACTCGCGCTGCAACGAGCTCGGTGTTATGCCCAAGACCAGTGGCTGCTCGCCTGCGGATTTTGCTCACGTGTACGACCGCATTCACGCCGAGCAGCCCGATGCGACCATTTTGCATCTTGCGTATTCCGAGGTTACGACCTGCTCGCATCAGTCGTCGAAGATTGCGGCAAAGGGCCGCGATTACGTCTTCTCCATGGATACGCGCTTTGTGTCGGTGGGCCAGTCGCTTGTCGCCGTTGAGACCGCCAAGTATATCGAAGCCCATCCGGATGCCACCGTCGACGAGATTTTCGCCTTTACCAATTCGGTGATGGACCGCGTGCTGCTGGGCTTTGTTCCTACGGACCTTGCCTTCCTTAAGGCGGGTGGTCGCTTGTCCAACGTCGCGTTTCTTGGCGCCCATCTGCTCAAGATTAAGCCCTGCATTGAGGTAACGGGTGGCAAATTCGTGGCGACCAAGAAGCTCCGCGGCTCTATGCTCAAATGTGCCCGTGCCTTTATTGACCACATGGTTGCGAAGGGCTAGATTGACTACTCACACATTGGCCTGGCGTATTCGGTGGGTCTTTCCGAGGAGCTGCGCGACGACATGGAAGTCTATGCGCACGATCTGGGATTTAAGGACGTTACCTGGACTCAGGTTGGCGGCGTCATTTCGAGCCATTGCGGCCCGACCGCCTTTGGCGCGGTGCTTACGCTTAAGGCGTAGGGCCTGGCGTCTATCGATTTCTATTGCTTCGGCGGCGAGCGGGTTGTGACAACCTTCCCGCCGCTTTTGCGTGGAGTCAAATAGGACGATCAAATTGACCGCTAAACCGTTTCGCCATCAGGCGTATGGGCTAGAATGGCTCTGGCATTTTAATTGACAAAAACCAAAGAGAGGCAAGGTTGCGGGAATGGCTGAGATGACGCTCGAGGGTGTGGACGCTCGTCCCGAGGACTCCGCGTTTGCCCTGGGCCGCGTACATTCGATTGAAACGATGGGTACGGTCGACGGACCCGGCATCCGCTTCGTAGTGTTTGTCCAGGGCTGTCCCATGCGCTGCGCGTATTGCCACAATCCCGATACCTGGTCGGTTAACGGCGGCACGATGGTGACCGTCGAGCACCTGATGGACGAGTTCCAGAGCAATCATGAGTTTTACCGCAGCGGCGGAATTACGGTTTCGGGCGGCGAGCCACTTCTGCAGCCCGAGTTTTTGGCCGACCTGTTCCGTGCAATGCACAACAACCCCGATGGTCGTGTACATACCTGCCTGGATAGCTGTGGCTACGCCTTCGACCCTCAGCATCCCGAGAAGTTCGATGCCGTGCTCAACGAGACCGACATGGTTTTGCTCGACATCAAGCATGCCGACCCGGTCGAGCATAAAAGGCTGACCGGTTGTGACCCCGCACGCATCCTGGCGTTTGGCGATGAGCTGGCGCGTCGCAGGATCAAGGTCGTTATCCGCCACGTGGTGGTACCGGGCATTACCGACACGGTGGAGGAGTGCGAGGCGCTCGGTCGTTTAATCGCCCCGTGGCATAACGTGGTCGGCCTGGAGATGCTGCCGTATCACACCATGGGTGTCGTCAAATACGAGCAGCTGGGGATTCCCTATAAGCTTGAGGGCGTGCCCCAGATGGATACCGCGCGCATGCCCGAGCTGCGCAACGCCGTCATGGCCGGCATGAAAAAGCGCCGTGCAGAGCTCAGGTCGGCCATCGGCTAACAAGCCCGTCCCAAATTGACTACCCTTTAAGATGCGCAACAAGGCGGGCTGGATTAGCGAGGATGGTTACTATTCGACATGCGATGCCGGACTGATCGAAGTCGACGGCCATAGCTATGTTATGAGTATCATGACATTGATGTCGTGGAGCGACCGCTCGAGTGAGGTTACGGCCGCGATTGCAAAGGCGCTGTTTGATACGCGAGCTGCACTGGCTTAGCGTGTTCGTTTGGCGAGGTCAAACAAAATGCTGGTACCATACCGTGGTTGAGAATTTCGTATAGGTTTGGGGAATGGTATGGCTACCATCGCGATTATCGGTGCGCTCGAAAAAGAGATCATGCAGATTAAGGAAGAGCTGAGCGACGTTTGCGAGGCACGGGAGGCAGGCTTGACCGTTGTGAGCGGCGAGCTCGACGGCCTGACAGTTGTCGCCACAACGGCGGGCATGGGCACGGTGAATGCCGCCGCCGCGACGCAGCATCTCATTAGTAAATATGCCCCGCAGGCCGTTGTGCTCTCGGGTATCGCGGGCGGTTTGAACCCCAAACTCCATATCGACGATGTGGTCATCGGCAAACGCCTGCGCTATCTGGATACCGATACTGCGCTTATCGCCGAGTCAGCACCGGGACTCGAGGAGTTTGCCTCGACGCCTGCGCTGGTCGATATTGCCGCCGACGTGCTTGCTGAGCGTGGCTTTGTCGATGCTTCGACAAATGCAGCCGCTTCGAACGAGGGCACCAAGCAGTTCCTGGTCGGCACGATTGCCACGGGTAACCGCTTTGTGACGGGCGCCGCCATGCGCAACGACGCTATCGAGGCGACGCATGCCGATTGTGTCGGCATGGAGGGCGCGGCAATTGCCCATGTCGCAACCAAAAATGGTGTCGATTGCCTGGTGCTGCGCGCTATCAGCGATAATTGTGACGAGGCGTACGATGCAATTTGCGAGCGCGAGTTCGATCTGTTCGAGTACGCGCGTGTCGCAAGTGACATCACGCTCGATATCGTCCGCCGCATTGCCGCTGCGCAACAGCGCGTCTATTTGTAAGAACCTACGACCAAGGAGTGTCCATGGCCGATTCCATTAACTACCAGCTTGCCAAGTTCGTCGCCAGCTACGGCAAGGTTTCGCAGATTCCCGAGTCCACCTGCCCCGAGGTGAGCTTTGTCGGCCGCTCCAACGTGGGCAAGTCGTCGATTATGAACAAGCTCTTTGGCCGCAAGAACCTGGTCAAGGTTTCCAGCACGCCGGGCAAGACGAGCAACATCAACTTCTTTGAGGCCGACGACGTACATTTCGTGGACCTGCCGGGCTACGGTTTCGCCCGTCGTTCCAAGGCTGAGCGCGACCGTTGGGCTGAGCTTATTGGCGACTTCTTCGACTCCGAGCGCAGCTTTAACCTGGTCGTATCGCTGGTTGACATTCGTCACGACCCCAGCAAGCTTGATCATGACATGATCGACTACCTGCAGGGCAATGAGTTCAACTTTATCGTCTGCCTCACCAAAGCCGACAAGCTCAGCCGCACCCAACAGGCCCGCCAGGCAGCAGCCATCAAAAAGCAGCTCAACGTCCCGGCAGAAAACGTGATCATCACAAGCTCCCAGACCGGCACCGGCATCGACGAACTCAAAAAGCGCATCGCCGAGGCTTGCCTCTAGTCAGGCTGCAGCCCCTCAAAAGCTCTCATCTATATCACCCCAGTGATAGTTATTGGTAAACTATCACTGGGGTGATATTTTTAGGAGGTCGATATGGAGCTTTGGCACGGGTCGGAGGTTGTTGTCGAGCATCCATCGTTGGATAAATGCAGGCAATTCAATGACTATGGGCGCGGGTTTTATTGCACACCACATGAGGAAATGGCAATGGAATGGGCATGCCGGACCGAGTCTGATGGCATTGCCAATCGATATGAGCTTGATTTAGATGGCCTTTCGGTCTTGGATTTAGAGTCTGGGGAGTTTTCAATCCTCAATTGGCTTGCGATTTTGGCCGACAACCGGGAGTTTAATGTCTCGACGCCGCTGGCACGCGAAGGACTTCGGTATTTGCTGGACAACTGCCTGATTGATATTTCTCCCTATGACGTTATTCGAGGCTATCGCGCTGATGATTCCTACTTTTCGTTTGCAAGACAGTTCGTTAACGGCATGATTTCGCTCAGGCAATTGCAGCGCATTATGTTTTTGGGGGATTTGGGCATTCAATATGCGCTTATGAGTGAGCGCGCGTTCTCGGCGATCAGGTTTCGCGATTGGAAGCAGGCCTCGGGAGCTGAGTTTTATCCCAAACGATTTGAGCGAGAACAGAACGCTCGACGTAAGTACCTGGATACGGTAAACGGATTTGACACCGAGGGTGTCGACATTAGGGATTTGATGTCAGGGAGGGTTGATTTAAATGATCCAAGAGTTAACGGATCGTGGGCCGAGTAGGACATATCCCGTCTATTACCTTGAGGACGCAATGAACAACCTCGGGGATTGCTTCGACTATGCCGTTAACGATTACGGAGCAGAAGGATCGGAAGTTGCTGAACTCTTTTGCCTGAGCGGCGTAGCTCGCGAGTTCGAACGCGGCAACGCATGGGTAGTGTCGGGAAAATCGGGCGCTGAGCTGTTCGCGCTTATCGCCGAAAGGTCGGGCTATCAAAACGGGCCTATACCGGACTGCGCCTATCGATTTGAGAAGACGCCGGAATATTGGGCGGGCTGGATGCTGGCATACCTGCAGTGGCGTTTAGGGGAGTCTTTCGAAGATCTGCTGCATGTCGTTCCATTTGATGCGCTGCGCGGTCTGTACTATCCCTGGCATGAAGCCTCAGAGGAACGTGTGGCGCGTCTTATTTGCGATATGGCGAAGAAAACACCTCGTCAAACTAAACTGGCGCAAGCAAGAAAGAGGCTCAAGAAAACCCAACAAGACCTGGCATACGAATCGGGCGTATCACTCCGCTCAATCCAAATGTACGAACAGCGCCAGAGAAACATCAACGAAGCATCGGTAACAACCGTAAGGGATATGGCGAAAGTCCTGCACTGCAGCATCGAAGACATCTTAGAGCCAGTCTTTGAATACAAAGAAACTAGCGCAGCCTAAAAGAGATGCTGGCCGCTGATTGCTCAAGTTGCAGTTCGAGCAATTTGAGCAGCGAAGCCGGCTGCCTAGTGGGGGCATGTGGGCCTTCTAGGTATCAAAATCCGCCTACGTATTGAAATGCCCCGCCAAGCTAAAGTGCTCGGCGGGGCATATTTCGATTGACGATGCTAGCAGGGGTTGAACTTTAATATGCCGCGAGTAAGAGGCGTCTGCATTTAGCAATTAAAGTAAATTATTCAATTCGGGTGCTCAGCCAGTATTCTCCATTTGAAGCTAAGATTGCGTACGTAATTTCATTTTTGACAGTTGGCGTACCTACGCAGGCAGCGCCAATCTCCTTAGCGTCGGAAAATGAGAGTGTTGGATCAATTGCTTGTATGGTTGCTAATGCTGCCGCCGCGGCATAATCTGAATTTTCGAAGTACATGACTATGTTTTTGAAGCAGTTTTCTGATCCAAGATAGCTGAATAGTAGTTGACTGCTCGAGTCCGAGAAAAAACCTCCAATACCGGCAAGCGTAGAGCCATTTTTTATCTGAAGCTCGAGTCCCGTGCCGCTATCGTCTAACTCGTAACTCGCCTTCATACTGCTGCAATTGGGAATAACGGAGAATTCCTCGTTAAGTCGTTCAATAAAGCCTTCAGGTGAAATTGAAAACGATCCGTCGCCAAGAAAGGAAGTAATTTCCTTTTCGTTGCGGGTGTCAACGACCTCTCCGCATCTCCCGCATTCTCGAATTTCCTTCGAGGTGGCGTCAACGTAATCGACTGCGGTAGTCCAAGAACCTGGTTGATGCCCAAGGGGTTTCCCTTCGGTTTTGCCGCAGCGTTGACAGGTCTTCGGAACCGTGCATGTTGCTTCTTCCCATTCATGTCCGAGCGGTTTCCCCTCGGTTTTGCCGCAACTTTTACAGGTGCGAGGGCTTGTACAGTTTGCATCGGTCCAAAGTTTGTGGGTGCAAAACATTTGAGGAAACAGCATGGGTAAGCAGAAGATGACGGCAACTATCGCAGCAGTTGCGATAGCCGCTCGTTTATTACCACCAAGTTTGTTAATGGCACTCGTTAGAAGTGAATCGTCCTCTTCCTTATTGCATGTGGCACCGTCTTCATTTGATGATCGATCGTCAGGGGAGGTGGTGTCGTCAGCACCATCAGAAACCTGCTTCCCTTCGATATTCGGCTTCTGTTCATCAGATGCACTGGGCGTTTGCTCACTATTGGGCTCTTTCATCTCGTCATCCATGCTTATCGAGTCCCCTCTCTCGTTTCAAATGTGCGATGCGAACAATTGCGATAAGTGAAACAGATACTCACATGAATATATCCTAGTTTGGGATATATCAAAATGGAATATAGCGTAAACGGTATGAACGTTGATGCTAATAGGACATGCGGAAAGTGCCTCTCCCAGATTCGTCGGGAACAAGGTATCACTCAGGTTGAACTCGCAAAGAAACTGGGGGTACCTCAATCGTTCATCTCAAAGGTCGAGACCGGGGAGCGCAGCCTTAGGGTTTATGAGCAGTTTGTCTATGCGGATGCACTCGGAATTACTGTTGAGACGCTAGTGCGTAAACTTGGGGCTGTTTTGAGTAGCGAAGATAATTAGATGACGTCACGCATCGATCATCAATTAGAAATTAAAACAGAGCTATAGGGCGAATGAGATGCTGGGAAGTGCGCCTTTATCAAATAGAAGCCAAAAAATCAGCCCGGCGACTTTCCAGAGCGTAGGTTCCTGTAGCCGCCGCCAGCGAAGTTAACGTAGGGAAGGTCAGGGGTTTTGCTCCCAAATCTTTCCGCAGGACGGCAGGACCCTCGCCGCACGAAGTGCGCAGCGGGGGTCCTGACATGTCCGAGGACGATTTGGGCGCAAAGCCCCTGACCTCCCCGGCGGGTATAAGGTACGGCGACTACAGGTATTCGATCTGGGCGCCTTCCGTGTCGCACGTCAGAATATGCGTGTCACACTTGGGGAACTGCTCGCGCAGCTTGACCTGCAAGAACTTTGCCACGATGGTGTCGTCAGTCACGGCCATGAGGGTCGAGCCGGAGCCACTGATCCAGATGGTCTTGGCGCCGCCGTTAAGGCAGGTGTCGCGCACGGCGTTGTAATCGGGAATCAGGCGGCGGCGATAGGGCTCCTGGATGCGGTCGTCGTTGGCGGCGGCAATCAGGTCAAGGTCGCCGGTCTCCAGGCCGCGCGTCATGCCGGCGATGCGGCCCATTTGCCATACGGCGGTGGAGAGTGGAATCTCCTGCGGCACGACCTTGCGCGCCTCACTCGTGTGTACCTCGTAGGGCGGAATCACGGTAATAAAACGCAGGCGATCGCTCACCTCGTAGCGCAGGCACTGGGGGAGCGAATCGGTCGGCGTAAAGGAGCAGACGGCGCCGCCCAGGATAGCGGGGGCGACGTTATCGGGATGGCCCTCGACCTCGGTGGCAATGCGGACGAGCTCGGCACGGTCGACGGTGTGGCCCGTCAGCGCGG
>CAJMOP010000004.1 GCA_905215115.1 uncultured bacterium | reverse complement strand
CGACGATGCGTCCGTTGCCGGTGGGGGAGGGCTTGCCGCCCACGAGGGCGAGCTGTGCGTCCGGGACATATCCCAGGTCGATGCCGTTGCCAAGAAGCTCAGCGGTGCGCGCGGCTTTTTCGGCATCCAGGCGCGTGACCAGGATGCGCTCCTGGCCGGCATCGCGCAGTGCTTCGATAATGGCGGCAATCTGATCGGCGGTTTTACCGGCTCCGTAGACAACCTCGCCGGCCCCCTGGCGCACCCCGCGCGAAAGATCGAGCTGCGCAAAGCCCAAATCGGCGGTCGGAGCCGTTTGGATGCGCGTGAGGGCGTCGGCAGGGGTGACTGCTCCGCCGGCAACATCGCTCAGCAATTGCTCAAGATCTCGCTTATCCATATATGTTCCCTTCGACGGCGCAAAGTCTAGCACTCAAAGGGTATGTTTCCGAACACTAAGACAAAATTGTTCGGAAACTATAGGACAGACTGATTCAATTGTTAGATGGATTGACTAGTCGCGCAGGATGATGTCCATGGCGAGCATCAGGTTGCGCTCGTCGATGGCAAACGGGGCCGCCTCGCGCGTCTTGGGCTTGGCGCAAAATGCGATGCCCGTGCCTGCGGCCTGGATCATGGGGATGTCATTTGCCCCGTCGCCAATAGCGACCGTATGGGCCATGTCGACGCCGCACTCAACTGCCCAGTCCAGCAGCTGGATGAGCTTGGACTCCTTGGTCACGATGTCTGCCGCCAGCTTACCCGTGAGCTTGCCGTCCACGACCTCCAGGCGGTTAGCCAGGCAAAAATCGATGCCCGCGGCGGTCACGATCTTATCGGCGACCTCGTGAAAGCCGCCGCTTACCACGCCGACCTTCCAGCCCTTGCTGTGCGCCGAGCGCACAAGCTCCAGCGCGCCGGGGGTAAACGTCACACGCTCAAAGGTGCGCTCGAACACGCTCTCGTCCAGGCCGGCGAGCAGCCCCACGCGCTCCTCGAGTGCCTGCTTAAAGTCAAGCTCGCCGCGCATGGCGCGCTCAGTGATCTGTGCCACCTGCTCGCCTACGCCGGCCTCCTCGCCCAACAGGTCGATGACCTCCTGGTTGATGAGCGTGGAGTCGATATCCATAACGATGAGGTGTGCGGTCATGGCGGGCCTTTCCGAGTGCTGTTTTATTGGGGCATATTGTCGCACGTGACGAGCGCGGGCGGGTGTCGCGGCGCGTCAATTGTTTCGTCTCCGTCAAGTCTTTGGGCAGGAGCCACTTTTTCGCGGCACATCGACGCGAGTGCGATAAGATAGAACGCCATGTCTGGCTGCGCGGTTTACGCAGGCTGGGCAAATCTGTACGACGCCGCCCGGAACGACACGGGGCGGCACAGATCCATAAAGGAGGATCACTGGTATGAGCCAGACCCGTCCCATCGACGAGCATTCCATGCACACCCGTACCTGCGGCGAGCTTCGCTTCGAGAACGTGGGCGAAGAGGTCACCCTCACCGGTTGGGTGAGCCGTCGCCGCGACCACGGCGGCCTTATCTTCTGCGACCTTCGCGACCGCGAGGGTATCACGCAGCTCACCTTCGACCCCGAGCACTCCGACGGCGACGCCTTTAAGATCGCCGAGACCATGCGTCCCGAGTGGCCCATCAAGATCCACGGCGTCGTGCGCGCCCGTGGCGAGGAGACCACCAACACCAAGCTCGCGACCGGCGAGATCGAGGTCCTGACCGACCACGCCGAGGTGCTCAACACGTCCGTCACCCCGCCGTTCCAGATCGAGGACGGCATCGAGACCAGCGAGGACACCCGTCTGCGCTATCGCTATCTGGACCTCCGTCGTCCCGAGATGATGGCCAACCTCAAGCTGCGCTCCGACTTTACCTTTGCCATTCGCGAGGCGCTGCACAAGCGTGAGTTCATGGAGGTCGAGACGCCCTCCCTGTTCAAGTCCACGCCCGAGGGCGCCCGCGACTTCATCGTCCCCAGCCGCATCCAGCCGGGCAACTTCTACGCCCTGCCGCAGTCCCCGCAGCTCCTGAAGCAGCTGCTTATGGTCGGTGGCGTCGAGCGCTACTATCAGGTTGCCAAGTGCTTCCGCGACGAGGACTTGCGTGCCGACCGTCAGCCCGAGTTCACCCAGGTCGATATCGAGATGTCCTTCGTGGACCAGAACGACGTTATGAGCGCGCTCGAAGAGGTTCTTGCCGATGCCTTCGGCCGCATGGGTGTCGAGATGCCCACGCCGCTGCGTCGCATGAACTACTGGGAGGCCATGGACACCTATGGCTCCGACAAGCCCGATACCCGCTATGGCATGCACTTGGTCGACCTGACCGACATCTTCGCCAACTCCAAGTTCAAGGTCTTTGCGACTGCCGCGAACGAGGAGGGCTCTGTCGTCAAGGCCATCAACGCCAAGGGCGCCGGTGCCTGGGCTCGCGCCAAGATTGATAAGCTTGCCGGCGTGGCTTCCACGTTTGGCGCCAAGGGCCTGGCCTGGATCGCATTCCGCGAGGACGGCTCCATCAACAGCCCCATCGTCAAGTTCTTCTCGGACGAGGAGATGGCCGCCCTGCGCGAGCGCATGGACGTCGAGCCCGGCGACCTTGTGATGTTCGCCGCCGGCCCGCGCCTGCTCTCCGACGAGATCCTGGGCGGCATGCGTTCCCACATGGCTAACGCGCTCGAGATCAAGCGCGAGGGCCACGACTTCCTGTGGGTCGTCAACTTCCCGCTGTTCCACTGGGACGAGGACCGCAAGGCTTACGCTGCCGAGCACCAGCCCTTCACCCTGCCGACCGAGACCGACATCGCCAAGATCGAGGCCAATCCGTTGGCAGCCGGTTCTTGCACCTACGACTTTGTCATGGACGGCTTTGAGGCCGGTGGCGGCGGTATGCGTATCCACAACGCCGAGATGCAGATGTCCATGCTCAAGCTCCTGGGCTTTACCGAGGAGCGCGCCGAGTCTCAGTTTGGCTTCCTCATGGAGGCGCTCAAGTTTGGTGCGCCCCCGATGGGCGGTTTCGCTCTGGGCCTGGACCGCGTGTGCATGCTGCTCACCGGTTCCGACTCCATCCGCGACGTCATGGCGTTCCCCAAGACGGCCAGCGGCTCCGACCTCATGTCGGGCGCCCCGAGTGCCGTTAGCGGCGCCCAGCTCAAGGACGTTAGCCTGCGCCTGATGTAGGCGAGCGGCTACATATTGCCCGTAACGAGGGAAGGACGCGCGCCTTCCCTCGTTTTTTATGCGCCGAGGTTGTGGGGGCATGGGATGACCGGGCGTCGCGGAAAGTGCGTCCCGGAATCTGCGTCCAGAACGGGTCGCGCTTTCCCAAAGGGGGTCCTCTGGGAAAGCGCGACCCAGAATTCGGCAAAATAATGGGGCACAGTTTCCGGTTGAGCGGTCTAACGGAAACTGTGCCCCAGAATGAGCACTCAAAACGGGGCAGGCTTTCCGCAACAACTGTCTGGCGGAAAGCCTGTCCCAGTTTCTTATAGCGAGTCTCTCTGAATTAGCTGCATGTGCATCACGGAGGTGGTGGGCTCGGCGCCCGTGATCATGTCGAGCGCAATGTTGGCGGCCATGTGGCCTTCTTCGCGCAGGGGCTGGCGGACGGTCGTGAGCGCGGGGACGCAGCACGCCGCAATCTCGTGATCGTCGAAGCCGACGACGGAAACGTCCGCCGGAACAGATAGGCCTGCCTCGTTGAGTGCGGTGATGACGCCAGCCGCGATACGGTCCGATCCGCAGAGCACGCCATCGAAAGCAATCTCGCGCGCGAGGATCTGGTGCATGGCCTGATAGCCGTCTCCGCTGTTCCAGCCGGTATAGATAACGTTTGCGTCTGGGAGGTCTTCGCCCAAGACGGCGCGGTAGCCGCGCAGGCGGTCGACAACAGCGGGGTTGTCTTGCGGTCCCAACACGGCGACGATATCTTTGCGCCCGCGCTCTTTCATAGCGAGCGCTGCAAAGCGTCCGCCCTCTTCGTCGTCAGAGTAGACTGTCGAGAACACATCGCGATAGGGGTGGCCCTCGAGCTGGCCGCACAACACGGTGGGTACACCCAGCTCGCGCAGCACCTCGAGCAGCTCGCTGCCCTTGTAGGGGGAGACGTCGATCACGGCGTCGAACGAGCGGCGCTCAAAGTGCTCGCGTGCGCGGTTGCGCTCATGCGTAGAAGACGCCTGCAAGATAACGGACAGATAGGACGACTCCGACAGTTCCTCGGTAATGCCGCTCAAAAATTCGCTATAGGTGGGGTCGCTGAAGAGCTCACTCAGGGGCTCGGTCACGAGCACGGCGATGATTTCCGTGCGCCCGACAGCGAGCGCTCGGCCGCGAGCGTTGGGGACAAAATTGACTTTCTTGGCCGCCGCACGGACGCGCTTTTTGGTTTCCTCGCTAATGCGGGGCGAATCGTTGAGGGCGCGCGATGCCGTGGAGCGCGACACGCCGGCAGCTGCGGCAACCTCGGCAAGCGTAGGTGCGGTGCGAACTGGCTGGGTCATGGCGTCTCCTGAGCAATTTGGTCGGTGGCTATCGATAGAGGCTAATGCGGATACAGATTACTATAGTGCGCCTGAACGGCGTTTGCGATACCCGGTGATCGGTGTCGTTTTGCAATAAGCCGCGATTAAATACGTCCTACATAGGCGAGAAGCAGCGGGACGGCGGATGTCCGCGAGCTTAAGAACGATGTTTTGCGCGATGCATCGATACTCAGGGTGGCATAAGTATCGCGGTTGTACAACCGGTTGCACCGTTAATCCGGCTAAATCGACCGTTCAGCAGACAACCGGTTGCACAACATTTTGCACCGCCCGTAAGATAAGGACAACCGGTTGCACAAGAATCACTACGATGACGAAGGAGCATCACCATGGACGCCATTAACGATTGGGAAAACCAAGCGCTCGCCCACAGGAACCGCCTGGCACCCCATGCGTACTTTATGGGTTACGAGACCGCCGATCTCGCCGCTACGTACAGCCGCGAGCTGTCGCGCGGGTTTGTCCAGCTGTCTGGCTCGTGGCAGTTCCGCCTCTTTGAGGGGCCTGCTGCCGTTTCCAACGAGGAGCTCTCTACGTACGAGCCCGAGTGGGATCACGTGGAGGTTCCGCACCTGTGGCAGGTGGATGGCTATGGCAATCTTGCCTATACCGACGAGGGTTTCCCGTTCCCGGTGGATCAGCCGTTCGTTCCCTCCGACGACCCCACGGGCGTCTACCAGCGCATCGTCAACCTTCCCGCCGTGCCTGCCGGCGCTCGCGAGATCATTCGCTTTGACGGCATCGAGAGCTATGGTGAGCTGTACGTCAACGGTCAGTTTATCGGCATGACCAAGGGCTCGCGCCTGTCTGCCGAGTTCGACGTGACCGACGCGCTCGTCGAGGGCGACAACCTGTTTGCGGTCAAGGTCCTGCAGTACAGCGATGGCAGCTATATCGAGGATCAGGACATGTGGTGGGCCTCGGGCATCTTCCGCGATGTGTACCTTATGCAGCGTCCCGCCGCGCACCTGGTCGACTTTAGGTTCCGCACGCACCGCGAGGGCGATGCCGCTCTGATCACGCTCGATACGGTGGCCGAGGGCGCTTCCCGCGTCGTGTTTACGCTCAGCGATGGCGAGAACGTGGTCGCTACGGGCGAGTGCGTCGATGGCCATGCCGAGTGCAGCGTTGCCGATGCCCACTTCTGGAACCCCGAGGACCCCTTCCTCTATGACCTTACGTTTGAGGTCTACGACGGCGACGAGGTCAGCGAGTACGTTCCGCATCACCAGGGACTTGCCGAGGTGACGGTCGAGGGCAATCATATCTACCTCAACGGCACTTACTTTAAGATGCATGGCGTCAACCGCCACGATCACGACGATCACAAGGGTCGCGCCGTGGGCCTCGATCGCATGCGCCGCGACCTGGAGCTCATGAAGCGGCACAACATCAACGCGGTGCGCACCTCTCACTATGCCAATGACCCGCGCTTCTACGAGCTGTGTGATGAGTATGGCATCATGCTGGTCGCCGAGACCGATATGGAGAGCCACGGCTTCGAGAATATCGGCAATATCGCCCTGGTCACCGACGACCCGGCATGGGAGCCGGCCTACGTCGACCGCATTGAGCGCCTGGTGATGCAGGAACGCAACCATGCCTGCATCATTATGTGGTCGATGGGCAACGAGAGCGGCTATGGCTGCAACATCCGCGCGATGTACGCCAAGGCTCACGAGCTCGATGATCGTCCGGTCCATTACGAGGAGGACCGCAACGCCGATACCGTCGACGTCATTTCCACGATGTACTCCCGTGTTTCGCAGATGAACGACTTTGGTGAGCATCCGTTCCCCAAGCCGCGCATCAACTGCGAGTACGGTCACTCCATGGGCAACGGTCCCGGAGGCCTGTCCGAGTACCAGGAGGTCTTCGATCGCTGGGATTGCATCCAAGGCCAGTTTATCTGGGAATGGTGCGACCACGGTTTGGCTGCTGTGACCGAGGACGGCGTTGCCTACGATATGTATGGTGGCGACAACGGCGATTACCCCAACAACAGCAACTTCTGCATCGATGGCATGGTGTTCCCCTGGCAGCAGCCGAGCCCGGGCCTTACCGAGTACGGCCAGGTCATCTGCCCGGTCCGCATGGCTTATGACGCCGAGGCAGGCGAGCTGACCGTCACCAACAAGCGTTGGTTCACCACCCTCGAGGATGTCTGCCTGTCGGCCGAGACCCTGGTGGACGGCGACGTGGTCTGCCGCAAGACGCTCATGCCCGGCGCGGTTGCCCCCGGCGAGTCCGTCCAGCTGCCGCTGGTGATTCGCGAGGCCGCAGTGGGCGAGACCCTGCTGACCGTGCGCGCCTACACCATGGCCGCTCACGTCTGGTGCGAGCCGATGTTCCAGCTGGGCGCAAGCCAGTTTGCCATCGCAAACCATCCGGCGCCGGCCATCGTGCCCCCCGCTCGTCCTGAGCTTACGGTTGAGGAGACCGAGCAGGAGATCCGCATCCACTCCCTCAACGGCGAGCTGACCTTCAGCAAAGTCAACGGTACCGTGAGCGAGTGGAAGGCATCCGGCCGCGACGTCATGGCCTCTGGTCCCCAGGTTGGTTTTTGGCATCCGCTCGTCGATAACCATGCCCAGGAGTATGACTCACTGTGGAAGGACAACTTCATCGATGTGATGCAGACGTCTACCCGCAAGGTTTCTTGGAAGCAGGATGGCAATGCGGTCGTCGTTACCGTGAGCCAGCGTATCGCTCCTCCCGTCTGCGCGTTCGGCATGCGCGTCGAGCTCGTCTACACCGTGCTTCCGAGCGGTCGCGTCGACCTCAAGGTTTCCGGCGAGCCCTACGGCGATTACTCGGATATCATCCCGCGCATCGGCATCTCCTTCGAGGTCCCCGGTTGCGATCGTGCCGTCGAGTGGTATGGCCACGGCCCGGGCGAGAACTATCCGGACTCGCTGCGCGCCAACCCGGTCGGTCATTACCGCACTACGGTCGACGACATGTTCACGCCCTACGTTATGCCTCAGGATTGCGCTAACCGCGAGGGCACCCGTTGGGTCGCCCTGCGCTCTAGCCACGGTGACGGTCTGGTCGTGACGCGTCCGAGCGACGCCGCTTCCAACCCGTTCTCGTTCTCGGCATGGCCCTATAGCTGCGAGGCCATCGATAACGCCAAGCACGTCTACGACCTTGTCAAGGGCGACACGGTTACGGTCAATATCAACGACCAGCTGCTCGGCCTTGGTTCGAACTCTTGGGGTTCCGAGGTGCTCGATTCCTACCGCACCCGTTTTGAGAGCTTCAGCTTTGAGGTGTCCCTGCGACCGCTGACGTCTGCCGATCTGGCTCAGGCGCTGGCACCCATTAAGGAGGCATAAGTCATGCATGTCTTTAACTCGCGCGTCGATTTCGACGCTCAGATGAAGTCCGTCAAGAAGTGGATGCGCACCGGTCAGGCGCTCGATGGCGTTGCCGACCTGCAGCACGACGTGGCTTACTCCATCGGCGACTCGTTGGTGTACTGGTGGGTCTATGCCCGCGAGGCCGCTACCGCCGATCTGGTCGGTCACCGTCGCTACCATGCCGTGCTCGCTCCGCTCGACGGCGACCTGACCGTCGAGGTGGCTTCCAAGGCGGATCTTACCTGCACGCGCACTTACAGCGATATCGACGATCGCGAGCGCTTTGAGGGTATGGGGGAGACCGTGACGATTCCCGCCGGCGGCGTTGCCGTCGTCGAAATTGACGAGGCCTACCGTGTCGTGGCCGATGTCGCGGATTCCCGCGTCGTGGTACTGCACGTGACGGTTGAAGGTCATTCCTTCCCCAACAAGTAGTATTCGTCCGTTTGGGCGTTTGCTTAGCGCCGTTAAGGGGGATGGCTTTGTTGACTCCCTTTTCCCCATTCCCCTTAGCAGGTGCGCCGTCCACGATTGCGCTTGCAGTCCGGACGGTTTTAGATGAGATATAACGGATGATTGGGAGGGCTTATGAGCTCTGAAAAACGAGGAACGATTGGTTCGTTCGCTCTGCTGGGCATGACGGTCGCCGCCGTGTTCGGTATCAAGAACATCATCAACAACAACGCGGCCATCGGCTTGGCAGCTGCGCCGTCGTTCTTCTTCGCCACGCTTTTGTACTTTGTCCCCTATACCCTGGTTACCGCCGAGTTCGTCGGCCTTAACAAGGACTCCGAGTCGGGCGTGTACGCCTGGGTCAAGACCTCGATGGGCGGCCGCTGGGCATTCCTGACGGCGTTTAGCTACTGGTTCGTTAACCTGTTCTACTTTGCGTCCGTCCTGCCTAACGTCATCATTTACGCGAGCTACGTGTTCTTTGGTGCCAATGCCGAGCTCTCGCAGCTGTGGATCACCATTATCGAGATCGTCGTCTTTGCTATCGCCACGTGGGTTTCGACCAAGGGCGCTAAGTGGATCGGCTCCATTTCCTCCTTCGGCTCGACCGCGGCTCTCGGCCTGACTGCCGTGTTCATCTTGCTGTCCCTGGCTGCTGCCTTTGGCGGCGTCGAGTTCGCTACGGCTCCTACCCCCGCTAACATGGCTCCCGACACGACCAACTTCGCAACTATGTGGGGCTTCTTCGGTACGCTTGCCTGGATCATCCAGGGCGTTGGCGGCGCTGAGTCTGTCGGCGTGTTCCTTAACGACCTTAAGGGTGGCGTCAAGGCCTTCGTGCGCACCGTCGTTATCGCCGGCCTGACCATCGGCCTTCTGTATGCAGGCGCTTCGCTGCTGGTCAACCTGTTCATTCCCGAGGGCGGCGTTGCCATCTCCACCGGTATCTTCGACGTATTCGGCGCTGTCTTTGCCCACTTTGGCATTCCCATGGAAGTGTCCACGCGCGTCATTGGCCTGATCCTTCTCGCTGCCACGCTGGGCTCCCTCATGATGTGGACCTCTGCTCCCATCAAGGTCTTCTTCACCGAGATCCCCAAGGGCGTCTTTGGTAGCAAGATCGTCGAGCTCAACGAGCACGGCATTCCTGCCCGCGCTGCCTGGCTGCAGTTTGCCATCGTCGTCCCCATCCTGATCATCCCGGCCCTGGGCTCCGGCAACCTAGACGACCTGCTCATGATCGTCACCAACATGACGGCTGCCACCGCTCTGCTCCCGCCGCTGCTGATCCTGCTTGCCTACTTTATGCTGCGCAAGAACTTCGACGCTGCTCCCCGTGGCTTCCGCATGGGTTCGCGTACCTTTGGCCTGGCCATTGCTGCATTCCTGCTTGTGGTCTTCTGCTTCGTGCTTATCTGCGGCACCATCCCGCTCGATCAGCCTCTGTGGCTGACACTGGTCTACAACGTTGGCGGTGTAGTTATCTTCCTGGGCCTTGCCGTGATGTGGTACAACCGCTACATCAACCGCCTGCGCGAGACCGATCCCGAGGCTGCCGAGAGCGAGCTTCGCCCCTCCGTCCTCGACATGATGGAGTAGCGGCTAGGATTAATCTGCGGCTGTGGAATAAATCGATTCCCTTTCCTAAGGAGGGGCCTTACGAGGCCCCTCCTTTTGTGTTTTGGGACATGGTTTTGGACCCCGTGGTCAAAAAATGCCAAATATGAGTACTGTTGCAAAAGAGGTGTCATATTTTTCGGCCCGTTCTGAGCGAAAATGGGCTCAAAATCAATTTATCTAACCCCCTTTAAAGGGCGTTTGACGGCTTTCAACCTCTTCGAATCGCTCAAAGTAGGCACTTTGCTCTCGATTTTGCTGCTACTAAATTGGTGACAGTACTCATATTTGCCACTTTTTGCCCACGAGGTGTTCAGAGGAGCTCTCGACAAGCATCTAACGCTACAATAACTACCACGTGGCTGGGTTTGCCGGCCGAATGTGCGATGCCGCGGGAGGGGACATGGTCGAGTTTACAAAGACGATTAAAGATCCGTTGGGACTGCATGCCCGCCCGGTTGCGCTGCTTTACGACATCATTGCCAAGCATCGTAGCAACGTATCGGTCAGTATCGGCGATCGCCATACCGACGGCCGCGATGTAATGGGGCTCATGGCTCTCTACGGCGAGTGCGGCGAGGACATCATCTTCCGCGTTTCGGGCGTAGACGAGGCTTCCTGCGTCACGTCGATCAGAAACCTCTCGCTCTAAGCATGACAGGGCGCGGCAAAGGACAGCTCTTTGCCGCGCCTTTTTGTTTCGTATAGGAAACTTTTCGGAATCTAAATGGGGACCCTTTCCAAAAAGTTAACCACGTGCTAGTTTACTAAAGCGAACATAGATGTGGTTAACTTTTACCGCGTCGATGTTGAGGACGAACTGACGTTAGGAGCCACTCATGTCTTGCGGACCGCAGATGCCGGCAATGCCGCTTTCGATGGTAAAAGCGGGCGAAACCGTGCGCGTGTCTCGTGTAAAGGGCAATGAGGATATGAAGCACCACCTCAAGGACCTCGGCTTTGTCGAGGGCAGCGAAATTCACGTGGTGAGCTCGAGTGGCGCCAATATCATCGTCACGGTGCTGGGCGCACGCTTTGGTATCGATTCCAAGGTTGCCATGCACATCATGACCGTCAGTTAGTCCGCAGCATTTAAAAAACCGAAAGGGGGACAAGTAAATGAAGACGTTGGGTGACGTTAAGGTGGGCGAGAGCTCCACCATCGTCAAGCTTCACGGTGAGGGTGCGCTTCGCCGCCACCTTATGGACCTGGGGCTCATCAAGGGCACTTCGTTCAAGGTCGTAAAGGTTGCACCGCTCGGAGATCCGGTCGAGATCAACGTGCGTGGCTACGAGCTCTCCATCCGCAAGGAGGAGGCTGCCGTCGTCGAGGTCCAGTAAGGGCCGGCGGCACATATTTCTGCAGATAAAGTTAGGTTTTTCTAACTTAATGCAGCATCTTTGAAGCACATTATCCAGCCTGCGCGGAGAAAGCAGCGCGGGCACACAAGGAAGAAGGATTGAATGGCGGATTCTCAGATCCATGTCGCGCTGGCGGGTAACCCCAACTGCGGCAAGACCACGCTTTTCAACCTGATCACCGGCGCCAACGGCTACGTTGGCAACTGGCCCGGCGTCACGGTTGAGAAAAAGGAAGCCAAGCTCCTAAGCGACAAGAACGTCACGATTACGGACCTCCCCGGCATCTACTCGCTTTCCCCCTACAGCCCCGAGGAGCAGTGCTCGCGCGACTACCTCATGAGCGGCGAGCCCGATGTCGTCGTCCAGGTGGTCGATGCCACCAACCTCGAGCGCAACCTGTACCTGGCGCTTCAGGTTATCGAGACCGGCCTGCCCGTGGTCGTCGCCCTCAACATGGCCGACTTGGTCGAGAAGAACGGCGATAAGATCGACACGGACAAGCTCTCCAAGAAGCTCGGCTGCCCGGTCATGATGATCTCGGCTCTTAAGAACAAGGGCATCACGGAGCTGTTCGAGCAGGTCAAGAAGTCCGCTGCTTCCAAGGGCCAGGTGCCGGAGCACAAGTTCGATTCCTCCATCGAGGACGTTCTGGACCACATCGAGAACAACCTGCCGGCGAGCGTTCCCGCCAACAAGCGTCGCTACTACGCGGTCAAGCTGTTCGAGCGCGACGCGGACGCCTGCAAGCTCATCAACCTCACTAAGGAGAAGGCCGCTCGCGTGGAGCAGCTGGTCGCCCAGTGCGAACAGGACTGCGACGACGACGCCGAGTCCATCATCACCGGCGAGCGCTATGGCGTCATTGCCCACATCATCGACGAGTGCCTCACCAAGGCTCCGGCCAAGATGAGCACCTCCGAGAAGATCGACCGCGTGGTTACCAACCGTATCCTGGGCCTGCCGATCTTCGTGGTCATCATGTTCTGCGTGTACTACATTGCCGTTTCCACCCTGGGCGGCACGGTGACCGACTTTACCAACGACCAGCTCTTCGGTACTGACGGTTGGTACGTACTCGGTCAGGGTCGCGACGCCTACGACGCAGCTGTTGAGGCTGCGGGCGACAACGCCGACTCGGTCGACCCGGCGCAGTACGGCCCCTATGTCCCGGGTATCACCACCGCGGTGCACGATGCCCTCGTGGCGGGCGGTACCGAGGACGGTGGTCTGGTCGATTCGCTCGTCTGCGACGGCATCGTGGCTGGCATCGGCGCCATCATGGGCTTCGTCCCGCAGATGTTCCTGCTCTTTGTGATGCTGTCTTTCTTGGAGGACTGCGGTTACATGGCCCGCGTCGCCTTCATCATGGACCGCGTGTTCCGCCGCTTTGGCCTGTCCGGTAAGTCCTTTATCCCCATGCTCGTGTCCTCGGGCTGCGGCGTCCCCGGCGTCATGGCCACCAAGACCATCGAGAACGAGAAGGACCGCCGCATGACGGTCATGACCACCACGTTCATCCCTTGCGGCGCCAAGCTGCCGATCATCGCCCTGCTCATGGGTTCCATCATTGGCGACTCTTCTACCACCGCTGCGTGGATCAGCCCGCTCTTCTACTTCCTGGGCGTCTTTGCCGTCATTGCCTCGGGCCTCATGCTCAAGAAGACCAAGCTCTTCGCCGGCCGCCCGACGCCGTTTGTTATGGAGCTTCCTGCCTACCACTTCCCGGCGATCCGCTCTTGGGCGCTGCACGTGTGGGAGCGCTGCTTCGCCTTTATCAAGAAGGCCGGCACGGTCATCTTTGCGTCCACCGTCGTCGTTTGGTTCCTCTCCAACTTTGGTAGCTACAACGGCGCCTTTGGCTACCTGCCTTCCATGGAGGGCATCCCCGAGGAGTTCATGGACTACTCTGTGCTTGCCATGCTCGGCAACCTGGTCGCTTGGATCTTCGCCCCGCTCGGCTTTAGCACCTGGCAGGCAACTGCGCTGACTGTCTCTGGCCTTGTCGCTAAGGAGAACGTCGTCGCCACCGCCGGCTCGCTGCTGTCGGTTGCTGACGCCGCCGAGACCGACCCGAGCCTGTGGACCGCGTTTGCCGGCATGTTCCCGACTATGGGCGCCTGCGTTGCCTTCGGCGCTTTCAACCTGCTGTGCGCCCCGTGCTTTGCCGCCATGGGCACTATCCGCAATCAGATGGACTCCGGCAAGTGGACCGCGATTGCCATCGGCTACGAGTGCGCCTTCGCTTGGGTCATCGGCCTGTTCATCAACCAGTTCTACAACCTGCTTGTCCTTGGCCAGTTTGGTATTTGGACGGTTGTAGCCATTGTGCTGCTGGTTGCGATGCTCTTCCAGATCTTCCGTCCCATGCCTAAGCACGCTTGGACCGACGAGGACGAGACCAACACCGCTTCCGCCGCAGTTTCCGCTTAAGTCCGAATAAGGATCAGCCCCTTTCCGCGAGCCCGGGTGTCCCAGCGACACTCGGGCTTTTTGGTGGGGGAGATGTGGCGTTTCCGCAGATAAAACCGACCAAAATAAACCTGTCCCTTTTTGGTAGGTGGAGAATGGGGTAAAGTAAGTGGTGGCTAACTAGAGGAGGCTTGCTATGGCACCTATCGATATTGTTGTACTGGCTGTTATCGGTATTGCGTTTGTCGCCGTGTGCGTACGCATCTACCGCAAGGGAACCTGCGCCGACTGCGCTCAGGGCGGCGTTTGCACGGGACATTGCTCCAACAAAAAGACTTGCGCCGCACTTAAGGGCGTGGACAAAATTGCCGAAGACTTGGGCCGCGGTATCAAGTAAGGTCCGTCATCCAAGCGCCTCGCGAGCATCCGTTCGCGGGGCGCTTTGCACATTTGGGGGAGAGCGCGGCGAGTTGAAGAGTGATTTTGGGGTATCGTTACCTGTACTGTTAATTGGCAACTTATCTATAACGGAGTAACCCCATGAGCGCTCGCGTAACCATGAAGGACATAGCCGCCGAGCTTGGCGTTTCCATCAATACCGTGCACAAGGCCCTGACGGGTAAGGCCGGCGTGAGCGAATCCGTGCGCTCCAAGGTGAATGCTAAGGCTGAGGCCATGGGTTACCATCGCAATACGAGTGCCTCGAGCCTGCGCCGCAAGGATATCAACTTGGTGTTTTGCCTGCCCCGCGCATCGCGCGAGGGGGCGTACTTTTTCCGTTACCTTTGGGAAGGCTGCAACCGCTTTGAGCAGGAGGTCATCGATCAGGGCATTACGGTTGAGCGCGTAGAATTTGGCGTGGGCGGCTACGCCGATGCGCTCGAGCAGATTGATGAGCGTCTGCAGGTAGGCGAGAAGATCGATGGTCTGCTTGCCTATGTTCCGGGCGATGACCGCGCGACCGAGCTTTTGAGGCAGATTGCCGAGGCGGGCGTGGCGATTGAGCTCGTCGACGGCGACCGACCGCACCTCGATCGCCTGGGTGCCAGTCTGGCGGACTATTCCGCGGCGGGCAGCCTTATGGCAGAGCAGGCGGCTAACCTGGTCCACGCTTCTGGGGCTGACGCCCGCGTGCTCCTGTTGGCGGGCGATCCCTATACCGACTCACACTACCTGACCGCCCGCGCCTTTCATAATTACCTGCGCGAACACGATATTCCATGGCAGGTTGAGGACCTTGCCGGCGCCCATGCGCAAGTCAAACAGCTCGAGCGCGAGCTTGAGCAGCGCTTGAGTGCGCCGGATGCTCCCGAGCTCATCTGTAGCGTGTTTGCCGTTGGTTCCGAGGTGGTCGCCGACGCGCTTGTTTCAAGCGGCAAGGCCGGCAAGGTCATGGTAATCGGCAACGACCTGTTCCCCGAGAGCGCCTTGGCCTTGCACCGTGGCATCTTTACCAATATTGTCTATAAGGACCCGGTGAGCCTGGCCTACCGTGGCGCCAAGACCTTGGGCGAGTATCTGCTGTGGGGTAAAACTCCGGCGGAGCCCGTGCAGAAGGGTGCTGTGGAGATGGTGTTTGCCAGCAACGTCGACCGCTACTGCGAGCTTGCGGGAATTTAGCCGTTTGGTCAGGTACCCCCTCTTGCGACGTGCATTTTTTGGAGTATTCAGCAATGGCGTGTCCCGAAAGAGGCTAGGACGACTGTTTTAAGGGTGCCTCCGATGGCGTAATTCGCCATCGGCGGCATTTATTTATGCCGATTGGGCGCAATATGAGCATCAGATAGGGCTTCGAAGACGGTGCGCGGTGCGCTCCGATGCTGAATACTCCCAAAAATGCACGGCGGAACATGACCCACCTGGCCAAAGCGCTCAAGTTCGGTATTCGGGGACGCCTGCCAATTCGCAATACATACAAGTCGCGGCTCCAGTAACCGTTGAACGGGCAAAATCGACCGTTCACCCCATGGTGGTTAGGTGAACGTTCACCTTTTAAGTCGCAATGAATTAGTATAGTGAACGTTCACCTAGAGGATAACGAGCGCATCGTGCGCTCGCTCCGCCAACAAAGGGGTTGTGTGATGAAAAACTTCATGGACGATCAGGATTTCCTGCTGAGCACCAAAACCGGTGAGGAGCTGTTCCACAACTTTGCCGAGGGCATGCCCATCGTTGACTACCACTGCCACATTTCTCCCAAGGAGATCTGGGACGACAAGCGTTTTGAGAACATCACCGAGGTTTGGCTGGGCGGTGACCACTACAAGTGGCGCCTGATGCGTGCCAACGGCGTCGACGAGCGCTTCATTACCGGCGATGCCCCTGCTCGCGAGAAGTTCCAGAAGTGGGCCGAGACCCTGGGCCGTTGCGTGGGCAACCCCGTCTTTGAGTGGAGCCACCTGGAGCTTAAGCGTTACTTTGGCTACGAGGGTGTCCTGAACGGCAAAACCGCTCAGGAGGTCTGGGACCTTGCCAACGCCAAGCTCGCTGAGGCTAGCTTTACCTGCCGCAACCTGATCAAGCAGTCCAACGTCCGCATGATCTGCACTACCGACGACCCCGCCGACAGCTTTGAGTGGCACAAGAAGATTGCCGCCGACGACAGTTTTGACGTTCAGGTCGTTCCCGCCATGCGCCCCGATGCCGCCCTGCGCATCGAGCGTGGCCAGGAGTTCGCCGACTACTGCAAGCATCTCTCCGAGGTTGCCGGCATTGAGATCAGCGACTTCGAGGGCATGAAGGCCGCCATCTCCAAGCGCTACGACGTTGCCCACGAGCTGGGCTGCCGCGCTTCCGACCACGCGCTCGACTACGTTATGTACGCTCCGGCTACCGCCGACGAGATCGAGGCCATCTTTGCCAAGGGCCTTGCCGCCGAGCCGCTTACCGAGGACGAGGTCCTCAAGTACAAGACGGCCTTTATGCAGTTCGTCGCCGGCGAGTATGTCCGCCTTGGCTGGGCCATGCAGCTGCACTTTGGCTGCAAGCGTGACAACAACCGCGCTATGTTCGCCAAGCTCGGTCCCGATACCGGCTACGACTGCATCTCCAACTACACGCCGTCCGACCAGCTGGCCGATTTCCTCAACTCCATCCAGGAGTCCACGGGTCTGCCCAAGACCATCCTGTACAGCCTGAACCCCATCGACAACACCATGATCGATACCGTGATGGGCTGCTTCCAGGAGGCTCCGACCGCCGGCAAGATCCAGAACGGCTCTGCCTGGTGGTTCAACGACAACGAGATCGGTATGCGCGAGCAGCTTACGGCTCTGGCTAACGAGGGCGTGCTGGGCAACTTTGTGGGCATGCTTACCGATTCCCGCTCCTTCCTGTCCTACCCGCGTCACGAGTACTTCCGTCGCGTGCTGTGCGGCGTGATCGGCGAGTGGGTCGAGCAGGGCAAGTATCCGGCCGACATGGAGCTGCTGGGAGCCATCGTGCGCGACATCAGCTACAACAACGCGGTCCGCTACTTTGGCTTTGACCTGGATACCGTCGAGGCCTAAACCCGCATCGAATCACACCGAACTCGGGAGCGCCGTTGCCACACGCGGCGCCCCCGTTTTGCCTGCACGCTAACAGCAATCTAAGGAGAGACATCGATGGAGAACATCAGCTACGAGACGCTCGAGAAGATCGGCTACAAGGGCTACCTGCTGCCCAAGGACGCGCCCGAGAAGGTTCTGCAGTTTGGCGAGGGCAATTTCCTGCGCGCCTTTGTCGACCGCTTCTTTGACATGGGCAACGAGGCAACCGGCTGGAACGGCAAGGTTGTCATGGTGCAGCCCATCAGCGGCGCCTTTGGCTTTGCCGACGGCATCAATGCCCAGGACGACCTGTACACCGTGCTGGTGCGCGGCAAGGAGAGCGGCAACACGGTCGACGAGTCCCGTGTGATCAGCGCCTGCAGCCGCTGCCTCAATCCGTATCGTGAGGACGACTACCGCGCCATGATGGAGGTCGCCGTCTCCGACGATTTGGAGATTATCGTCTCCAACACCACCGAGGCTGGCATTGCCTACGATCCGTCCTGCAAGGCCGACGACATGCCGCCCGCGAGCTTCCCCGCTAAGCTTGCCCAGGTGCTCCACACCCGCTGGGCCGCCGGCAAGCCGGGCGTCATCGTGCTCGCCTGTGAGCTCATCGATCACAACGGCGAGGAGCTGCTGCGCATCATGAACCAGTACGTGAGCGACTGGGGCTGGGAGGACGAGTTCTCGCAGTGGATGGCCAACGACTGCACCGTCTGCACCACGCTCGTCGACACTATCGTCCCCGGCCGCATCCGCGACCCCAAGGAGGCCGCTGCCGTGGCCGAGCGCCTGGGCTACGAGGATCCCTTCCTGGCCGTGCGCGAGCCCTTCCAGATGTGGGGTATCCAGGGCGACGAGTCACTTGCCGAGAAGCTTCCCTTCGTGAAGGCCGGCCTGCCGGGCGTCTTTGTGACCCCCGATGTCACCCCGTACAAGAAGCGCAAGGTCCGCATCCTCAACGGCGCCCACACTGCCTTTGTTCCGGGCTCCTGGGTTGCCGGCTTTGACATCGTGCGCGATTGCATGCACGACGAGACCGTCCGTGGCTTCATGAACACCATGCTCTACGACGAGGTCATCCCGACGCTTGCCGCCGATCTGGATGTCGAGGACTGCAAGGCCTTTGCCGCCGCCGTCGAGAACCGCTTCGACAACCCGTTTATCGACCACGCGCTGCTCTCCATTTGCCTCAACTCAACCGCCAAATGGCGTGCTCGCGACCTGCCCACGCTCAAGGACTATGTTGCCGAGACCGGCAGCCTGCCCAAGTGCCTGGCGACGAGCCTCGCTACGCTCATTGCCTTCTATACGCAGGAGCTCGTTGCTCGCGAGGGTGACGGCCTGCACCTGCGCCGCGCCGACGGCACCGAGTACACCGCTCAGGACGATGCCTTCGTGCTCGATTTCTACGCCGCCCACGCCGGTGCAGACGATGCCGAGCTGGTGCACGATGTGCTCAGCAACGAGCAGATGTGGGGCGAGGACCTTACGCAGATCGCCGGCCTTGAGGAGTTTGTCGTCAACGCGCTTGCCGTTGTGCGCGCCGAGGGCGCCAAGCAGGCATTTGCCAACGCCCAGGCCTAAATCCTTCTGTGCGCCCGCCGGGCAACTGACGGGCGCCCGCTGACTTCTGCTCAACCTGTAGGGTTAGGACTCTTTGTAATGAATACTATCCAGATCAATCCGGCCGACAACGTGATCGTCGCGCTGTCGCCGCTTGCCAAGGGCACCGCCGTCGCGGTTCCCGGGGTGGGCGAGGTCGTTGCCGCGGAGGATATTCCGCAGGGCCACAAGATGGCCGTGCGCGCCATTACGGCGGGGGAGGACGTCGTCAAGTACGGTCTTCCTATCGGCCACGTGACGGGCGACATCCAGCCCGGTCAGTGGCTTCATACGCATAACGTCAAGACCAACCTTTCGGGCGAGGTCGAGTACGCTTACAACCCGACGCATCCGGTCGTTGAGCCGGTTGAGCCCGAGACCTTTATGGGTTTCCGCCGCGCTAACGGCCGCGCCGCCACGCGCAACGAGCTGTGGATCATCCCCACGGTCGGCTGCGTCAACGAGGTCGCACGTGCCATGTGCGAGCAGGCTCAGGATCTGGTCGAGGGCTCGCTGGAGGGCGTTTACTACTTCCCGCATCCCTTTGGCTGCTCGCAGACCGGTGCCGACCATGCCCAGACGCGCCGTCTGCTGGTGGCGCTCTCGCGTCACGCAAACGCTGCGGGTGTGCTGTTCCTGTCCCTCGGTTGCGAAAACTGCACGCACCAGCAGGTACTCGACGAGCTCGGTGACTTCGATCGCGAGCGCGTTCGATTCCTCGCCTGCCAAGATGTAGCCGACGAGCAGGTCGAGGGTCACAAGATTCTGTCCGAGCTTGCCGACCTGGCCAAGCAGGCCAAGCGTGAGCCCATTCCTGCCTCCGAGCTGGTCATTGGCCTTAAGTGCGGCGGCTCTGACGGTCTTTCGGGCATTACCGCCAACCCCACGATCGGTCGCGTGAGCGATATGGTTGTCGCCCGCGGCGGCACGTCGGTGCTCACCGAGGTTCCCGAGATGTTTGGCGCGGAGAGCATTCTGCTCGATCGCTGTGAGAGCCAGGACGTCTTTAACGCAGCTGCCGACATGCTCAACGGCTTTAAGGACTACTTTATCAGCCACGGCGAGGTCGTCTATGAGAACCCGAGCCCCGGCAACAAGGACGGCGGCATTACCACGCTCGAGGACAAGAGCTGCGGCTGCGTGCAAAAGGGCGGATCTGCCCCCATCGTCGACGTGCTGCCGTATGCCGGTCAGGCTACCAAGCATGGCCTGAACATGCTGTGCGGCCCGGGTAACGACATGGTATCCACCACGGCCCTGACGGCTGCCGGCTGCCACGTAATCCTGTTCTCGACCGGCCGCGGCACGCCGTTTGGCGCACCGGCGCCTACGCTCAAGGTGTTCACCAACCAGCGTCTGTGCGACCACAAGGCCAACTGGATGGACTTTAACGCCGGCGTGGTCGCCACGGGCGAGCGTACGCTCGACGAGGCTGCCCACGACCTGTACCAGCTGGTGCTAGAAACGGCGAGCGGCAAGCTTACGAGTGCCGAGCGTCGCGGCTGCCACGAGATCAGCATTTGGAAGGATGGCGTCTGCCTGTAGCGGTAAATGGGTTCGCATAGGGCGCTATTGACCATGGCCCCGTCGGGAGTGTTCCCGGCGGGGCCATGTTTGTTCTGTCTGTTCGGGCGTGTCTTCCTGAGGGTACGGGAGCAGCGAAAACAATAAACGTTCACCTAATCGACCTCAAATTTAAACACACTCAATACCCATGTAATCGTGATTTTTTTTCAAGTCAGATGTCCGTTTAACGGCAAAAAACGACCGTTCAAGGATAATATACAAGTGAACGTTCACCTATCATATGCAATCGCGCATAATCTAGCTAAACGTTCACCCTACGAGTGGGCGATATGCAGACAGACATCGGTATGGACTCCAATGTCTTGTTACAAGACAATCGAGAAAAGAGAGGGAGCTCGATGACTAACAAGATCGGTAAAAAGCGCAAGATCACATTCTGGACGCGCTTGGGCTTTGGTATGGGCGGCATGCTCAACTCCGGTGCCCTGAGCTTTACGCACAGCTACATGGTGCTGTTCCTGTCCACGGAGTGTGGTCTGTCCGCAGGCGAGGCTGCGCTGATCAGCTCGTTCGCCATCTATCTCAACGCCATTCTGTGCCCGCTCATGGGCTTTGTGGCCGATAACTTCTACGCTACTAAGATCGGCCGCATCTTTGGCCGCCGCCGTTTCTGGATCTTGCTGGCTATCCCGATGATGGTCGCCGAGCCGCTCATCTTTGTGGCTACGCCGTTTGGTTTCCCGTACTACTTTGTGTTGTACCTGATCTACAACGTCGCGTACACGTTCTGCACCGCCAACCTGTCGCCGCTTACCATCGAGATGACCGACGACTTCAAGGAGCGTACGTACCTCACCGGCTACAAGCACCTCTTTGGTAACGCTGCCGGCTTCCTGATGGCAGCACTCGTCGGCTTTGGCTTTGGCACCTTCGGCGAGACCAACCCGTTCAGCTACTTCATTATTGCTACGATTAACGCTTCGGTCATGGCAATCTCGCTGCTGTGCGTGTACCTGTCCACGTGGGAGCACACTCCCGAGGAGGTCGCTCAGGAGAAGATCGAGAGCGTCGGCGAGGGTATCAAGAAGTTTTTCATCGACGTTATCTCTACCTTCCGCAACAAGTCCTTCCGCAAGGTCCTGTATGCGCAGGTCTCCACGAAGCTCGCCGCTGCCTGCTGGTCTGCGTGCCTGTCCTTCTTCATCGTCTACTGTCTGCAGATTCCTAAGTCCTACGAGTCCGTGATGGAGATGCCCGGCAAGGTCGTCGCTATCGTCTGCACCGCCATCTGGGTCGCCCTCATGGCTAAGAAGGGCTTCCACAAGTCTTGGTACCTGGCAAACGTCGGTTGCGCCGCGTGCATCATCGCCTACAACTACTTCGCCTTTGGTCAGATCAACGGCACCTCCACGGTCGCCATCGCCATGATCGCCTACCCCATCATCTTCGCCATCTGGAAGTTCTTCTACGTTGGCTTCCAGTATCTGCCCGATGTTCTGCTCAACTACATCCCCGATGTCGACGAGCTCATCACCCTGCGTCGTCGCGAGGGCATCTACAGCTCCGCACAGCAGCTCTGCCAGCAGATCGCCCAGGCTGTTGCCGTCAACGTATGGGCTATCGTCCTTGCTGCCTCCGGCTTCATTCAGACCGCCGGCAACAGCGACGCCGTGACCCAGCCCGCCACCGTGCCTCTGTACATCTGCGGCTACATGCTCATCGGCTGCGCCGGCTTCTTCCTGCTCGCGGCCGTCCTTGCCCGCGGCATCAAGATTGACAAGGAGCAGTGCGACATCCTTTGCGACGAGATCCACCGTGTCAAGGAGGGTGGCAAGATGGCCGACGTCAAGCCCGAGGTCAAGGCGCTTTGCGAGGAGCTCTCCGGCTTTAAGTACGAGGACTGCTTCGCCCACAACAATGTTGGCTTCCAGGACGGCAGCGTAATTCCCGCCGAGTAGGGCAGGCGCATCGTCCAAACCACAGGGCCGTGCCACCGGAGATCCACCGGCGGGTACGGCCCTTTTTTAAAAACGAGTAGTATGATCTTCTGATTACATTTGAGGGAGAGACCCATGGAGACGAACGTTATCTGGCGCAATGCCCGCGCGGCCGTTATCGAGCTCGACGATGGCGGCTACTTTACCTGTGCCGATACGTGGGAGATCTTTGTCAACGATGAGCCCGCCGGTACCACGAATACGGTCGAGACCTATGTCGATGGCCTGACCCCCGGCAAGCGCAACCTGATCCGCTTTGTCTGCGGCGAGCGCGAGTTGAGCGTAGGCGTCACCACGCCGGCGGAGCCCTTTACCATCAACGTTCGCGACTGCGGCGCCAAGGGCGATGCCGAGCACGATGACACCACCAACATTCAGGCTGCCATCATGGCCTGCCCCAAGGGCGGGCGCGTGCTGATCCCCGCCGGCAACTACCGCATCAAGTCCCTCTTCCTTAAGAGCAATATCAACATCGAGCTCGCCGAGGGCGCGGTGCTGCTGGCCCGTTACGACCGCGCGGCGCTTGCCTACATTCCGGGCACGGTCACGGGTGACGAGGGGGCTGGGTACGCCGGCACCGATATGCTGCCCCTGGGCCGTTGGGAGGGCGAGAGCTTCTCGACCTACTGTTCGACCTTTACGGGCCTGAGCGTGCACGACGTGTGCATCTATGGCCGCGGCGCCATCGACGGCCAGACCGATTTTGCCGAGGACAACTGGTGGAACAAGGACTTTAAGAACATCTTCCGTCCCGAGGAGGGCCGCGAGATCGCCCGCCCGCGCATGATCTTCCTGTCCGAGTGCGAAAACGTGAGTCTTGCCGGCTTTACCGTGCGCAACAGCCCGGCGTGGAATATCCATCCCATTCTGTGCGAGCACGTCGATGCCCTGTGCCTGTCCATCGAGGGTCCCAAGAACTCCCACAACACCGACGGTTTCGATCCCGAGAGCTGCGGTTTTGTTCGCATCCTTGGCTGTCAGTTCTCGGTGGGCGACGACTGCATCGCCATCAAGAGCGGCAAACTGGGCATTGAACCCGAGCTCCGTCCCGCCACGCACGACGTGCTGATCTCGCACTGCTACATGCACGACGGCCACGGCGCCGTGGTGCTGGGATCCGAGGCCGCCGGCGGCATCAAGGACCTCACCGTGAGCAAGTGCCTCTTTGAGCGCACCGACCGCGGCCTGCGCGTCAAGACACGCCGCGGACGCGGCAAGGACGCCGTCAACGAGGGCATCACCTTCGAGCACATTCGCATGGATAAGGTGCTTACGCCCTTCGTGGTCAACTCGTTCTACTTCTGCGACAAGGACGGCAAGACCGACTACGTGCAGTCTCGCGAGGCGCTGCCCGTCGACGACCGTACGCCCGGCTTTGGCGCCACGACGTTTTGCGATATCGAGGCCACCAACTGCCATGCGGCCGCGGCCTATATCACGGGCCTTCCCGAGAGCAAGGTGACGCGCCTGACGTTCCAGGATGTCCATGTGACCTTTGCCGCCGATGCCGAGCCCTTTGTGCCGGCCATGGCCTGCGGCGTGGAGCCCATGGTGCGCCAGGGCATCATCGCGCAGAACGTGAAAGTCCTCGACCTGCAGAACGTGCGCATCGAGGGTCAGGATGGCGACGAGCTGCAGCTGCAAAACGTAGACAAGGTTATCCGCGCCTAGGGTAGTGCTCCTGCACAAGTGAATACGGCATGTTGAGGCGTGCGACGGTCGGGTCTGCCCGGCTGTCGCACGCAATCTATAGGTGCCGGTATTGCATGGTGGGTGTTCTGTGACAGAAAGCGTAATGACAGATGAGTGGCAAAGAACAGCTCTTTGAGGTATCGCTCGAACGCGAAGGCGCGTATCGCAGCATTTCGGCGGCGCTCGAGGCGGCGGAGCGGTGTGTGCCCGATGTGACCGTGCCGGTGCGCGTGCTGGTGGCGCCGGGTGAGTACCGCGAACGGGTCGAAATTCGTCGTCCGCATGTGACGCTCGAGGGCGAGACGGCCGACAGCGTGCGTATCGTGGGAGGCCTGGGTGCCAAGATGTCTTCGGAAGATGGTAGCGGCCAGGATGGAAGACTCGGCACCTTCCGTACGTACACGGTGCTGGTCGATGCCGACGACGTGACGCTTGCGGGTCTAACAATCGAAAACAACGCCGGTGATGGGCGCGAGGTCGGTCAGGCGATTGCCCTGTATGCCGATGGTGACCGCCTGGTTGTCGATGCCTGCTGCATTAAGGGACACCAGGACACGCTCTTTTTGGGGCCGCTGCCGCCGCGCGAGGCCAAGCCGGGCGGCTTTATAGGCCCCAAGCAGTTCGCCCCGCGCCGCGTGGGGCGGCAGTATTTTCGACGTTGCCGGATCGAGGGCGATGTCGACTTTATCTTTGGCGGCGCGCGTGCCTACTTTGAGGGGTGTGAGATTCGCTCGCTCAACCGCGATATGGACGTGAACGGCTACGTTACGGCGGCCTCGACGCCCCAGGGCGAGCCCTGTGGTTTTGTGTTTCACGGTTGTTCCTTCACGGCGCCGGACGACATGGCGCCCGGTTCGGTCTACCTGGGTCGCCCGTGGCGCGAATGGGCCCAGACCGTGCTTATCGATTGCTGGCTGGGCTCGCATATCAAGTCCGAGGGCTGGTGGGATTGGAATAAGCCAGCGGCACATGACGGCACCCTGTATGCCGGCGGTGCCCTGTTTGGCCCGGCGGGTGATGCTGCCGCTTGGGTGCCGTGGGCGCATTGCCCGACCGGTCAGGATTCCGAACGCTATGCGCGTGACCGAGTGCTTGCCGGCACGGATGGTTGGGATCCCGAGGGAGGCGACGGTGATGCGGTAGAGACGGCCGGGCTATCTGCCAATGGCCGCACCGTGCACATCGAGACGTACTACGAGGACGAACCTGCGTTGCGCGCCCGACTGAAGCACGAAGGGCGCTCGGCCGCATTTACGGGCAAGACTCCCACAGACTTTGAGGCATGGAAGGCTGCGACCAGGACTCGTCTGTACGATATTTTGGGTCTTTCGCTTATGGACCGCGCCCCGATTGAGATTCGTGAGCTCAATCGTGTGCGGGTTGCCGGCAACATCGTGCGTACTCATGCGGTGTTGCAGGTTGAGCACGATGTGTGGATGCCGTTTTACCTGTTGGAGCCGTCCCGCCCCAAGCTTGACGAGCGGGGACTCAAGCGCTGCTATATCTGCCCGCATGGTCACCAGGGGGCGGGTGCTGCAAGCATAGCCGGTGTTGCGGGCGTGCCGGCGGTCGACGATGCCGTGCGTAAGTTCAATTACGACTACGGTCTGCGTTTGGCGCGCATGGGTTACGTGACCGTCTGCCCCGATGCGCGTGGTTGGGGATACCGTCGCGATTGGAAGGGCCAGGGCGACGACGAGAACAGCTACCTGCGCGGTACGTGTCTGAATCAAGCACGTATGGCCGAGCCGCTGGGTCTTACGGTCGCGGGCCTCAACGCCTGGGACAACATGCGCTTGATTGATTACTTGGAGACACGCGGTGACATTGCCCTGGACGACCTGGGCTGCTTTGGTTTTTCGGGCGGCGGTTACATGACGTTGTACCTGGCCGCGCTTGACCCGCGCGTGCGCAAGGCGTTTGTCTCGGGCTATCTGTACGGTGTCGATGACTCGCTGCTGCATCTCAACGGCAACTGCAGTTGCAATTACACGCCTGGACTCTGGCGTCTGCTCGATATGGGTGACATCGCCTCGCTCATCGCGCCACGGCCGTTGTTGGTCCAAAGTTGCGAAGAGGATCATCTGAATGGGGCACGCGGGCTCAAAAATGTTGACGAGCAACTCAAAATCGTGCGCGATGCCTACGAGTTGCTGGGCCGCAGAGGAGGTCTGCGGCACGAGGTGTGTCCGGGTGGACACCATCTTGGCGTGGCGCATCTTGCCGAGGATATCGAATGGCTCGATTCGCAAGTTGCGGAATGTGCCAACGCATAGTCCCTCGGCATGCTGCGAATGAACGGTATGTGCCTGTATGACCGCCGGTGTGCGGGTGAGGAGAAGAATATGGAACCGAAAAACTTGAGCGAATCGACCATCTGCTGCTTTGGCGACTCGACCACCTGGGGCGATAACGGATGCGGTGGGGGAGGCAACGATATCTCCTGGACTTCGCATCTAGGAGCGCTGCTGGGCGGCGCTACGGTCGAGAATTTTGGTATTAAGGGTTCGCGTATTGCCGTCAAGGCCGACCGTACCGATTCGTTTGTCGAGCGTTTGGACGGCATCGATCACGCGGCAGACATCTGCATCGTCTTTGGCGGCGTTAACGACTTTAGCCGTAACGTGTCGCTAGGCGAGCCGGGCAGCACCGACGTACACGAGTTCTATGGCGCGCTCGATTATCTCGTCCGTACCATCACGGCTCGCTCGCCCCGGTCGAGGCTCGTGTTTATGACGCCGTGCAAGACGAGCGGAAAGCACGAGAAGGATATCCCGGCAAGCAACGAGGCCAACCATCTGGGCCTGACGCAAGACGCCTATGTGCAGGCGATGCTGGAGGTTTGCGACCGCTACTCGGTGCCGGTGATCGACCTCTATGCGCAAAGCGGTATCAGCCCGTTTTTGCCGGAGCACCGCGAGCTCTACATGCCGGACGGTCTGCATTACAGCCCTGCCGGCTATGAGCGCCTGGCGCATCGCATCGCTGCGGGCCTCACCGCCGTTTGCCGTTAAAAGTTTGCCGTTCACGGGGATTATAGGGTTAACGTTCACCCTATAATCCCCGTTCGCGTTACACTGGGGGAAACGTTCACCCATCAATAACGTCAGAGGGGACAGCAATGGGTTGCAATCAGATTCTGGACCGTTATATCGAGCAGTTGATCGAGACCTCTACGCCTCAGGCGCCGGCCTGGAACATCGAAAAGCTTCGAGCCGGCAAGGAGAACACCTGGAATTACATTGACGGCTGCATGATCAAGGCACTCATCGAGCTGTACGAGATCACCGGCGAGCAGCGTTACCTGACCTTCGCCGACGACTATATCGACTTCTTTGTCCAGGATGACGGCACCATCAAGCATTACGATCCCCAGGAGTACAACCTCGACAACGTCAACGCGGGCAAAACCCTCTACAAACTCTATGACCTGGTGGGCAAGCCCAAATATCGCGCCGCCATGGATACCATCTATCGTCAGCTCGAGACCCAGCCGCGTACCAAAGAGGGTGTGTTTTGGCACAAGGCCGTCTACCCCAACCAGATCTGGCTCGACGGCATGTACATGGCGCAGCCGTTCTACATGCAGTACGAGCTGAGCTTCCACAACCGCCGTGCCTGCTCGGATAGCTTCCATATGTTCCAAGTGGTGCACGATTTGATGCGCAACCCCCTCAACGGCCTGTACTATCACGCCTACGACGCGAGCCGCAAGCAGTTCTGGTGCGATCCCGTCACCGGCCTTTCGGCCAACTTCTGGCTGCGCGCCGAGGGCTGGTTCGCCATGGCGCTCATCGATACCTGGGAGCTCATGCCGCCCTCGATGTCGGCCGAGAAGGACGAGATCCGCAAGATGTTCCACGACCTGATCGACGCCATGCTGCCGTATCAGGACGAGAAGACCGGCATGTGGCACCAGGTCATCAACCTGCCCAATATCGCCCCCAACTATCTGGAGGAGTCGGGCAGCGCCATCTTCGCCAACGCCATCATGAAGGGCGTGCGCCTGGGCGTGCTGGGCGAGCGCTACTACCAGTACGGCCGCCGTGCGTTTGAGGGCATCTGCGACACGTGCCTGTCCGAGCGCGACGGACAGCTGGCGCTCGACAACATCTGCCTGGTGGCGGGTCTTGGCAACACCGCGCACCGCGAGGGCACGTTTGGCTACTACATGAGCGAGCCCGTCGTCAAAAACGACGCGAAGGGCGTGGCGCCGCTGGTGCTCGCCTATATCGAGACTATGCATCATGACAAGTTGGCCGGTAAGCGCGATCCGCTTGCCCCTTCGGGCGTGTGCTCCATCGATGACCCGTTTGGCGGCTACACGCCGGGCATCAATGCTCATAAGGGGCGTGAATAGCGTGGGGGCCATTACTCCGGGCGTGCGTTTACACGACCTTCCGCAGGGGACCGTCGAGGAACGCATTCGCATGGCAGGAGAGCTGGGCTTTTCGTGCATTCAGCTGCCGAGCAAGGTGCTCTACGCATCAATGGGAATCGATCGATGCGGTCTGACCCGCGAGCTCGCCGAGCATTTGCGTGCGGTGCTCGATGAGGCGGGCGTTTCGGTCGCCGTGCTCGGCTGTTATAAGAATCTGGCGACGCCCGATCGACAACAGCTCACGGATAACTTTGCCGAGTACGAGGCGTGCTTGAACTTTGCTCAGATGCTCGGCGGCTGTCCGGTTGGCACCGAGACCGGTCGTCCCAATGCGCAGAACTGCGTTGCTGACGACCGTATGACCGACGAGGCACTCGATGCGTTTATGGATGGACTCGCGCGCGTCTGCGAGTGCGCCGAGGCCGTGGGTGGGCAAATACTGATCGAGCCCGGCTGGAACGAGACGGTCAACACGCCAGATCGCTGCCGTGAGGTGCTGGAGCGCGTCCCGAGCCCGGCGCTCGGCGTGATCTACGACCCGGTGTCGCTGCTGCATCCCAGCGTCGTTGGCGAGGCGCAGGAAATCACCGCGCGTATGCTCTACTTATGCGGCAGTAAGATTCGCGTGCTGCACGCCAAGGATTTTGAGGTCGTCGACAACGAGGACGAAGCCGGCTGGTGCGATGGTACGGGTTCTCGCCTGGTGTGCCACGGCGTGGGCGAGACGGGCCGCTATGACTTTGAGCCCGTGGTGGCCTGGGCGGCTGCCGCCTGTTCGGGGATTCCTTGTGTGGTCGAGAACAGCGTGCCGGCGACGGCGGCTAGCTGCCTGGCGACACTCGAGCGCATGTCCGCTCGCTGCGGGGCTCCGCATCGCGAGATATAGCATTGGCTTTTGCCGTGGCGGCATATTGAGTTTGCTTGACTGGGGGCGGCGGTGAAGGGTTTTTATCGTCGCCTCATTGGATTACATCAAAAAGGGGAGTTGCGTGGCTATCCACATTGTCGAAGAGGCGAATCGTTGCCTAGGTTGCAAAAGGGCGTTCTGCCAGCTTAAAGGCTGCCCGGTGCAGACGCCTATTCCGCAGGTCATCGACCTGTTTAAGCAGCGTCGTCTGGAAGAGGCAGGTGAGCTGCTGTTCCAGAACAACCCCATGAGCGCGGTCTGCTCCATGATCTGCAACCATTCGGGCCAGTGCGAGGGCGCGTGCATTCAGGGCCGCAAGGGCGCACCGGTGCATTTTTCGAGTATCGAGAACTATATCTCGACGGCATATTTGGACCGTAAGGAGTGGAAGCCCGCGCCGTCGTGCGGCAAGCAGGTTGCCGTGGTCGGTTCTGGTCCTGCCGGCATTACCGTGGCCATTAAGATGGCCCAGCTGGGCTGTGCCGTCACGGTGTTTGAGCAACGCCCCGAGATCGGCGGCGTGCTGGAGTACGGCATCCCCGAGTTTCGCCTGCCCCGTGCTCTCGTGCAAAAGTACCGTCACGTGATGTGCTCGCTTGGCGTACGCGTCCGTCCCTCGACCACCATTGGCGGCGCGCTGCATATCGACGACCTGTTGCGCGACGGCTACGATGCAGTCTTTGTCGGTACCGGTACCTGGCGCGCCCGCAAGCTGGGTATTCCCGGCGAGTCGCGTGGTAACGTACTGTTTGGTATCGATTACCTGGTCGATCCCACGAGCGTGGCGATCGGTCAGAACGTGGCAGTTATCGGCGCCGGCAACGTGGCCATGGATGTTGCCCGTACGGCTCTGCGCTCGGGCGCTCGCAAGGTTACCGTGTATGCCCGATCGCGCCATATCTCGGCCATCGATGACGAGGTCGAGCTGACCGAGCTTGATGGTGCCGAGATCGTGCGCGGCAAGGCGATCTGCGCCATCGACGATAACGGTCCGGTGTTCGAGACGGCTATCTTTGACGAGGACGACAACGTGGTGGGCTCCGAGGAAGAACTTGACCATGTGCCCGCCGACACGGTTGTGATTGCGGCCTCGCAAGTGCCTAAGGACAAGCTGGTGCTTACGACGGGCGGTCTGGAGACCGACCATCGTGGCCTTCTTTCGGTCGATGAGCACGGCATGACCACCGTGCCGGGCGTCTTTGCCGCCGGCGACGTGGTCAACGGCCCGCTCACTGTGGTCCATGCTGTAGCCGGCGCCAAGCTCGCCGTCGAAGGCATGACCAGCTACCTGGGCATCTAACCCATCCCATCCATCAGTTGCGGTGAAATACGGACTGTTTTGGCTGTCAAAGGCCTTATCTACTCCGTATTCCACCGCAACTTTTTGTGGGCTGAGTAAAAGCTGGGGGAGCGTGTACGGTCGGGTACAGCGCGGTTGCTGATACGATAGGTACGTTAGCAACTGCCGCCGAGCGGCTCAAACGAAAGGAACCTTGTATGGAGTCCTCCGCCTACCCGATGCTCTTTAGCCCGATCAAGGTCGGTACGACCGAGGTCAAGAACCGCGTCTTTATGCCGCCGGTATCTACCAACCTGGCCGATCACGGCTATGTGACCGACGACTTGGTCGATCATTACCGTGCCCGCGCCAAGGGCGGCGTGGGCCTCATCATCACCGAGGTCGTGACGGTCGAGCCTACCTATACCTATCTGCCGGGTGACATGTGCTGCTACGACGACACGTTTATCCCCGGCTGGGAAAAGCTCGCCGCGGCCGTCCACGAGTACGGCTGCAAGATCATGCCGCAGCTCTTCCACCCCGCCTACATGGCCTTTAACATTCCGGGCACGCCTCGCCTGATCGCTCCGTCCTTTGTGGGCCCGTCTTACGCCCGCGAGGCACCGCGCCCCATCACGGTCGACGAGATTCACGAGCTCACGCATCAGTTTGGCGACGCTGCCGTGCGCATGCAGAAGGCCGGCGTCGATGGCGTCGAAGTCCATGCGGCGCACGCCCACGGTATGCTCGGCGGCTTTTTGACTCCGCTCTACAACAAGCGCACCGACGAGTACGGCGGCTCGCTCGACGCCCGCATGCGCTTCCTGCTCGAAGTCATCGCCGAGATTCGCGAGCGCTGCGGCAAGGACTTTATCATCGACGTCCGCATTTCGGGCGATGAGTACACCGATGGCGGCCTGACCCTCAACGACATGATCTACGTCTCGCGTCGCCTGGAGAAGGCCGGTGTCGACATGATTCATGTGTCGGGTGGTACCACCATCAAGCGCGGCTCCGCGATTCCCGCCGCCGGTACCCAGCAGGCCTCGCACGCCGCCTGCTCGCGCGAGATCAAAAAACATGTCAACATTCCTGTCGCCACCGTCGGCCGCATCAACGAGGCTTGGATCGCCGAGGAGCTGATTGAGGACGGTGCTGCCGATATCTGCATGATGGGTCGCGCCAATCTGTGTGATGCCGAGTTCTGCAACAAAGCCGCTGCCGGCAACGCCGACGACATCCGCCCCTGCATTGGCTGTCTGCGCTGCCTGAACGGCATTATGTTTGGCAAGCGCATCTCCTGCACCGTCAATCCGGACGTGGAGCGCGATGAGGCCGGCTACGAGCCTGCCGCCGAGGCCAAGAACGTACTGGTTGTGGGCGCTGGTCCTGCGGGCATGGAGGCAGCCTACATTGCCGCCAAGCGCGGCCATAACGTGGTGCTCGTGGACAAGCAGGACGAACCGGGCGGCGAGATGCGCATCGCGGCCGTTCCGCCGGCAAAGCAGGAACTCACCCGCGTGATCAAGTACCAGTATCGCCGTCTTGCTGAGGCGGGCGTGAAGTGCGTCTTTGGTACCGAGCTTTCGGCCGAGGATATTCAGCGCGACTACGCGGGTTACGAGGTTGTCCTGGCCTATGGCGCCGAACCCATCGCCCCGGCCTTTATGCAGGGCTTTAAGCAGGTCATGACGGCTGATGACCTGCTGGGCGGCAAGGCTTTCCCGGGCAAGAAGATCGTCATTGTGGGCGGCGGCACCGTCGGTTGCGAGACGGCCGATTACCTGGCCCCGTTGGTCAACGATCTGTCGCCGGCAAACCGCGACGTCACCGTTATCGAGATGACCAAGACGCTCGCCGCCAACGAGGGCGGCGCCGGTCGCGCGGTCCTCATCACGCGTATGCTTTCCAAGGGCGTTCACGTGCTGACCGAGGCCAAGGTGACCGAGATTACCGAGGACACCATCAGTTACGAAAAGGACGGCGAGGTCCACACCATCGCCGACGCCGACACGCTGGTGCTTGCCATGGGTTACCGCCCCAACACCAAGCTGGCCGATGACCTTGCCGTTGCCGGCGTTGCCACCCACGTGCTGGGCGATGCCCAGAAGTGCGGCAACATCCGCGACGCCATCGGCGACGGCTACAAGGTCGCCTGCGAGCTGTAGGCTCTTGGCAAATAGGGGAGCGGCCGCCTTGCGGTGACTCAAGCGATAGCCAATCTAAAAAGGCGCCGCGACACATGGATCGTCGCGGCGCCTTTTGTCTGGCGGTTTGTTGGGGGTCGGTGCGCCCCGTGGGCCTTATTACAGGCCCAAGATCTCCTTGACCTTGGCGATGATGGCCTCGTCGGTGGCGTTGGCAAAGAAGTACTCCTGGAAGTGCTCACCAGCGAGGGCGCCCTTCACCAGATCCTGATCGATCTCGCCCAGGACGTCGACGAGCGGACGCATGGTCACAGCGCGCACGCCGTCGAGGATCTTCTTGTTGCGCTGCTCGGGCTCAACGCGCTCGGCGGGGTAGCCGTTGCCCGAGCCAAAGCCAAAGAGCTTCTCGAAGGTGTACTCGAGGTTGAGCTCCTGGCCCCAGCCGTTCTTGAGGGCGAAGGGCATGGCGACGGCATTGCCATCGTTGACCTGGGCAAAGGTGTAGGCATCCAGCGGGTCGGCAACATGGCCGCACAGCACGCCGGGGAAGGAGTTGCAGGCGAGCATGGCGCCCTCGCCGGTGCCGCAACCGGTCACGACGTAGTCGGCAGCGCCGGAGTTGAGCAGCACGGCGGCAAGAATGCCGTTCTGCACGTAGGTGAGGGGCTTGGAGTCGGCGTCGGCATACATGCCATAGTTAAAGACGGTGTGCCCCATGGGCTCGACAACCTTCTTAAGGGCAGCCTCGATCATAGGGTTCTTGGAGTTCTGAGAATTCTCGTTGATTAGAGCGATCTTCATTTGAGTCAACCTTTCAACTTAATCTTCCAGTTTTTTGTTTCTGTGCGCGGGCGGCGGCAAAGCCAACCCGCGATGAGCTATGCGGGCGGTCGGCAGTTAAGTCTGTCGCGAGTTCCGCACGCAAAGGAAAGCACTTAATGTGCTTTCCGTCTTGCGCAGGACTGTCCGAGCAGCAGACTTAACTGCCGACCGCCTCGCCCAGTTTCCTTATTGCGGCTGTTTGCCGATGTATGCGAGGATGCCGCCGTCCACGTACAGAATGTGCCCGTTGACGAAGTTCGAAGCATCGGAAGCCAGGAACACGGCGGGACCCTTCAGGTCCTCGGGCGTGCCCCAACGGGCTGCCGGCGTCTTGGCAATGATGAACTGGTCGAACGGGTGACGGCTGCCATCGGGCTGCGTCTCGCGCAGCGGCGCGGTCTGCGGCGTGGCAATGTAGCCCGGCCCAATGCCGTTGCACTGGATATTGGCCTCGCCAAACTCGGAGCAGATGTTCTTGGTGAGCATCTTGAGTCCGCCCTTGGCGGCGGCGTAGCCAGCGATGGTTTCGCGGCCCAGCTCGCTCATCATGGAGCAGATATTGATGATCTTGCCGTGACCCTTGGCGATCATGCCCGGCAGGCAGGCCTTGGACACGATAAACGGGGCATTGAGGTCGATGTCGACGACGCGACGGAAGTCCTCGGCGCTCATGTCGAGCATCGGGGTGCGCTGGATGACGCCGGCGTTGTTGACCAGAATGTCGGGCGTGGTGCCAAAATCGGCCTCGATCTTGGCGATGAGCTCGGCGACGACGGCCTCGTCGGTGACGTCGGCAACATAGCCGTGAGCATCAAAGCCCAGCTCGCGGTAGTGCTTCTCGGCCTCGGCGACCTTGTCGGCGTGACGGGCGTTAAAGGCGATCCTGGCGCCGGCTTCGCCGAGTGCCTCGGCCATGGCCATGCCGATGCCATAGGTGGCGCCGGTCACGAGCGCGACCTTGCCGTCCAGGCGGAAGCTGTCCATAAGGTTAGACATTACAATCCTTCCAAAAGAAACGTTCATCTATATAAGTCTTGCTTCTATTACAAGTTCAGTATAGGAGAAGCGGAGGAATTAAAAGTCAGGTTTTCCTAGAATCAGGTGAACGTTCACTTTTAAAAGGTGAACGGTTGCAGCCGCTCGTCGCGATATCTGCTACATGGAGTAGCGCCCGTGCGCATCGCATTTCTCCTCTCATAGATGCGCGGCGCAAGAGGTCCCGAGTTCAACACGAGCTCGGGGCCTTTTTGTTTGGATTACGGACGCATTGCCGGACGAAAACACTATGCGTTTGGTAAATAGTCGTATGAACGTGAAATTTGTATCTAGTTTCCGTACGCAAATAAGACGAAAACAGTTTGCGTCTGATTCTAAGCCGTACGCAAATGTTTTTCGTCTTATAATACGGTTCAGATGAGCATGAAAAGGAGAAGGACCGTACGTATGGTTGTCAGAGAGAGTCCTACCGTCGAATACAAGGAAAGCGTAACGCCGACGTTTCTTAAAACGGTGAGCGCCTATGCAAACTACGGGACGGGCAAGATAGAGTTTGGCGTTGACGACGGTGGTGTTGCAGTCGGTCTTTCTGACCCGGTTGCGGAGTGTCTGCGCATCGAGAACATGATTAATGACAGTCTGGATCCTGCGCCTCGTTACACGCTCGAGCTCGACGAGAACCGCGGAACTGTAACGCTTACGGTTTACGAGGGGCAGGACAAGCCCTATCGAAGCAAGGGGAAGGCCTACAGGCGAAATGATTCGGCGACGGTAGAGGTCGACCGTTTTGAATACGGCAGGCTGACGCTCGAAGGCAGCAATCTGACGTTCGATGCGCTCACCTCGGCTCGCCAGGACCTGAGTTTTCATACGCTCGAACACAAGTGCATCGAGCATCTAGGCATTTCTGAGCTCACGTCGGATATCATGCGAACGCTTCGCCTGCTCGGCAAGGATGGCTATACCAATGCCGCGGCGATATTGGCGGATAACAACGAATTTCCGGGCATCGACTGCGTTCGTTTTGGCGACACCGAGGACGTGCTTTTAGATCGTGAGACGACGACGGGCCTGTCTGCAATTGAGCAGGTTGATAGAGCAGTTGCCATGTTCGCGCGCTACTATCGTTATGAGCGCATCGAAGGTGTCGAGCGTGTTCAGACCGACCGGATTCCCCTCGAGGCATTCCGCGAGGCGGTTGCAAACGCTCTAGTGCATCGGACGTGGGACGTGCAAGCGAATGTTCAGGTTGCTCTGTATGATGATCGCGTCGTTGTGACTTCACCCGGGTCGTTGCCCGCTGGCTTGACGACGGAGCAATACCTGTATGGACAGATATCCGTGCTCAGAAATCCCATCGTTGCCGAGGTCTTCTTAAAGTTGGACTATATCGAGAAGTTTGGAACGGGAATTGCGCGCATTAGGCGTGCCTATCGCGATTCGATTAATCAGCCGGTCTTTGATATTCGTGGCGGCGTGGTAGCTGTCGCGTTGCCCGTTACCGATGCCTTTGAAGGGTCTGGAGAAGAGGCTCAGGTTCTTAAGGCCTTGTCGGGCGGACGAATTATGTCGCGAAGTGAGATTGAGAAACAGACGGGGCTGAGCCGTGCGCGAACATTGTCCGCGCTCGAATCTCTGCTCAGCCGAAACGCGATCATGAAACAGGGGACAGGCCGCGCCACGAAATACGAGCGAGCGTAGTCCGAAAGACCTGTGTTACCAGGCAGGCCCCAAGCCGCGAATGGCTTGGGGCCTTTTGCATGCCGGCTGGCAATGGACCAATTTATGTCAAGTTATAGCAACATATAGCTCCGCTTGCGGGGTTTGCGACGGGCTATTCCTCATCGTCCGTATAGCGCGTGCGTCGTTATTTGCGACATCGATATGCCGGGCACTCGAGCCTCGTTTGCTCCGCGGCTGTTCGCTATTTGGCGCCAAACGCCATGCGGACGAATCGCTGGGCAAACAGCTTGTTGGCGAAGTTGATGATGTGGCCCAAGAACAGTGCCGAGATGGCGGTGGTTACGCCAAAGCCGCCTAAGTTGTGCATGCATACCAGCGACAGCGTGAGCGAGGCGGCGACATGCGAGCAATCGAACATGACCTTTACGTCTCCAAAACGGCGCTTGAGCTTTTCCGCAATGACCTGCACCAAGCCGTCGGGTGCGTTGGGGACAACGCCCATGTTGACGACGAGACTGACGCCAAATGCGGTGATAGCGAGGGAGAGCAGCATGGTCGCAACCTGCGCGGGGAGCGCCGTGGGATGCAGCGGGTTGAACGCCATGAACAGATCGGTGAAGCCGCCCATTAGCGTTGAAAAGCAAAGCTCGAGCAAAATGCGCGGTTGAAATTCGCGTCGCAAGATGGCGAGCTGCGCCGCGATGTAAGCGACATAGGTAGTTGTAATCCAAAAGCCGAGCGTCTTGCCCGTGAGCATGGATAGGGTCGTGGCAAAGCACGTGAGCGCGGCGACGCCCAGGCCAGATGCCGTCTGGAGGCTCATACCGAGTGCCAGCACGGCAACGCCCGCCAGATACATGAGCATCCTGATGACGGTATGGCGCCAATCGATGTTCTCGCCATGCATGATGATGAGCGGTCGCATGCTGCTGCATCCTTTCGATTGAATGATATTTGAAAAGAAATGTCTGACCTGGGCCGGCAAAAAGAGGGTTATCGGAGGCACTGCCTTAACGGCAGAAAAGCCGGCCCCATGGTCAGTCGTCTGGGAATGTCTCATTGTGCCGGAATGGGACTGAAGGGCTCAATGAGACGGGAGAAAAGCAAATGGCATGGCGTGGGCAACAGGATGCCAAGATGGCAGGGTGCGTCTTAGCATCCTATTGCCCAGGCTTGACGAAATCGGTTTCGTTGAGATTTAGTATACGCACGGGAATCCATTTGCAAAGCGAAATAGAAGAAATTAGGTGAACGTTCACCTAATTGCAACAACTTGTTGGTCAAATGCCGAATCCCGGCCCTCTCCCTCAAACATCGCCGTGGGATGGGGGATGCGATAGTATTACGTGATGAAATTCGACAAACCGTGGGCTTTATCCGAGGGCTTTATGGAACAGCACCAGCATTATCAGAGCCTGCAAGACCAGGCATACAACGCATTGCGCTCTAAGATCATCTATGCCGAGCTCAAGCCCGGCACACGTCTTTCGGCGATTGGTCTGGAAAAGGAGACGGGAATCGGGCGCACTCCCATTCGCGAGTCCTTTGTGCGTCTGCGTGAGCAGGAGCTGGTGGAAACCCGCCCCAAAAGCGGCACCTATGTCTCAAGAATTAGCATGGAGCGTGCCGAGAACGCCTGCTTCTTGCGCGAGAAGCTCGAGAGAAGCGTGCTCATCAAATGCTGCTCGGCCGCCACGTCCGAGCAAAAGCATCGGCTGGAGCAGATTCTTGCCGAGTCCGAGTCGCTCGACCATCGCGAAACGCGTCGTTTTTTCGATCTGGACAACCTGTTCCATGAGACGTGTTTTGAGATTGCCGGCCGTCATATGTTGTGGGATTGGATGAAGAGCGTCAACACGCATTTTGAGCGATACAACTGGTTACGTATGGTGTCGCAGGATCTGGATTGGGAGCCGATTCGTCGGCAGCATCGCCGGATTCTCGAGGCCATTAAGAAGGGCGATACCGACACGGCGAGCTATCTGGCAGAGACGCACCTGCATCTGATGCCCGAGGAACAGGGCCCGGTTATCGCCTTGCATCCCGACTACTTTGAGCTGCCCAAAGACTCGGCAATCTAATTCGTCCTCTTCTTTATTAGTTGCGGTTAAATAGGGACTGTTTTGCGGCTCTGGCGGCGTAAGCAGTCCGTATTTCACCGCAAGTGCGAGGCGCTACCGGGGCATGAAAAAGCTGCGGCGCCGCTTGGAGGAAAAGACCGGAAGCAAGGGTTCATTCCTCCAGACGGTGCCGCAGCTGTTTTGGTGGACTGGATTATGTTGAGTCGGTTGATTGGCCGGGAAAGCAAAGCGGCTCGGGCGCGTGTCGCTTCCGTCACGTTCTATCAGCATACAAGACGGTTTTGGTTCTTGTTCGTGACGGAAACGGCGCGCTTCCGAGCCGTTTTAAAAGAAAGGAGGCGAGGTCTAGGGCACGCCCCCTTTCACGATAGAGAGCTAAACCTAGCCGCGGACCTTCTTGACGACGTCCATGGCCTCGCGGGCGATCTGCTCGACCTTGGAGAAGTCGCCGTCGGCGAACAGGGCGGGCTTGACCATCCAGGTGCCACCGCAGGCGATGATGGCGGAGGAGCTCAGGTACTCCTCGACGTTGGCAGTGTTCACGCCGCCGGTGGGCATAAAGCGATGGCCGACAAACGGAGCAGCGAGGGCCTTGATGGTGTTGAGGCCGCCATACTGAGCCGCGGGGAAGAATTTGGTGATCTTGAGCCCCAGGTTCTCGGCGGCGGTGACCTCGGAGGGGGTCACGGTGCCGGGCAGCACGGGCAGGTCGATGTCGATGCAGTGTTTCACGACGTCCTCGTTGTAACCCGGGGAGACGATGAACTTGGCACCGGCGGCGCGGGCCTGCTCAACCTGCTCGACGGTCAGGACGGTGCCGGCGCCGACGCACATCTCGGGCTCGGCCTCGGCCATGGCGGCGATGCACTCGGCAGCGCAAGCGGTGCGGAAGGTGACCTCGGCGGACTTCATGCCAGCTGCCATAAGGGCGTGAGCGAGCGGAGCGGCGTCCTCGACCTTGTCGAGCACGACGACCGGCACGATGCCCAGGGATTCAAGCGTGGTGTAGAACTGATCGAACATGGTGTTCCTTTCGATGTGAGGCGCGCGCGGGCGCGTGATTGCCAAAGAAGATTGGCCATGAGCCGGTTCCGGATTGGTTATCGGAGGCACTGCTTGGGGTTCAAGCAATTTCGGAACCGGCTACGAGGCCAGTCGTGAAGGAATGCCAGACAAAACCGGAATGGGACTAAGTGGTTCTACCTGGCCGGAGGAATCGGGGAGCGGGCTGCAGAGGTATGGGTATGGAAAGCTGCAGTCCGCGGAATGGGGAACGAATTAACGGGCGACGCGGGTGCCACCGTCGGCGGCGTTGGCCACAGCGGCGATCTCGTCGGCGGTCACCAGATTGGAATCGCCCTTGATGGTGAGCTTGAGGATCGAGGCCGCGATGGCGTAGTTGACGGCGTCCTGCGGGTCAAAGTCGTTGATGAGGGCATGGACGAGGCCGGCGTTGAAAGCGTCGCCGGCGGCAACGCCCTCGAGCACATGCACGTCGTGAGCAGGGGAGAACCAGTGCTCGCCGCTCTCGGCGTCAAAGAGCATGCCCATCCAGATGGAGCGCTCGACGCAGGAGATGTCGCGGACGACCGAGGCGACCTTCTTGCAACCGTACTCGGCGCAGATCTGACGGGCCATCTCGACGTAGGTGTCGCGCTCCTCGATGCCGTGGGCAAGGGAGCCGGAGACGCAGGTCATACCGAGGCCGGCAGGCGCGTCCTCGTCGTTGGCGATGCAGATGTCGACGAGCGGCAGGAGCTCCTTCATGGTTGCCTGCGACTTCTCGGGCGACCACATCTTGCCGCGATAGTTAACGTCGCACACGGTGGTGATGCCCTTGGCGCGGCAGGCGGTGAGGGCATCTTTGCACGCAGCTGCCATCTCGTCGGAGACAGCGGGCGTCACGCCAGAGAAGTAGAAGACGTCGATGCCGTTAAGGATCTCGTCCCAATCAAAGACGTCGCGCTTGGCCATGTTGATGGCGGAGTACTTGCGGTCGTAGACGCAGCCGTTGCCGCGCTGCGAGGCACCAACCTCAAAAACATAGGAACCAAGACGGTCGCCCTGGCGCACGACGCGCGTGGTGTCGACGTCGTAGGCCTTCAGCGAACGCAGGGCGCACTCGCCCAGACGGTTGGCCGGGACAACGGAGACGTAAGCGGCCTTGTCGCCTTGGTAAGCCAGAGAAAGCGCGGTGTTTGCCTCGGCGCCGCCGTAGCGGACATCAAACTCGGTCGCCTGCTCAATGCGCAGATGGTCTTTGGGCGAGAGCCTCATCATGATCTCGCCGAAGGTAAGAACCGTTTTACCCATGGTCGCGCAGCTCCTTCTTGCTCGTGCGTACACCTTTGATATGGCGTTGGCACGGAGGTGCCAAGACGGTAGGGTGCGTCTTTGCACCTCCGTGCCAACGCTTGCCGAAATCGGTTTACGAAATCGGTTTCGTTTCGAGTTGTAGTATACTCACCTACAGCGTTTTGCAACCGAGATTTTTAAAAAATGCCTAAAATGGCTCAGACCGCCGACAATTGGGAAACGGGGTGCGCTATGGCGCAGATGAGAATCAAGGACATTGCCGCCGAGGCGGGCGTGAGCCCGGCCACGGTCTCGCGCTATCTCAACAACCGCCCCGGGCAGATGACCGAGGAAACCCGCGCTCGCATCGCGGCAGTTATCGAGCGCACCGGCTATCGTCCACGTGCCGCCGCGCGCAATCTGCGCAGCTCGCGTACCAACCTCATCGGCGTGATTTTGGCCGACATCGCCAACCCGTTCTCGAGCGCCATGCTCGAAGGGCTTTCCGCCAGTGCCGCCGCGCGCGGCTGCTCGCTCATGACGGCCATTAGTGGCAACGACCCCGCCAAGGAGGCAGAGTCGCTCACCAGACTTATCGATGCCGGCGTGGACGGCCTGGTCGTCAACACCTGTGGCGGCAATGACGAGGCAATCGCCGCGGCAGCGGGACGCTTGCCCGTCGTGCTGCTCGACCGCGATATTGCCGCCGGCGGTGTCGATCTGGTGACTTCCAACAACCGTGAACTGGTCGCCGGCCTGGTAGACGCCTTGGCTGTCGCGGGCAGCGAGCGCCTGTGTCTGCTCACCGAGGCAAGCGACGACAGCCCTGTGCGTCGCGAGCGTGCCGAGGCCTTTGTCGACGAGCTTTCGCGCCGCGGCCTGGCCGGCGAGGTCGTCACCCTGGCCGACGGCGGTGCCACGGGCGTTGGTCGCTTAGACGAGACTATTCGCGACAACGCAGGTAAAAAGCTCGGCCTTATCGCCGTCAACGGCTTGGTCTTCCTACGTCTGACCGAGGCGCTGGCACAGCTGGGACCTTCGTTGCCGGCTGGGCTCAAGATCGCGACATTTGACGATTACCCTTGGAACCATGTGCTCTTTGGCGGCGTGACCACGGCCGCGCAGGACACCCTCGCCATCGCCGAGCGCGTGGTCGAGCGTCTGTCCGAGCGCATCGATGTGGTCACCACCACGGTGGGCGAGGCCGCAAGGCTGGCTCCCAAGCGCATAGAGATCCCCGGCCGCATCGAACACCGCGCTTCGACCTCGCGCTAGCCGCTCGTTCGCAACGGCCTGCTCAAGCACGTTTTTTGAGCGCTTGATACGCTTTAACCCTGCGGAAACATTTTTCTGCGATAGTATCTGCGATATAGACCAGTCGAAACCCGCCCGAAAGAAAGGGGAGCGACATGAACCAGCAGAACATCGATTACGTACTCCGCTCCGTAGAGCAGCGTGACATCCGCTTTGTGCGTCTGTGGTTTGTCGACATTCTCGGCCGCCTCAAGAACTTTGCCATTAGCCCCGAGGACCTCGAGGTCGCTTTTGAGGAGGGTATTGGCTTTGACGGCTCCGCCATCGAGGGCTTTGCCACGCCCGAGGAAGCCGATATGCTGGCGTTTCCCGATGCTTCGACCTTCCAGATTTTGCCGTGGCGCCCGAGCCACAACGGCGTCGCCCGCGTGTTCTGCGACGTGTGCACTCCCGATCGCAAGCCGTTTGCCGGCGACCCGCGCGATGCCCTGCGTCGCATGTTCCGCAAGGCCGAGAAGGCTGGCTATCTGCTCAACGTGGGCGCCGAGCTGGAGTATTACTACTTCCCCGACGAGCACACCCCCGAGCCGCTCGACAACGTGGGCTACTTCGATCTTTCGGTGAGCGATGCCGCCCGCGACCTGCGTCGCAACACGGTCCTCACGCTCGAGAAGATGTCCGTGCCCGTGGAGTACACCTTCCACGCCGCCGGCCGCTCGCAGCACGGCATGAGCCTGCGCCATGCCGAGGCCCTGAGCATGTCCGATGCCATCACCACGGCCAAGCTCATCATTAAGCAGCAGGCCTACGAGAGCGGTTGCCACGCCTCCTTTATGCCCAAGCCGTTGGCGGGTGAGGATGGCAGTGCTATGTTCCTGTGCCAGTCGCTGTTCGACCACGACGGCAACAACGTCTTTTGGGGCGAGGACGACGAGAAGTACCACCTCTCCGATATCGCCAAGCACTACATGGCCGGCATCCTGGCGCACGCGCGCGAGATCAGCGCTATCACTAACCCCACGGTCAACTCGTATAAGCGCATCACCACGGGTGGCGACTCCGTGCCGCAGTACGCCACGTGGGGCCTGCGCAACCGCGCGAGCATGATCCGCATTCCGGTCTACAAGCCCGGCAAGCAGCTGTCCACGCGCATCGAGCTTCGCAGCCCCGACCCCATGGCCAACCCGTACCTGGTCAACGCCGTCACGCTGGCGGCCGGTCTCGACGGCATCGAGCGCAAACTGGAACTCCCGCCCGAGGCCACGGCCGAGACGCTCAAGCTCACCGACCGTCAGATGGTCGAGGCCGGCTACACGCCGCTGCCGCGCTCGCTCAAAGAGGCGCTCGACGTATTTGAGGACTCGCAGTTTATGAAGGATGCCCTCGGCGAGCACATCCACAGCTTCTTCCTCAAAAAGAAGCGCGACGAGTGGCATAAGTTTGAGTCCACGATCACCGAGTGGGAGATCAAGCACTACCTGGCGAACTCCTAATCGCGCTGGCTTGTTTCAGTACGATTGAGCTCATTTCTTTGGAGGCCGATATGTCCGATAAGAGTGCCCTGTTCATGGCGCGCACGACGCGCTTCCACGAGTTTGCCCGCAGCTTGACGACCACCCTGGGTGTCGAGGTGAGCCTGGCAACCCCCGATTCGCCGACTGCGGCGCACGACTTTGACCTGCTGATCCTCGATTCCGACGGCATCCGCAGCGACCGCATCGATCAGATTGCCAAGTGGCTTGACGATCGCGGCGGTGTCCCCATGCTGGTGATCGTCGACGATGAGGCGCTCGGTACCCTGCGCCTGCCGAATCACGCGCATGCCGACTTTGTGTGCCCCACGGCGACGCCCAACGAGCTCAAGGCTCGCGCGCAGCGCCTGATGGGCGAGGAGGAGACCGTCACCGCCGACGATGTGCTCAACATCGATAACCTCGAGATTAATCTGGCTACCTACCAGGTGACACTCGATAACGAGCCCATTGACCTGACGCTGATGGAGTACTCGCTGCTGAGCTTTTTGGCGACGCATCCCAATCGCGCCTACAGCCGCGAGGTGCTGCTGCACCGCGTGTGGGGCTTTGAGTACTGCGGCGGCACGCGCACCGTCGACGTGCACATTCGACGCATCCGCTCCAAGGTGGGCCCGCAGATCGCGGCGCACATCACCACCGTCCGCGGCGTGGGCTATCTGTTTAAGGACTAGGGATAACCAGAAGACGATACAGGGCACCGGAGTTTTTCGGTGCCCTTTTCTCGCTTGTGGCAAGAATCATACCTTTTACCGACTGAAAGTGCGTCAGTAAAAACAATATCAAGCGTATAGCACTATCTGGCGAATAACATTTAGTTACTTGCCATGGATTTGTATAAATGGGATTACGTTGTTGATGCGAGCAAAACGATTTCGGGAATGATAACGCCAACGCAGGCGAAAGTTATCAAAGAGGCGAAAACCTACGCATGCGCGTTTCGGCAATGTTTTCTCCGGGGGGCTCCGGTCAAATGGCAGCGGGCACGCAATGGCAGTTGTGGGCTACGTGGCAATGCATAACACATACTCGAATGCCAAGAAGTACCTGCTTGTTGTTTGGAATGGATGGACAAACCAGCTACAGTTTCTTCCATATGACGTATCAATTTACACGTCTCACGATGGCACATATTGCAAGGGTTGATTGTACTCGTGAACGGCGACAAGTTCATTCGAAGGGCAATGCTCCTATTGGTGCTTTCCTTTGCTTTGCTCACCGCAGCGAGCTTCTTTCTGTTAAGGGCGACTAATGGGGGAGAAAACGACACGGTTGTTGCAGTCGAGGTGCGCGCTCTATCGGATGTTCATAACGGGCAATTTGAGGCACTTATGCCAAGTGGTTGCCGTAAGAGAATCGATATGCGCCGTAAGTCAAGTTCCGGATATGTCTCAGGGTTGAAAGCAGGTGATAAATGGATTCTAGTTTTTGTGGAAGATAAGGAACTTGACGGGACTGTTCTGTATCCCCATTCAGCTGAGAAAGTCAAATCAAGTAGACAAGGGGAATGAAGAATGATTGATAGAAAGCAGTTCTTAGGTCTGATGGCGGGGGCTCCTATTTTGATTCGAGCCGGGATGGCAGAAGCCGTGGAGTTGCCGGACGCTCAGAAGCGATTGACGCTCGTGGTCGACACGGTGGTCAGAGATGAAAATGGCAATGAAAAAACGCGAACAAGAAGCAGAGAGACTATTTTCACGCCAGAGAGCAAAACTGTGTCTGCCGACGCTATGGCCGGTGATGTCATAACAATCCAGAGGGAATCAGATGAAACGTTGCCGCTGCTTGCCAAGATTGAGCTCACAGTCGCTTATTATAACGATAAAACAGAAATTGAGATTCGTTCCGGAAAGTACTCGATAATTCAAACCGATCCGCTTGTGATGTATGCAAACGCTTGGTATGCGCTCATGCAGAAAGATAAATATGTGATGAACTACTTCACAGAAAGCGAAGCGTCATATGAAACGGGGTGGGGGCCAACGCCATACGACGCGGAGAAAGATAAGTGGACGTGCGGATCAGGCATGGGCGCGACGATTACGGACTTCATTAACGATTCAACATATAGCTTTGCTATCGACTGTTATATCGAATAGACATGACGGCATAGAACGAATTGGCCTATAAGCATGTCATTACTTAAGCAAAGCTGAAATCTTGGCATCTGGTGCTCGGGACTGCCCAGCTTGGGGTACAACTCAACGTGAACAATGATGGCCCGCCACATGTTTGGCGGGCCTTTGGTTATTTGACGAAAGGATCGCAGCTATGAGCGAGTACGATTCCCAGCGTCCCCAGGATGCGGGCAAAGCCGGCGAGACCCAACAGCAGCCGCGTGTGCAGGTAGAGTCGACGCCTGCCGACGGCAACATTCCCTACGTGCAGGCATACGACACGCAGACCGGCAAGCCGCTGGGCGGCCAGCAGGTTGTAAACAAGCACACGGTGGTCAAGACCAAGACCAAAAAGCTGCCGATCTTTATTACGGCACTCGCCGGCTGTGCCTGCGGAGCCTTGCTGGTCATCGCGCTCATTATGAGCGGCACGCTCGATATCGGTGGCGGCAAGAATGCCGTGACGGCGGGTGCTTCGGGTTCATCGACGCAAAAGATTACGATCGACTCCGAGGACACCACGCTGGCCGAGGTCGTCTCTGCCAAGGCGCTGCCCTCCGTGGTTTCCATTACCGCCACTTCGAGCGGCAGCCAGAATGGCTCGCTTTCGCAATCTGCCGATGATTCCAATAGCTCGGGCAGCGTCGGGTCGGGCGTTGTGCTCGATACCGAGGGCCATATCCTCACCAACAACCACGTGGTCGATGGCTATGACCAGTACGTGGTAACCATGGACGACGGCACCACCTACGAGGCTGAGTTCGTGGGCAACGATGCTTCGAGCGACCTAGCCGTCATCAAGCTCAAGGACGCCGACGCCTCCAAGCTCACGCCGATCGAGATCGGCGACTCTTCCAAGCTCAACGTGGGCGAGTGGGTCATGGCGATCGGCTCGCCGTTCGGCAACGAGCAGTCTGTCTCCACGGGTATCGTGTCGGCGCTGTATCGCTCCACGGCCATGAGCTCTACCAACGGTAATACCATCTATGCCAACATGATCCAGACCGATGCTGCCATCAACCCGGGCAACTCCGGCGGCGCGCTCGTTAACGACAACGGTGAGCTGGTGGGTATCAACTCGCTCATCGAGAGCTACTCGGGCTCCAGCTCGGGCGTGGGCTTTGCTATTCCCGTTAACTACGCCAAGGACATTGCCGACCAGATCATCGACGGTAAGACGCCGGTGCATCCGTACCTGGGCGCCACGCTTTCGAGCGTCAACGCGCTCAACGCCCGCACCAACAAGCTGAGCACCGACAGCGGCGCGTATGTGGCGAGCGTCGTCGAGGACGGTCCCGCCGCCAAGGCTGGCATCCAAGAGGGCGATGTCATTACCAAACTGGGCGACGACGAGATTACGAGCGCCGATGGCCTGATCATTGCGCTGCGCAGCCACGAGGTGGGCGAGAAGGTCGAGATCACGCTCATGCGCGGCAAGGAAGAGAAGAAGGTCACCGTCGAGCTGGGCTCCGATGAGGAGCTGCAGAACCAGCAGCAGAACGACAGCGCGACCGACACCGGCAACGGTGGTATTACCGACGAGCAGCTGCGCCAGTATCTGGAGGAGCTGCTGGGCCAGCAAGGTCAGGGTCAGGGCAACGGTCAGGGTTTCTAACGAGCCGTTTCGCACATGCCGAAGCCAGAGGGGCTGTCCCGCCAACGCGGGGCAGTCCCTCTTTTCTTATTGATCCGTTGGGGACGGGGAAACGGATCATGTAGAACTGGCAAGGGCATGGTTTAATCGCGCGATCCACCCCAGTCTGGCGGCTGCCGATTCGGTGCGGTTTGAAAGGGTTATTCGGCCCCGTCGTGGCCGGTGGTACTCTTGTATCCGTTTGAAATCGAGCGAAGGAGTACCGCTATGGAGCGATCGAGCCTGTTTGGTGACGGTGTGGATATCGATACCGAAACGCCCGCGAGCGCGGATGCCGCCGCACCGTTCGATGCCCGTGCCCAAGCGGCAGCGCGCGCGGCCGAGCTGCGCCACGAGCTCGATTACCACGCCTACCGCTACTACATGCTCGACGCACCCGAGATCACGGACGCTGCCTTCGACAAAATGCTCGTTGAACTGCAGGAGATCGAGGCGACCTACCCCGACCTGGTAACGCCCGACAGCTATACCCAGCGCGTGGGCGGCTACGTGAGCGAGCAGTTTACGCCGGTCACGCACATGGCGCGCATGTACTCCATGGACGATGCCATGGACCTTGACGAGCTCGACGCATGGCTCCAGCGCACTGAGGATGCCCTCGGTGCCGGTAGCGTCACCTATACCTGCGAGCTTAAGATCGACGGCCTGGGCGTGGCGCTAACCTACCAAAACGGCACCTTCGTACGCGCGGCCACGCGCGGCGACGGCACCACGGGCGAGGACGTGTCGCTCAACGTGCGCACCATCAAGGATGTGCCCATGCATCTGTCCGAGCCGGCGCTCGCCCACATGGGTGCCGACCGCGAGCGCACCATTGAGGTGCGCGGCGAGGTCTATATGCCCAAAGGCAGCTTTGTTCGTCTGAACGACGAGGCCGATGCCGAGGGCCGCGACCCCTTCGCAAACCCGCGCAACGCTGCCGCTGGCAGTCTGCGTCAGAAGGATCCTAAGGTCACGGCGCGCCGCGACCTGGCTACCTTTATCTACGCCATCGCCGATACTGATCCGCTTCACGTCCACAGCCAGCGCGAGTTTCTCGATTGGCTGCGTAGCGCCGGCTTTAGTGTCAATCCCAACGTGGCACGCTGCGCCACGCCCGCCGAGGTCCACGAGTTCTGTGCCCAGGCGCTTGAGCACCGCGGTGACCTGGGCTACGACATCGACGGCGTGGTCGTAAAGGTTGACAGCTTCCAGCAGCAGCTCGATCTGGGCTTTACCGCCCGCGCGCCGCGCTGGGCCATCGCCTTTAAGTTCCCGCCCGAGGAAAAGCAGACCGTCCTGCGCGAAATTCGCATCCAGGTGGGCCGCACCGGTGTGCTCACGCCGGTCGCCGAGTTCGATCCGGTGACGGTCGCCGGTTCTACCATCGCGCGCGCCACGCTGCACAACATCGACGAGATCCGCCGCAAAAACGTGCGCGAGGGCGACACTATCATCGTGCACAAGGCGGGTGACGTGATTCCCGAGGTCGTGGGTCCCGTGCTCGACAAGCGCCCGGCTGATTCGGTCGACTGGCACATGCCCGAGGTCTGCCCCGTGTGCGGCAGCCCCGTGGTCCACGAGGACGGCGAGGTTGCCTACCGCTGCGTCTCCATCGATTGCCCCGCGCAGCTCAAGGAGCGCCTACTTCACTGGGTGAGCCGCGGCTGCATGGACGTTGACGGCCTGGGCGACGAGATCGTCGACAAGATGATCGCCGCCGGCCTGATCCACGATGTCGCGGACTTCTACCAGCTCACGGTCGACGACATCGCCGGCCTGGACACGGGACGCACCTATGCCAGCTCCAACAGCAAAAAGGGCGTCAAGAAGGGCGACCCCATCCCGGTGGGTCTCAAGACGGCCGAGAAAATCATCGCCGAGCTCAATAAGTCCAAGAGCCAGCCGCTCGGTCGCGTGCTGTTTGCCCTGGGCATCCGCCATGTGGGCAAGAGCGTGGGCGAGGTCATCGCCGAGCGATTCCTGTCGATCGACAAGCTCATCTTGGCGAGCGAAGAGGACATCGCCGAGTGTGAGGGCATCGGTCCCAAGATTGCGGCGAGCGTCAAGCAGTTCCTGGCCGTGCCCGAGAACCTCGCCGTGCTGGAGCGCCTGCGCCAGGCGGGCCTGTCGCTCGAGGTCGATTTGGGCGCTGCGCACGCGCAA
>CAJMOP010000003.1 GCA_905215115.1 uncultured bacterium | reverse complement strand
CGGGCGCAGGAGCGTCCTCGCCAGCACCCTCTGCGCCGCGCGCCGCAGGCAGCGCCATCTGCAGATACGTATCGGCCAGATACACCTCGTCAAACTCGGAGCGGTCGGAATCCAACAGGTAGGCGGCAACAACGGTATCGAAGATGCGCGTGGAATCGACTGCCAGCGGATCCATGAGCTCGAGCTCAGAAGAATCGATGGGCGAAAGCTCATGCAGAAGCGCCTTCATATCCGGGCTCGCCACACGGCCTTCCATAAACAGACGCGCGAGCACGCCGGCAATCACGCCGTGGGCGAAGTTGAAGCCCTCAACCTCAGCCGCCGCACCACTGTCGCCCTCCTCGAGCGCAAACAGGCCCTTGGACGTCGCCAACCACAGCGTGCGCGTCAGCCCAAAGAGCGCGCCCTCTTCCTTGTCATCGTCCACCACGGCGGCGACCCACTCGCCGGCATCAATCACGCGGGAGACCTCAGCCGCAACGGCACCAAGCGCGCCAGCATCGCCGGCGGCTGCGCGCAAAACGGCGGGAATCTCAAACGTGCTGGCAGCTGCCCCGCCCTCGCCGCCGATCAGCGCCAAGAAACGGTTCTGCATGGCGGTGATACCAAGCGTGCCCAGCGCCGCGGAAACCTCATCGGCGGAAAACGCCGGGAAGGACGTCGCCTCAAAATCGAGCTCAACGGGTGCATCGGTGCGGATGGTCGCCACCTTACGGCTCAGCAGCGCGTCGTCGATGTGTGCGCGCAGGTTTTCTCCCATCTTGCCCTTGACCTCGTCAGCATGCGCGATGACCTCGTCAAGGCTGCCGTACTGCGCGATGAGCGCACTCGCCTTTTTGGGGCCGATGCCCGGTACGCCGGGAATGTTGTCCGACGTATCGCCCTTCAGACCGTAAAAATCGGGCACGAGCGCCGGCGTGATGCCGTGATACAGGTCGTCCACGCTCTCGGGCGTCATGATCGCCACGTCGGACAGGCCCTTGCGAGTCGAGACCACGTTGACGTGCTCGGTCACGAGCTGATACATGTCGCGGTCACCGGTCACCAGCAGCATGTCGCAGCCGGCCTCCTCGCCCAGGCGCGCCATGGTTCCCAGGATATCGTCGCCTTCCCAGCCCTCGGACTGCAAAATGGGCACGTTGAGCGCGGCGAGCAGCTCCTTGATCATGGGGAACTGCGCGTGCAGGTCGGGGTCCATGGGCGGGCGCTGCGCCTTGTACTGCGGCAGCATCTCCATACGCACGCGCGGCTTGCCCTTGTCAAACGCCACGACAACGCCGTCGGGATTAAAGGCATCGATCATCTTGAGGAACATGTTCAGAAAACCAAAGATCGCGTTGGTGGGGCGACCGTCCGGCGCGTTCATGGTCGGCGGCACGGCGTGGAAGGCGCGATGCATGAGCGAGTTGCCGTCGATGACGGCAAAGGTACGGCGCTTTTCAGACATATTGAATACCTCGCTTTGGGCTGGGCACGGTTTGCTCACACCAGTTTACACGCTCCCCGCCCCGCGGCCACCGCACATCAGGCTTCCCTGCCGCCGCGGGCCCGCGCGTGATACGATGGCTCACGGTACATCAACCAGCACGATCGATCCGAAAGGAGCCTGCGTCATGGAGCGTCCCAGCGCATGGAAAAAGTACACGCCACAGCAGATCGAGGAGCTCGAGGAGCTTTGCCGCGGCTATAAGCAGTTTTTGAGTGAGAACAAGACCGAGCGCCTGTGCGTCAAGGCCGGTATCAAGATGGCCGAGGAGGCGGGCTACGTCAATCTGGAGACCGTGATCGCCGAGGGCCGCGCGCTCAAGGCCGGCGACAAGGTGTACGCCGCCAACCACGGCAAGGACCTCATGCTCGTCAACCTGGGCACCGCCCCGCTCGAGCAGGGCTTTAACATCCTGGGCGCCCACGTGGACTCGCCGCGCCTGGACCTCAAGCAGAACCCCGCCTTCGAGGCCGGCGACATGGCTTATCTCGACACGCACTACTATGGCGGCGTCAAGAGCTACCACTGGGTCGCTTCCCCGCTCGCACTCGTGGGCGTCATCTGCAAAAAGGACGGCACCACCGTCGACATCAACATCGGTGACAAGGCCGACGACCCGGTCTTTACCATCTCCGACCTGCTGATCCACCTCTCGAGCGAGCAGATGGCCAAGCCCGCCAAGGACGCCGTCGACGCCGAGATCCTCGACGTGATCGTGGGCGGCCGCCCCGTCAAGTTTGACGAGGACGACAAGGACGCTCCCAAGGAGCCCGTCAAGCAGATGTTCCTGGACATCCTCAAGGAGCAGTATGACGTCGAGGAGGAGGACTTCCTCTCCGCCGAGATCGAGGTCGTGCCCGCCGGTCCCGCCCGCGACATGGGCCTCGACCGCTCCATGATTTTGGGCTATGGCCACGACGACCGTGTCTGCGCCTATCCGTCCATGCTCGCCCAGATCGACGTCGCCAACGTGGAGCGCACGAGCATCACACTCATCGTCGACAAGGAGGAGATTGGCTCCGTAGGCGCCACCGGCATGACGAGCCGCTTCTTCGAGAACACCGTCGCCGAGATCATGACGCTCGCCGGCGAGGACAGCCCGCTGGCCCTGCGCCGCGCACTCGCCCACAGCCGCATGCTCTCCTCTGACGTGTCCGCCGGCTTCGACCCGGGCTATGCCGGCAAGTTCGAGACCAAGAACGCCGCCTTTATGGGTCGTGGCCTGTGCTTTAACAAGTACACGGGCAGCCGCGGCAAGGGCGGCTCTAACGACGCCGACGCCGAGTATGTGGCCCTCATCCGCGACATCATGGACGAGGCGGGCGTTGACTTCCAGACCTGCGAGCTCGGCCGCGTCAACGCAGGTGGCGGCGGCACCATCGCCTACATCATGGCCAAGTACGGCATGAACGTCATCGACTCTGGCGTTGCCGTCCTGTCCATGCACGCCCTGTGGGAGGTCGCTAACAAGGCCGATATCTACGAGGCCTATCGCGGCTACAAGGCCTTCCTCGAGCGCGCCTAACCAACCCTTCATCAGTTGCGGTGAAATACGGACTAAACTGGCCCATAAACGACCAAAACAGACCGTATTCCACCGCAACTTCCTTTTTGGCAGAGGAGAGTTCATGCTCCAGGTCATCGTTTCACCCGCCAAGCAAATGCGCTCGGCCCAAGATGCTTTTGAAGTCCTGGGCATTCCACCCTTTGCGCGCGAGACGGCTCGCCTCCACCGCGCACTGCTAGATATCGAGCGGAATGAAGGCAGCGACAGCCTGCAGGCGCTATGGAACGTGAGTGACAAACTGCTGGGGCCTTGCCTCAACACCCTGCATGAGTTCGGGCCCATCCTGAAAAACGGCGATCTCGACAATCCCGCACTCGCCCGTCACCTCTCCCCTGCCGTCATGTCCTATCACGGCATTCAATACCAGAGCATGGCGCCCGAGGTGATGGATGCCGAACAGCTCGCCTGGCTGCAAAGCCACCTGTGGATCCTCTCTGGCCTCTACGGGTGCGTTCGCCCCTTTCATGCCGTTGAACCGTATCGGTTGGAGATGGGCGCGAAGCTTGCCGTCGACGATACCCGAGACCTCTACGCGTTTTGGGGCGACAAGCTCGCACGGGCCATCGCTCCGGCGGGCTCCAACGTTACGATCGTCAACCTCGCCAGCGCGGAATACGCCAAAGCCGTTCTGCCCCACCTCGCGGGCGACGCCACGGCCGTCACATGCCTCTTTGGCGAGGGTATCCGCAACGGGAAGCCCATCCAACGGTCGACCGCCAGCAAAAAGGCACGCGGCTCCATGGTGCGGTGGATGGCAGAAAACAAGCTCGAGGATGTAAGCGGGCTCACCGCGTTCGACGTTGGCTATCGTCACTTTCCCGAGCTTTCAAATAAAAACACTTTGGTCTTCCTGAACGAACAGGCCTTGTAGGACCACCGCCGCTTTTGAATGTGCCGCCTAGGCACGGCGTCTATTCTGCCAAGCCATCGGCCTTTGCAATCCCGTTTGTCGAACCGTCCTGATAGACAATCTTGACGTGCTCAACCTCGGACACCGCAACACCCGTCGGAGGCTCCAGACGCCACTCCGTCAGGGCGATATCCATGGTCGTGGGCACATCTCCTTGATCTTTGAGCTTCACCGTGAGCGTTTTGAGCGCTGCGTCAAACGTCACGCGTTCGATTTCTTCACCTGGAATGGACCCACCACTCAGCTGCAACTGCACAAACTCATCGCGCGGGTACCAATAATCGCCCGGAACGGCGAGCGTATTGGCATTACCGCCAGTACTCCTCACCGTCATAATCGGTAGGCTATCATCAGCCTCAAATTCCCAGGCAGCGCCGCCGCGACCGCCAAACGTCCAAATACAAAAGGCAATCACCAGCACGGCAAGCACCGCAAAGCCAATCGCGACCAACCCATGGTGCGCACGGCCCTCCTCGGCCGATATGTCCCATTGTGTCTCTCGATATAGATGCTTGTCTTCCATGTTCGCCTCCCCACAGGCACGCTCGTTAGGCCAATCGTACCCATTCGAGCTATACTTGAGCCCATTACATAAACGGGGAGCTTGCAGGACAAGACGGCAGGCTGAGACTGGGCGCGCCCGCCCTGACCCGCAAACCTGATATGGGTAATGCCAACGAAGGGAGCCGTGCCAATGAGCACACAGACCGAGCCCAAGCTCGTCACGCAAATCGACTTCGCCCGCGCCGGGCAGATCACACCGCAGATGAAAGAAGTCGCCGAGCGCGAGCATCGCGACCCCGAGTACATCCGCGAGCGCGTGGCCGACGGCCGCATCGCCATTCCCGCCAACATCGTGCACATCAAAAAAGGCATGCGCGCCTTTGGTGTCGGCGAGGGCCTGTCTACTAAGGTCAACGTCAACCTGGGCATCTCGGGCGATAAAGCCGATGCCGCCGAGGAATGGAAGAAGGTCAAGATCGCCGAGGACTTTGGCGCCGACGCCATCATGGACCTTTCCAACTCGGGCAAGACGCGCCAGTTCCGCCAGCAGCTCATCGACGAGACGCCGCTCATGGTGGGCACCGTCCCCATGTACGACGCCATCGGCTACATGGAAAAGCCGCTGGTCAAGCTTACCAAGGATGACCTGTTCGAGGTCGTGCGCGCGCACGCCGAGGACGGCGTGGACTTTATGACCATCCACTGCGGCATCAACAAGTCGGTCACCAAGACCTTTAAGGAGACCGGCCGCCTGATGAACATCGTCAGTCGCGGCGGCTCGCTGCTGTTTGGCTGGATGGAGGTCACCGGCAACGAAAACCCCTTCTACGAGTACTTTGACGAGCTGCTCGAGATTTGCCACGAGTACGACGTGACGATTTCGCTCGGCGACTCCTGCCGCCCGGGCTGCCTCTACGACTCCAACGATGCCACCGAGACCGCTGAGATGATCGAGCTGGGCAAGCTGTGCAAGCGCGCTTGGGCCGCCGGCGTCCAGGTCATGGTCGAGGGCCCGGGTCACATGGCGCTCGACGAGATCGCCGCCAACATGAAACTGCAGAAGCGCCTGTGCCACAATGCCCCGTTCTATGTGCTCGGGCCGCTGGTGACCGATATCGGCGTGGGTTACGACCACATCACCGCTGCCATCGGCGGCGCCATCTCCGCCAGCTCCGGTGCCGACTTCCTGTGCTACGTGACGCCGGCCGAGCACCTGTGCCTGCCCAACGCCCAGGACGTGCTCGATGGCCTCATGGCCACCAAGATCGCCGCACACGCCGCCGACATCGCCAAGAAGGTACCGCACGCCCGCGACATGGACGACAAGATGGGCCAGGCACGCCGCAAGCTCGACTGGGATGCCATGTGGAAGTGTGCTCTCGACCCGGTCACCGGCAAGAAACGCTACGAAGAATCCCCCGCCGCCACCGAGGGCACCTGCACCATGTGCGGCAAGATGTGCGCCGTCCGCACCGTTAACAAGGTGTTCGAAGGCACGACGATCGACCTCGGCATGGAGGACTAACTCGTCACCGGAGCCACAATCGGTAACATGGTGTTCGTCAATTGTTGACGTGTGAACATTTGCTTACATTTGCGTAAAGATTGCATCGCCCGCCCGGGTTCGACATAGAGTCGGCCCGGGCATCTTTATAATGCTGGCTTAAAGACCCATTTGATTCCGACCGAACAAGGGAGCAAACATGGATCGCAGTAAGGTACCTGCCGTCCTGTCCATCGCAGGATCCGATTCCAGCGGTGGCGCCGGCATTCAGGCCGACATCAAGACCATCACGGCGCACCGCCTGTATGCCGAGACGGCCATCACCGCCATCACCGCACAAAACACGCTCGGTGTCACCGCCGTGCAGAATATCTCCCCTGATATCGTCGCTGCGCAGATCGACGCCGTATTTGACGATATCCGCCCCAGCGCCGTCAAGATCGGCATGGTTTCCTCTGCCGAGATTATCGAGGTTATCGCCGACCGCCTGAGCGCCTGGAACGCGACAAACGTGGTCGTCGACCCCGTCATGGTAGCCACCTCGGGCGCACGGCTGATTGCCGAAGATGCCGCCGAGGCGCTCACCCGCCGCCTGTTCCCACTAGCAACCGTCATCACGCCCAATATTCCCGAGGCCATGGCCCTGCTTGACTACGAGGTCGACTCCGAGCGCACACAGCAAAATGCTGCCATGCTCCTCACCCGCCGCTTTGGTTGCGCATCCCTCGTTAAGGGTGGGCATCTTGTCAACGAGGCCAACGATGTATTGGCCGAACCCGCGCCACTCGATGACGAGGGCAACCATCTGGGCGATCCGCTCACCACGTGGTTCCGCCACAAGCGCATCGAGACCGACAACACACACGGCACCGGCTGCACGCTTTCGTCCGCCATCGCCTGCGCGCTGGCCCAGGGCATGGATCTTGCCGACGCCGTCAATGCGGGCAAGGCATACCTGACAGGCGCTCTCGCCGCTGGCTTTGACATGGGCAAAGGTTCCGGCCCCGTCAACCACATGTGGCAGTATTAAGATTCACAGCCCAGAGCCACCGCAAAGGGGGCAGGCACCTTTGCGGTGGCTCCCACAAACATCTCGATCTGTAACAGTTAGAGCCCATTTTTCGGCCCACCTGTTACAGATCGAGACATTCAAATTCCGCTGAGAAGATAATCTCAATCTGTAACAGTAACTCGGCAAAATCGACCCTAGATGTTACAGATCGAGACAAACGACCGATATCGACCTAAATAATCTTAATCTGTAACATCTAGCCCGTTTTCGGCCTTGGAACTGTTACAGATCAAGACAAACAAACGAAACAAGCCCCCGCAAGGGGAACTCTGTGGTGGTTTGGGGCCGTGCTACTCACCGAGCATCTCTTTGAGCTTGGCTGCCACGGCATGTCCCAAGCTCTCGTGGCTTTCGGGCATCATATGCAGATAGTCGATATCGCCCGGCTCGGCAAACTCGGCGGCATTCAAAAAGTCGCAGCCAAACTGCTCGGCCACGTGCGCATAGTACTCGCCAAAATGTTCAGATGCCTCGACGGAACGCTCGTCAAAATCGGTCATATATACATCGGCGATCTGCGGCTTGATCTTGATAGGAGCCATCAGCAGGATGCGCGGGCAAGGCGCAGCGTCGGTCCACGGAAACGCGCGGACGGCGCGAATCAGCGCCATGGCGCCACGGGCGATATCGGAAGCTGTCACGTTAAAGACCGTCTTACAGTCGTTGGTGCCCAGCATGATCACAATGGCGTCCAGCGGCTTATGGGCCTCGAGCAGCATCGGAAGCGCGCGAATGCCGTTGAGGTTAGTGTCCAGATGGCACATGTCGTCGCGTACCGTCGTGCGGCCGTTGAGGCCTTCTTCAATTACATGCCAGCCCTCGCCTAAGTCACGTTGGACCACGCCACACCAGCGCACATCCTGCGCATAGCGCACCGCGGTACCGTCGCGCATGCCCGCCGGATCGTAACCATAGGTGTTGCTGTCACCAAAGCACAGAACGTTTTTCATCTTGAGCTCCTCATTCAGTAAAAAGCCGACGGGGGCAACCCCTCCCGTCGGCTTGGCATATCACATCGCGCGCACCGCTTACAGGTACTTGCGCCAGTCATCCTCGTCCTCATCATCCTCGACTGCTGTCTGGGCCTGCTCGGCGGCGCGAGCGGCTGCGGCGCGGGCGGCAACCTGGGCATAGGACTCCTCGTTGCGCTCGGGGAAGTTTGCCAGCACGTGCTCGAACTTGGCAAAGTCCTGGTCCCAGCGCGTAGAGGGCACGGCAAAGAAGACCTGCTTGACCTTGAAGTCGCCCGACGCGAGCTCCTTGCGGAAGAGCTCGGCCACGGCCTCGGCATCAAAGCCGTTGTTCTCGCAGCCCCAAGCACCCAGCACGAGCTTCTCGCGACCAAGCTCATCGCAGATGGCGAGCACAAAGCGAATGCGGTCGCGCAGGGCATCCAGCAGAGCATCGTCGCTCACGCGATACTCCTGGCGGGCGCGCCTAACGTTGGGCGCGGCGGCCACGATCACGTCGGCGTATGCATGCACGTGGTTGCGGTCGAAGCGCACCGCAGGCACCACCAGGGCGCGGTTACGATAGAGCTCGCAGTTGATGTTGCGGCGACGGTTCTCGCCGTACCACTTACGCTGCTTATCGAGAACGTTGTACAGATACGAATCGGCGCACAGCGTGGCCTCCTGGCCCAGATAACCCTGAATATATCCACCGCCCGGATTGGTAAACGAGGCAAAGGCGAGCACGGCCATGTCGCAGAACTGCGCATAGCCGCGACCGTTATCGAGGATTGCCTGCGTGGCGGAGGCATCAAGCACAGTGACCTCGGGCAGGACCGGAGCGGGCTCCTCAGCAGGCGCGGACTCAGCTTCGGCGATTTCCTCGGCAGGCTCCTCGACGGGCTCGGGCGCCGCCTCGGTCTCGGCAGTCTCCGCGTTCTCGACGTCCTCGGCGACCTGCTCTTCGGCGGCCACAGCACTCTGAACCTTGGCCTTCATCGCCGCGACAAAGCCGGCAGGCATACCGTCAAACTCGCGAACACCGGCAAGCGAACGCTCGATATCCTTGGCGCACGCTTCGGACACAGTTGCCACGTGACGCTCGGCGGCCTTGGCACGGGCCCCGCGCTTGGGATTGGGCTGACCCGCTCGGTTGGACCTGCGGTTACGGTTCCTGTTGTCGACGTCTGCCATACGTGGCCACCTTTCCTGTCGCTGCCGCTATCGGCTTTTCCCATCCATGATACCCCGCCGCGCACAAAAAAGACGGCCCCGAAGGACCGCCTTTCGCATCGTTTTACCGTGTCCGGCAGGAAGCATCGCAATGCCGCGCTTTAATCGCGACGGCCGAGGATGTTCAGAATGCGCAGGAACACGTTGATGATGTCCACGAACAGGTTGGATGCCATGAGCACGGCGTTGGGCAGCGTGGGCGGCACCGTCGTTGCCACATAGGTGTCGTAGCCGATGAAGCCGGCGAACACCACGATCACGATCAGGTCGGTGATGGACTGCGAAACGCCCATGAACATCAGCACGATCTCGACCAGAATCGTGGCAAGCAGGATGCCAAAACCAATGCCATACACACGCTGGAAGAACTTGGGGAAGGTCACGCCCAGCGCACCAAAGACAAAGGTAATGGCGGCCGTGGCGATAAAGGCGGTGTTAATGGTAGGCAGGTCGTAGTTGGCAAGACCAAACGACGCCGTCAGGCCAAAGGTGCTCGCAAAGACCACGTAGCCCACGAGTGACAGGCCCACGGACTGTTTGCTGGCAACAGCCGACATCATGACCATGCCGACGATGGTCAAAATAAATGAGCCAAAGACCAGCGGCAAAGCGGCGCCGCTCATCATCATGCGCGCAAACGACATGGTGCTCGTAAAGTAAGCACCGGCGCCCATGGCGCAAAAGCCCAAAAAGATCAGAGCAGACATGACAAGGTTGTACGCGCGCGGCGACATCTCCTTGGCACGGCTTGCGCCGGTCTCGATGGGGCCATTCTGATAGCCCTGGATATCGTTCATAATTTCGTCCTTTCAAAAAGCACCGCGACGGCGCCGTAGCTGACAAGTTTCCTGCCATTGTACCCGAACGCCACGCGTTCTTACCTGCGGCGCTCGCTCTCGAGTGTTCGGTCGAACGCCCACACCCACCAACGCATCAGATGAGTCTGCGAGCCATCCGGTCGCTCGCGTGCCTGTTCTTCCAGATACAGTTCGGTCGCATGTCCGCCAAAACGAACCTTATAAGTCGCCGTACGAATGCCGTGAACCGTCAGGCCAAAACCGGTGGACGAGACAATCTCGTCAATCGTAAAGCAGCGACCGTCAACCCAGCAGACGGTAACCGGCACAACCTGTCCGCCCGCGAGAATGCGAGCCACGACGTCCACATACTGCTTGTGCACGCGCCGAGTTTTGCCGTCTGTCTGTCGATATTCCATGCCTCCTATTATCGAACGCATGTTTGCATGTTGTAAAGCGAACAGGCTGTGGTTTTGGGGTGCCGGAGCGATCGCATGTGTCCGCATGGCGTGTTAGCAAAAAGAACACCCGCGGTCAACAGGGATAATATTCAATTTTAGTGCCAAAAAATTCACTGCTCCCATCAGAACTCGGTAAAGAAACCCGCAGGAGGTGATACGATTTATCATGTTTCTGTAACGTGCCTGCAAACTTCGAGAAAGCCCATATATGGACGTAACGTTCTCAACCTTCCTCGGCCAACTTGTGTCGAACCCAGTCCTTGCCGTCACCGTGATCCTCGCGCTCGGCGCCATCTTCGTCAATGGATGGACCGACGCACCCAACGCCATCGCGACCTGCGTCACTACGCGTTGCATGCCCGCCCGCGCCGCCATTCTCATGAGTGCCGCATTCAACTTCCTCGGCGTGCTCATCATGACGCACTTTAACGCGAGCGTCGCCAACACCATCTCCCATATTGTCGACTTTGGCGGAAACAGTACCATGGCGCTCGCCTGCCTGTGCGCGGCGCTGTTCTCCATCGTCGTCTACGGCGCCACAGCGTCGCGTTTTGGCATCCCCACCTCGCAAAGCCACAGCCTTATCGCCGGCCTGACCGGTGCCGCCATCGCCCTCGGCGGTGCGAGCAGCGTCAACGTCCACGAGTGGATGAAGGTCATCTACGGCCTGGCGCTCTCCATCGGCCTGGGCTTTGTCATGGGCTGGGTCCTGTGCAAGCTCGTCTCGATTCTTTTCGCCGCCGCCAACAGGCGACGTGCCAATGTCTTCTTTAAATACGCTCAGATCGCGAGCGCTGCGGCCATGAGCTTTATGCACGGCGCGCAGGATGGACAGAAGTTCATCGGCGTGCTCTTTTTAGGCGTGGCCTTTGCCAGCGGCCAGACGAGCGTCGGCGATGCCGGCATCCCCATCTGGATTATGCTGCTATGCTCGGCCACCATGGGCATCGGCACCAGCGTGGGCGGCGAGCGCATCATCAAGTCCGTTGGCCAGAGCATGGTCAAGCTCGAAAAGTACCAGGGCTTCTCCGCCGACCTGGCGGGCGCCGCGAACCTGCTGCTTGCCACCCTTACCGGCATCCCCGTGTCCTCCACGCACATCAAGACCTGCGCCATCATGGGCGTCGGTGCCGTCAAACGCCTCTCGGCCATCAACTTCGGCGTCGTCAAGGACATGATGTTCACCTGGTTCTTCACCTTCCCCGCCTGCGGACTCATCAGCTTTGTCATGGCCAAGCTGTTCATGATGTTCCTCTAGTCAAACCGAACGTCCATCTGGACCGCAACACTTCGCCCACCCGTCTTCACCTCGAAAGGACCCACCCATGGCAAAGAAACCCGATTCGTTCTACTTTGACAACTACGTCGCCTGCGCCGACCTTGCTGTCCAGGCCGCAGAGTTGCTCATCAAGATTTTTGAGAACTTTGATCCCGCGCAGATCCACGACATGCTCGAGGAGATGCATGCGATTGAGCATGCGGCAGACAAGAAGCACCACGAGCTTGAGGACGCCCTGCTCACCGCCTTTATCACCCCGCTCGAGCGCGAGGATCTGGATCTGATGAGCTGCGCGCTCGACACCGTGCTCGACCGTATTGAGGGCGTCGTGCAGCGCGTCTACTTCACCAACATTCAGAGCATCCATCCCGACGCCATCGTCATCGCCCACAAGGTGACTGACGCCTGCCGCGCCATGAAAGACCTGATGGTCGAGCTTCCCAACTACCGCAAGTCCAAAACGCTGCGCGAGCTGGTCATCCAGATCAACACCATCGAGTCCGAGGCCGACGAGCTCTACATCAACGCCATGCGCAACCTGCACGTTAACGGCAAGGATCCGCTCGAGGTCATCGCTTGGCGTGACGTCTACGCCTTCCTGGAGTACTGCGCCGACTGCTGCGAGAATGTGGCCGATGTTGTGGATTCGATTGTCATGAAGAACAGTTAATTGGGGGTACATGTCCCACCGGTCGCGGGCCCGGCCACTAATAACCTTTTTCACTCCGGCTGCAAGCAGAGTCGTTCAAAAGGTTATTAGCGGCCGGGCCCGCTCCCTTATGCACCACCATTGGGAACTTTGGCTGATAGATTTAGCGCGACGGGGGTTTGGCTGAAGGGACCTTTGGTATCCGTTCGGACACTTTGGCCCTTGATGAGCGTTTGGCTGATTGCTGCTTTGGGTACTCTTTGGGTTACTTTTGGTTTGTTTGATTTTTAATTTTAGGAGGGCTTGTATGTCTTATTTGGATCTGGCTCGTGGCCGGTATTCTTGTCGTTCTTTTGAGGACCGTTCTGTTGAGCAGGCTGTGGTGGATGCCATTGTTGAGGCTGGGCGTATTGCTCCTTCTGCTTGTAATAATCATCCTTCTCGTGTGATGGTGCTGGATACGCCTGAGCTTCTGGAGAAGGCTGCTGCTTGTCAGCCTCGGTTTGCTCGTGATGGATCTATCTTTGGCGCTCCGCTTGTCTTCCTTATTTGTAGCGTTACCGAAGACGCTTGGGTGCGCCCGTATGACCAGATGAATTCCAGTGAAATCGATACGTCCATAGTGTGCGATCAGATGATGATGGAGGCCACCGAGCAGGGCCTGGGAACGTGTTGGGTATGCCATTTTAAGCCCGAGGTGGCACAGGAGCAGTTCAACCTGCCCGAGGGCGTCTATCCCTATCACATGCTCGTCTGCGGATATCCTGCCGACCACATCGCCGATTCCGAGCATCGCGAGGCCCGTACCATTCCCCTCTCCGACTTCCTCCTCAAGTAGATTTTGGGACATGCCCTAAAACCTATCCTTGACCGCTCACCGGTTCGCCGAGTTCTGCGCCACTATGTGCAGGGCTCGGTTTTTTATGTTGCGCGCCCCGGTACAGTCATAAAAAAGGACCCGCAAGCTGCGGGTCCTTTCTAGGCACTAAATTGTAGGCCGAATGTTAGTCCAGGTCGTCGGCAGCGAAGTTGTCGATCGGGGCGAAGGGATCGGCCACGGGGACAACCGGGTCAGCGACGGGCAGCGGCTCGGCGGGAACAGTCACCGCAGGAGAAGCGGCAGAACCGACCGGCGTGGAGGCCATGAGGTCGGCCGGGAAGGAGTTCTGGGCATCGTCCATGAAGTGCTGGATGAGCTTGAGATACTCGGCCTTGAACTCCTCACGAGAAGCCTTGAGACGATCGATCTCCTCGAGCTCGGCCTGCTTTTCGGTCAGAGCCTGGCGGATAACCTCGCGGGCCTTGGCGTCAGCCTCGTTGCGAATACGCTCAGCGTTCTCATTGGCATCGTTGACGATGGTCTCAGCGGTCTGCTGGGCAGCGATCAGGGCAGCGGAAATCTGGCGCTCCTGAGCGGAGAAGTCAGGGGCGGGAGCAGCCACGGGGGCGGCAGGAACGGCCTGGGCGGGGGCATCCTGAGCCTGGGCAAGCTGAGCCTGCGCATCGGCAAGCTGCTGCTCGGTAGCAGTCAGACGACCCTTAAGGTCGACGATCTTAGCGAGCATAGCGTCAACCTCAGAGGACAGCGTCTCCAAGAAGACGTCGACCTCGGCAGGATCGTAGCCACGCTTGGCCTCAGAGAAAGTCTGAGCCTGGATGTCTGCAGGGGTAATAGCCATAACAAGTCTCCTTTTTCATCGCCTCGGCGCTACACGCCCGACGTAAGTTACTAAGTCAGTTCTACACGAGTATACCTATAAGAAGCTGCAGAACCAGCCTCTGCACCAACTGCAACGCAATAATCGCAACGACCGGCGAAAAATCGATACCGCCCATCGGCGGGATGAAACGACGGAACAGGTTGAGCCACGGACCGCACACGCTATCAAGCACCGCGGCAATATCCTGAAGCAAACCACCCTGCTTCATGGGAATCCACGTCATAAAGCAGTAGACGACAATGAGCGTGGAATAGAAGTTGAACAGCGTGTTGACCAGCTGGACGATAGTGTAGATGTTGATGGGAATCTCCTCGTCTTGTCTTTACTTAAGGTAGCCGTCGGCACGAAGCTTCTTGAGATCGGAATCTTTGACCTCGCAGCCGGCGGGCAGCACCATGAACACGCGGTCGCCCACCTCCTTGACCGTGGCACCCAGACCGCAGGCAAAGCCGTAAGAGAAGTCCAAGACGCGCTTAGCAACTTCGGTGCGTACGCCCACAAAAATCAGTGCGACAGGCTGCTTGGTGCGAACGCGGCGCACCACGGTCTCCACGTCGTCATAGCTCTCGGGGCGCAGGACATAGGCCGGCAGCTGCGGCGTGGCGTTGATGATATTGCTCGCATAGGCCGAGGCATCACTCGGTGCAGGCGCGGGCGCAGCGGCGGCACGGGCGCGGGTGTTCTCGGCGTAGCTCGACGGCGTGTCATAGGCACCAGGACGATAACCGCTCGCAACACTGTCCTGCGAGCGCGAAGGCGGGTTATACGTCGTGGCATGGCGGGAGTCATCGCCGACCAGCTGACCGGAGCGCGTATACACGGCAACCGACTCAGCTTCACCGCGGCGCGTCTGACCAAGCAGGCCGTTGCTCGGCTCGTCTTGGGTGTAGAAGCCCTCGCCCGAAGCACCGCCGTAGCCGTTGCCCTGATAACTATCGTCATAGCCGTCATCGTAGCCGTAGTCGTCGTCCTGGCCATAACCCTGGTCGTAACCCTGCTGGCCGCCCAGGTGCATCTTATTTTTAATCTCGTCAAGGAAGCCCATGGTTGTGTCCTCTCGCGGTTTAGTGCAGGCGCCCCGATAATCAGTGCGCACTTCAGAGCCTTATTTTACTGCAAACTCCGGGCTAAATACTACCCTGCCCAGGCGAACGAGCGTAGAGCCCTCCTCAAGGGCAGGCTCAAAGTCCTCGCTCATGCCGCAGGAAAGCTCAGGCAGGTTCAAATCGGGATGCGCAGCCTCCAGCTCATCCCTCAGCTCACGAAGCCCCGCAAAGGTGCGGCGTGCCACATCCTTATTCCCCCGGGGCGCCATAGTCATAAGCCCCTGTACGCAAATTCCCTCAAGTTCCGCAAGCTCACCCGCGGCGGCGCGAATCTCATCGGGCGAAAAGCCTCCCTTCGACTCCTCACCACTCACATTGACCTCGATGAGCACACACTGGGGGCCGGCGAGCTCGCCTGCCTCAATCTTGCGGACAGCACGGCTCGAGATCGCCTGCGCCAGATGCAGCGAACCCACCGAGTGAATCAGCTCGGCTGAGCCCAGCACCGCATTGATCTTATTGGTCTGCAGGTTGCCGATCATATCGAAGCGCACCTCGGGCAGCTCCGGATGCTCCGCCAGACCCGTGAGCTTGCGAACCAGCTCCTGCGGGCGGTTCTCGGCAAAATTGCGATACCCCGTCTGGATGGCGGCAACGGTCTCATCGACACCAACGGTCTTGGACACGGCAATGAGGCGCGCGGCGTCGTGGGGGCGGCCCGCGCGATCGAGCGCCGCATAAAAACGTTCCAGAATCTGCTCGCGGCGAGCGCGCATCAAGTCCAAATAGTTATCCATTGCTAATCGCCTCCGCTGACAGCCAAACAAGTAGTCCCATGCTAACGCAAGAGCGCGGCCCCGCATGTGCAAGGCCGCGCTCACTTAGGTATTTACAATCTTTCGACGAACGGGGTCACTTACTCCTCGTCGTCCTCGCCATCGTCCTCGTCCTCAAGATGATCGAGCAGGTAGCGAAGACCCTCGCTGACCTCGTTAGCGGGCACCTTGGCAACGTAGCGAGCGTCGACGGCGGGCCTCATGATAACACCCTCGCCCGAAGGCACGCGCATGCTCTCGAGCTCATCCTCGTCCACACGGGCGATATCGCCGGCGTTCATACGCTGACCAGTCAACAGGAAGGTCAGACGGCAAGCGGCATCGATGGAAATCGAAGCGATGCGATCGAGGTAGCGCGAAACCATGATAGCGCGGCGCAGGTCGTCATAGTTGCTGTCATCGTCCATAAAGTCGCCCGTATCCATACGGTTAAAGGTGCGGAAGAACTTCTCGTAGGCGGCGTGCACCGGCTCGTCCTCGACGGCCAAGTTGCAGATGATGGACATGTCATTGGTGACGAGCGCAGAAAGCGAAGAGCCCAGCACCTGGTAAACAGCTTCGGCCTCGGCTTCAACCGTACCGACGAGCTCCTGGGGCAGCGAGATGTCGGCCTTGACCATGTGACGCGCGGCGCGGCAGATCTGGCGAACCTTATCGGTCATGCGCTGCAGGTTAAAGTCGACGTAGATGATCGTCTGAAGCAGGCGGAAGTCGGAGGCGACCGGTGACTGCGTGGCGATCAGGTTGTAGCAGACGGCCTCCAGGTTGGCGCAGCGTGCGTCAATCGAAAGCGTGCGCTTCTTGGTCTTGGTGGCGAGCTTGCGGTCGTCGGTCACATAGGCCTTCACGGCATCGTGGAGGGCTAGATCGACGGCCTCGTAGATGCTCAGCATCTCGTGACGGGCCTCGATGAGCTGACGGGAAAACAGTTTGCGCATGGTTCACTCCAATCAGTTGGGTGCGGTTATGCCGCCCGCACAGTGAATACGCACCGGACCAGGTCCGATCGGCTTGGGACTAGTCGCACCGATCAGCCAAAGCGGCCGGTGATATAGTCTTCCGTCCGCGAGTCCACCGGGCCGGTGAAGATCGCGTCGGTTTGACCATACTCGATGAGCGTGGCGGGCTCGCCGGCAACTTCCTGCAAGAAGAATGCGGTGTAGTCGCTGATACGAGCTGCCTGCTGCATTGAATGCGTGACGATGATGATCGTCATCTCGGGCGCCAGCTCGGCCATCAGATCCTCGACCTTAGAGACGGACGTGGGATCGATGGCGGAGCAGGGCTCGTCCATCAGGAGGACATCGGGTTGCACCGCAAGCACGCGCGCGATGCACAGACGCTGCTGCTGACCGCCCGAGAGCGCCAAACCATCCTTGTTGAGCTGATTGGATACCTCTTTCCAGAGGTTGGCGCGCTTGAGCGATTCTTCCACGATGTCATCGAGGTCGCTTTTGCTAGTCACGCCCTGCAGACGAGGGCCAAAGGCGACATTCTCGTAGATGGATTTGGGAAACGGGTTGGGCTGCTGAAAAATCATGCCCACGCGACGACGAAGATCGACCGGGTCGACGCCCTCGGCATAGATATCGTTGCCGTCGAGCGTCATGGTGCCCTCGACGCGGGTACCCTCGATCAGGTCATTCATACGGTTGATGCAGCGCAAAAATGTCGACTTGCCGCAGCCCGAAGGGCCAATGAAGGAGGTGATGGCGTTTTTGGCGATGTTGAGGTCGAGCCCCGTCAGCGCATGAAAGTCACCGTACCAAAAGTTGAAATCCTTGGCCGTGATGGCCGCTTGCTCCAGCGTAGGAGCGGACTGATAAACGGACATGGGACTCCTTAACTAGCGACGCTTGCGCGACAGGAAGCGCGCAAACAGGTTGAAGGCCAAAATGATCACCATCAGCAAGAGCGCGGTGCCGTAGGCTGCGTTCATGTTGATGCCGTCGTTGGCAAGCAGATACAGGTGAACCGTCATGGGGCGGCCGGAATCGAGCGGCGAAATAGGTAGATTGATGGCCTGACCCATGGTGTAGAGCACCACCGCGGTCTCGCCAATGGCGCGGCCGATGGCGAGGACGATGCCCGTGGCAATACGGCCAAAGGCAGAAGGAAGCACGATCTTGGAGACCACCTGCCACTTGGTGGCTCCCAGGCCGTACGCACCCCAACGGATATAGCGCGGAACGGCGCGAATGGCCTCTTCGGTGGTGCGCATGACGATGGGAAGCATCAAGAGCGCGAGTGCCAGAGCGGCAGAGACCATCGAAAGGCCCAGACCCATAGCCTCGACAAACAAGGCGTAGCCAAACAGGCCCATAACGATGGAGGGCACCGAGGCCAAAGCGTCTGCAGCGTAGCGAATGAGCTCGACGACCTTGCCCTGCTTGGCGTACTCGGCCAGATAGACGGCTGCCAGCACAGCGATCGGCGTGCAGATAAGCATGGCGAGCGCCGTCACATAGACGGTCGAGACGATCGTGGGCCAAATACCGCCCTCGGCGTTGACGCCCTGGGGCCAACCGAAGATAAAGTCGAGCGAGATGTGTGGCAGGCCGTTGATGACCACGTAGGCGATGATAGCGACCAGCACCAGCGTGGTGATGTATGCCGCGGCACGGAACACGCCAAGCATGATCTTGTTGGACAGGTCCTTGTTGATGCGGCCCTTCTTGCCGTGGGAAAGGGCACGCTTGATGCGCTCGCGCGACGAGGTCGTATCGACCGTCGTGTCAACGGAATCGGACATAGCCTACCCCCTCTTCTTCTTGGAAACCAGGCGGACGATGCCCACCAGCGTGGCGGAAATGATAAACAGGACCACGCCCATGCCGAACAGCGCCGAGCGATGCAGACCCGAGGAATAGCTCATGTCGAGCGCAATCTGGCTCGTGAGCGTCGAGATGGGGCTCGCAATGCTGTCGGGAATAACCGGGGCGTTACCCACGACCATGAGCACGGCCATGGTCTCGCCGATGGCACGGCCCATACCCAGCACGATGGCATCCACGATACCCAGCTTGGCGGCAGGTAACACGACCTTATAGATAGTCTGCCACTTGGTGGCGCCCATGGCATACGATGCCTCGCGAATGCCCATGGGAATGGAATTGAGAGCATCGATGGTAAGCGTCGTGATGGTGGGCACGATCATAATGGCGAGCACGAACCACGCCGTCAGCGCGCCAAAACCAAGACCGCCGGTCAGTTGTGCGATAAACGGGCGGATGATGATCATGCCAAAGAAGCCATAGATGATAGAAGGGATGCCGGCCAACAGGTCAACGGCAGGGCTGATGAGCTTGCGCACGCGCTTGCTGGCGATCTCGACCAGATACACGGCCGTGCCCACGCCTAGGGGCACACCCATGGCGAGCGCGCCGACGGTCACCAGACCCGAGCCGGCAAGCAGCGACACGATGCCGTAGTGACCCTCAGAGGGCGCCCACGTAAAGCTAAAGAAGTCCGCCAGACCGATGTCGGTAAAGACGGGCAGCGCCGAGTACGTGGTAAAGACAAAAATCAGGATGACGGTAACAACCGCCAAGAACGCGCAGGCAAAAAAGATCCACTGCAGCGCCTTCTCCTTGATATAGGTGCTGCGCGATACGAGCGCCAGCTCGCGCTTCTTGGGCGCCTGAGCATTCTGCTCAGTCTGGGAGTTTTCCTGTGCTTCCATGCTACTCACTCCCCTTCTCGTCGTTGGTGACGGGAATAAAGCCCGCCTCGCGAATCTGCTTGTCCATCTTTTCGGACGTCACGTAGTCGATGTAATCCTGCGCCTGCTGCGAAGGCGCACCCTTCACAAAGAAGTAAAGGTCGCGCGAGATGGGATAGCCGCCACTCGCGACCGTCTTCTCGGACGCCTCGACATGGTTGACCGAGACGGCCTTGACCGAGGTCTTGGCATTGAGGCTATCGACGAAGCCCAGCGAAATGTAGCCAATGGCACCGCGCGAACGAGATACCACGTCGCGCACCTGGCCCGTGCCCGAAAGAACGGCGGAGCGGCGATCGAACGGGGTGCCGTCCATCACGATGGTACGGAAGGCTTCACGCGTGCCAGACGCCTCATCTCGGTTGATAACCTGAATCCTCAGGTCCTCGCCACCGACTTCTTTCCAGTTGGTGATCTTGCCGGCATAGATATCGCGGAGCTGCTCGGTCGAGAGGTTATCGACGGGGTTGTCTTCGTTCACGATGACCGCGATACCGTCGTGGGCAATGACGATGGGAGTCAGGCCCAGATCCTGTTCGTCGGCATTGAGTCCACGGGAGGAGCTGGCGATATCGGCCGTGCCAGCGCTGACGGCTTCGATGCCAGCGGAAGAGCCCAAACCGGAAACGAGCACGTCGATGCCGGTCTCTTCCTTAAAGCCCTCTGCCGCAATTTCGGCGATAGGAAGGCAGGTCGTGGAGCCGGCCACGGTAATGGAAGAGGTAGAAGATCCCGAAGAACAGGCACACAGCGTAAGCGTAAGCACAGCGGCGCTCAGGACCGATACGATCTTTCTCATAGCATCACGCCGATCGCAGCATGGCGCCCACAGGTGCCGTCCTCGTTACGGTAGGAATAAAAGCGGTCGTTCTGACGCACAGTCGAAAGCTGGGTATCCACGATATTATCCGCGTCGACACCGACATCTACCAGCGCCTCGCAAATGGCAGCGGAAAGATCGAGCATGCGAGAGGTGCTCGCATCGACGCACGAGAACTCGGCGGCAAAGCGATCCATGAGTTCCTGGGATACCTCATATTCGTCAGCCAAGATATGGGGGCCGATATAGGCGGAAACGTCGCTCGCATCGCAGCCGGCAGCATCGCAAAGCGCCTGGCACGCCTTGGCAGAAATACGTGCAATCGTGCCCTTCCAACCGGAGTGCACCACGGCAAATCCGCCAGGGGCCACCAGCACCACGGGAGCGCAGTCGGCAAAGCAGAGCAGCACGGGCACGTCATGGGCCGTACAGACGATGGCATCGCAGCCCTCGGCAATCTGCTCGCGAACAGCCTCAAGATCGTCGGCGCCGTTCGAAGTCACCGTAACGATATGGTCACCATGTACCTGATTGGGCACGAGCAGATTATGCTCGCACTCAGTGGCGCCCATAGCTTCGAGCGCTCGACGACGATTTTCTTGAACAGCAAAGGGGTCATCGCCTACATGCGAGCCCAGGTTGAGCGAGGAGTACGCATCTTCAGAAACGCCACCGGTACGCTCGGTAAAGGCAAAGCGGACATCGGATGTCGCGCCCTCCACCAACGTAACTCCATCATGGTCGACACGCGAAACGTTGTCCGCACGTGCTGCCATACTAAAGCCTCCTAATAACACAAGTACCGCGGCGTCGCCGCGCAGTCCGCGTTTATACGGCTGTCATACTTCCTTAAAAGGATACCCGCAGCGGTAGGGACCAAACGTAAAGGGAACGTAAGGAGATTGGAGGCTTTCGTTTACAAACGAGAAACAAAACGGGGTGCATCCAAATGGACACACCCCGTGCAGGTCGTTGAGAAAAACGAACTAGAAGCTACCGCGCTTCAGGAAGTCGGGAAGCTCGAACTGGTCGTTGCCAAAGTTGGGCAGCTCGGTACCACCGACGTTGCGGGTCGGAGCGGCCTGAGCCGGGCTGGCAGCCGGAGCGGTGCGCTGCGGCTCAGCGGAGGCAGCGGCCTTGCTCTGAGACTGCTGAGCAGCAAAGAGCTCATCCTGACGGTTGACGTTGGAGTCGGAGAAGCCCGTAGCGATGACGGTGATACGCACCTGATCGCCCAGGGACTCGTCGACAACGGTACCGAAGATGATGTTGGCCTCGGGGTCGACGGCGTTGGCGACAACGTCGGCGGCGTCGCTGATCTCCTGGATGCCCAGGTCCTTGGAACCGGCGATGGAGAGCAGCACGCGCGTGGCACCATCGATGGAGCTCTCGAGCAGCGGGCTGGAGATGGCCTGCTGGGCAGCGTCGACGGCACGAGTATCCCCAGAAGAGGTACCGATACCCATCATGGCGGTACCGGCCTGCTTCATGATGGTCTTAACATCGGCGAAGTCCAGGTTGATGATACCGGGGACGGTGATGAGGTCGGTGATGCCCTGGGTGCCCTGGGAAAGGACGCCATCGGCAATCGCGAAGGCCTCGAGCATGGTGGTCTTCTTCTCGGCGATGTCGAGCAGCTTATCGTTAGGAATGACGATCATGGTGTCGACGCAATCGGAGAGGGTCTTGATGCCCTCCTCGGCGCTCTTCTTACGCTTGCGGCCCTCGAAGGTGAAGGGCTTGGTCACGACGGCGACGGTCAGTGCGCCGACCTCGTTCATCGCGATATCGGCAACGATGGGAGCAGCGCCGGTACCGGTGCCGCCGCCCTCGCCGCAGGTGATAAACACCATGTCGGCGCCAGCGAGCGCCTCGGCGATGTCGTCGCGGGACTCATCGGCAGCCTTGCGGCCAACCTCGGGATTGGCGCCGGCGCCCAGGCCGCGGGTAAGGTCGGTGCCGATGTGCACCTTGATATCGGCATCAGAGATCGCGAGTGCCTGAGCATCGGTGTTGATGGCAACAAACTCGACGCCGCGGATGCCCTCTTCGATCATTCGATTAACCGCGTTGGTACCGCCGCCGCCGACGCCGACCACCTTAATGACGGCAAGGTAGTTGTTGATCTCTGTCTCGTGCATGTCGGTCCTCCGAACAAAGGTTATAGCCATAGCATGGGTCGACCCCTGCGCACATTAACCTTCAGGTTGAAAGTAAATGCAAAGGTAAACCGTATTATGTTTGCACATTATGAACGTATCAGTCAAATAATTGACCGTGAAAACCAAACAAACCAGATAAACGGCGTGGTATGGCCCCTCAACAAAGCATCAACCAGCGCTACGAGGTCGGAGCATTTCTAAATGTGTAGTTGCCCGGAGAGCGCACATTGATATACGTTACGCCCTCTACCTGCGAAAGCAACTTGGTGACTACGCGTTCCTTCTTGGCGATATCGTCCGAATCGCCCAGCGACACCTCAATGCCGTTATTGAGGTTTGCCGAGATGGCTTCGACCGAAGGCGTGGAAATATCCTTGACTTGTCCCAAGAACTCGCTCGAAAAACCACGCACATAATCCAGGCCGGCCTTAACGGCTTTGGAGTTCACCGCCTGGCCGGAAACCGGAGCGACATCCGTCGAGACATCAGTCAACAACACCGCGCCATAATGCTTGGCGAGCGCCAGCGCGGCATCGATTCCGGTCAAGGTATTTGAGCCCTGCCCTGTCGTGATGACGTTGCCCTGGTCGTCCACTTCGACCGACGTCGACAGCGGGGCGATCCAGGTGTCATCGTCTCCGATAGCCCAGGCAAGGTCGTCGGAGCTGATATATGCAATGGCGATAACTTTACGCTCCGTCGGCGTGATGATAAGCGTATGGGGAAACTGGCGCTGGACATCTACGCCCGAGACCCACGGGTTTTGCTTGAGATCCTCGGTAATCTGGTCGGGATCGACGTTAAAAAGCGACGTTCCCTCGGGCAAGTCGATCAGCTGGATAGCATCGTGCTTCGTCACATGCTCGCTGCCTTGAATCTGAATATCAGTGGCAGTAAACAATCCAGAGTTGATCACCACGATGACAACGACGACGAGCACGGCCAAGACGGCCAAAACGCCGCCCACGATTTTGCCTTTGCCTGTAACGACAGAAGCGGCGTCTGATGTTTTATTTGCCATCGCTCCAAGTGAAGATAACGGGTTGAAGCCTTTTTTACTCGAAGGCTTCTTGGCGGTAGCCGGCACCGATGTCAGCGAGCGCGGTTTCGATGCGCCCAGCGTGCGGCCTGGACGCGCCGCTTTAGTTCCCGTCGAGGGCTTGGGAGTTGCCATGGGACGGGCAGGTTTGGCGCCCATAACAGGCTTTGACGTCACCGAGGGACGCGAGGACTTTTTTGCGGCCGGACGATTACCGAGCTGCGAGCCGACGACCGGACGACTGGCCTGTCGAGCATGCCCGACAGACTTAGAGTGCGCGACGGTATTGCGTTGAGGTTTGGCAGGCGCGCCGGAACGCCCTCCGGCGCGGCGGAAGGTGGGTTTCGATGCTCTAGAAGCCGAGGAATTTAACTTCCGGTCTGAGCTCGATGCCATACGCCTCCCTCACCTTTCCGTGCACATGTCTGATAACCGCGGCAACGTCATCGGCCGAGGCAGTTCCGTTATTAACGATAAAATTAGCGTGAACGGGCGAGACTTCCGCGCCGCCAATTGAAAAACCCTTTAATCCACAATCCTCGATAAGCTTGCCCACACTCGCATCGGGCGGGTTGCGAAAGACCGACCCGCAGGATGCGCGACCCATGGGCTGCGTACGCTTGCGCCTTGTAAGGTACCGCTCCATGCGCTCGCGAATGTCGGCCTTGGGCGCCGGTTTAAGCATGAGCACGCACTCGAGGATGATCTCATTGCGGGGAAGGCTACATTCGCGGTAGCCCCAAGTGATCTCGGACCCCGCATAATGCTTGATACCGGATGCCGGGTCAAACGTTACGACATCCTCAACCAGCGAGCCAATCCACTCGGTCCGCGTGCCGGCATTCATAGATATCGCACCGCCGACCGAACCAGGAATGCCAACGGCAAACTCAAGGCCCGAGAGGCTACGCGACAGGGCATCGTTGACCAGGCGCGCAAACATCACGCCCGCACCGACCGTCAGCGTACAACCGTCATCGGCAACAACCGTGCGCTGAAACTCACGTCCGAGCGAAATGACGGCACCGCGATAACCGCCATCGGCAACCAGCAGATTGGAGCCCTTGCCGATGATGACCCACGGCACCTGCTCGCGATCGAGCACCGCCACGGCGCGGCGGAGGGCATGATAGCTATGGCACGTCACAAAGAGGTCGGCCTTGCCGCCGATACGATAGCTCGTATGACGCGCAAGGCGCTCGTCCTCGATCACATCCGTGTCGATCATGCCCGAGAGCGCCATGACGGCGTTAAACAGACCCATTAGACTTAAGCGTCTTTCTTGGCAGTCAGATACTCAATGAACTCGGGACCGACGGTCGTAACGTCGCCGGCACCCATGGTGAGCAGCAGGTCGCCCTCGCCCACCATCTGCTCGAGCTCCTGATTGAGCTCAAGACGGCTGGAGCAGTACACGACCTCCTTGCCAGGATGCTTGGCGCGCACGGTATCGGCGAGCATCTTAGAGGTGACACCCGGAATGGGCATCTCGCCAGCCGAGAACACATCAATCAGCAGCAGTTTATCGGCATTGGCAAATGCATCGGCAAAGTCGTCGCACAGGGCCTGCAGGCGCGAATAGCGGTGCGGCTGGAACACGACGTCGACGTGCTTGTAGCCCAGCGACGAAGCGGCGGCAAGCGTCGCCTTGATCTCGGTGGGGTGATGGCCGTAATCATCGACCACGGTGATGCCATCGATATCGCCCACGTGGGTAAAGCGACGGCGGACGCCCTCAAAGCTCGAGAGCGCCTTGGCGGCGGCGTCGATGTCAAGGCCCAGGACATGGGCGACGGTGAGCACGGCCGTGGCGTTGAGCATGTTGTGGCGACCGGGATTGCTCTTGATCTTCACAGCGTGCTCAGTGCCGTCCTCAAAGCGAACGATAAAGTCACTCTGGATGCCCTTGACATCCGGGTGCACGCAGACGATGTCGTTGCTCTCGGCAAAGCCGTAGGAAAGCACGTGACGGCCCGTCGACTTGGCGAGCTCGACCAGATGCGGGTCCTCGCCGCAGACGATGACGGTGCCGTCCTCGCCCACCAGGCTCATGAATTTGGCGAAAGTTGCCTCGATCTCCTCGATACCCGAGTAGTGATCGAGGTGGTCGGCCTCGACGTTGGTCACAATGACCACGTTGGGGTTCAGGAACAGGAAGGAGCTGTCGGACTCGTCGGCCTCGGCGACAAAGTAGTCGCCCGAGCCGTTCTTGCCGTTCGTGTCATAGCCCTCGACGATGCCGCCGATCAAGAAACTCGGATCCAGACCCATGCGGTCGAGCATAGTGGCGCACATCGAAGACGTGGTGGTCTTGCCATGCGTGCCGGCAACAGCGACGGTGGTGTAGCCGTGGCCCAAAGCAGAGAGCATCTTGGCACGGGGCCACACGGGAATACCAAGCTCGCGAGCGCGAACGAGCTCAGGGTTGGACTCCGGAATAGCGGTGGAGACAACAACCACGTCGGGCTTGACCTCGTCGATCGTGGCTGCCTCATGGCCCACGTGCACCTTCACACCAGCGCGGGTAAGCTGGCGGATATAACGTGACGTCTTAAGGTCGGAGCCGGTAACGGCATAACCGCGCTCGTGCAGAACGAGGGCGATGCCGCTCATGCCGGCGCCGCCGATACCGATAAAGTGGGCGCTCTTAAACTCGGGCGCGGAGGTTGCAGTCTGGGAATCAGCCATGTGCTCGTGTACTCCTTGCGTAAACACTGCCTGTAACCCGTTAACTGTACCGCACCTACCGCATCAGCGCGAGGGCGACCGACGATATCCCGTCTAACTAACGCAAACCCTCTACCGCATCGGCCAGAAGAGCGGCGGCCCTATCCTGAGCCAGACCACGCGCCGCCTGACGCATGACGTCGCGCTCTGCCGCGTCATCGACCAGGTGCAGCAGCTCATCGGCAAAGGCAGAACCGTCGATATCGGCATCGGCACAGAGCACGCCGGCCCCGGCGTCGACCAGATAACGGGCATTGGTGGTTTGGTGGTCGGCCGTCGCATGCGGATACGGCACGAGTATCGAGGGCACGGCGAGCGCAGCGATCTCGGCCACGCTCGATGCACCCGAACGCGAGAGCACCAAATCGGCAGCAGCCAGCATATCGCCCATGTTGTCGATGTAAGGCTGGACGCGGTAACGCTTCGCCTCCTCGGGCGTCAGCGCCAAAGCGCGCTCGGTCTCCTCAAAGCCGTCGGCACCCGTCGAATGCAACACATAGAGGTTCTTGCGCGAAAGCAGCTCGTTTTTGAGCGAAACCGCGCGCTCGTTGAGGTGCTGGGCGCCAAGTGAACCGCCAAAGACGAGCAGCAGCGTAGCGTCCTCGGGAACGCCAAGTGCCTTGCGGCCGCGAGCGCGATCGCCCTCGATCACCGAGCGACGTACGGGGTTGCCGGTCATGAGCACGTGGTCAGGGTCACCTTCGCGCTCAAAGACCGAGCGCGCTGCCGGCACCGAGATGCACACGCGAGCGGCGTGGGAGTTCATCATCTTGTTGGCCAGGCCCGGAACAGAGTTCTGCTCATGTAGCAGATACGGAACGCCTGCGCCCTTGCACCACCCCAGCAGCGGAACCTCGACATAGGCACCAAAACCGATGGCAGCATCGGGCTTGCCGACCTTTGAGAAATGACTGGCGAGCGCACGCTTGGCCTTGTTGACACGCCACAGCGAGGTCAGCGCCGTCCAGGGACGGGAGCGGTCGAAGCCCGTGACCGTAATGGGCACAAAATCAAACCCAGCCTCGGGGACCAGACGACCCTCGAGCTTGCGCGACTGGCCCACGAACACAACGTGGTGGCCACGGTCATGCAGCTCCTCGGCCAAAGCGAGCGCGGGGTTAATGTGTCCTGCCGTGCCGCCGGCTGCAATAGCAACGGTCATCTTATCGGTCATGGTAGTCCCTTCGTACACGCGGTCCCTGGTCGTCGGTGCGCAAACGCGCCGACGGGTCCGAGTTCAAATCGATTCGATTATATCCGCCGCCCGCGCTGCGAGGGCTGGGGCGCTGCGGACGACCTTGCGGCGCCGTCCGCGGACGTGGACGAGCTGCCGGCTCGGTCGCAGAGCCATCCAGAACGGTAAAGCCGCTACGCGAAGGTCGTTCACCGCGCACATGGGCCACGCCGGCGGTGCTCTCGTCCATAACGGCAAAGCTCTCACGGCGGCGGTCATACTCATCGCGGCGGGCGCTCTCGTACGAAACGCGCAGAATCAACCCGGCAAGCATAAGCGACACGATAATCGACGAACCGCCGTAGCTAATAAACGGCAACGGTTTGCCCGTCATGGGAAACACGTTGAGGATGCCAAGCGCGTTAATCAAAAACTGCACCGCGAGAATGACCGCGGAGCCAGACGCCATAAGCGCGCCCCGACGATCGGTCGCCTGCTCGGCAATGCGAAACGCCGAGTAGATCAGCATCGCAAACACCAAGAAGAACAGGACGGTTCCGACAAAACCGACTTCCTCGCCAATGATGGCCAGGATGTAGTCATTGTGCGCCTCGGGCAGATACGAGTACTTCATGGTTGAGTTGCCGATGCCACGGCCGAACAGACCGCCCGAGGCAAAGGCCATGATGGCAAGCGTGGCCTGATAGCCGTCACCATACTCGTCGGCCCAAGGGTTCAAGGCAACCTGAATACGCACCATACGGTATGGCTCTGCGACAAGCGCAATCACGATCACGAGAATGCCGAAGATTAGCACGCCGATGATAAATCTGGGATCGAGACCCGCAAACAACGCCATGCACATGAGGGTCAACAGGATGATCAGGACGGTACCGAAATCGGGCTGGATAAAGATCAGAAAGAGCGAAATGCCCAGGTAGATGCCCATCTTGCGAAGGAATTCGTTGATGTTGCCACCGGGCGAAAAGAAGCGATCGAGCATGATGGCCGAATACGCAATGGCAAATGGCTTTAAAAACTCGGAAGGCTGGAACTGAATGCCGGCGATGTTGAGCCAGCGCGTGGCGCCACGGCTGCCGCTGCCCACCAAGAACACCAGAAACAGTAGCCCTATCATGCCTATGAGGAAGATCCTGAGCACATCCTCCCCAAACCAGCTGTCCGGCAAAACGCGCACGATGGCAATCAGCGCCAGAACACCGACCACGGCAAACGCAGCCTGTCGACCCAGAAAAAACGTCGCTGAGCCATTCTCGTGCAGCGCCTCGACCGAAGACGCCGAGTACACCATCAGCAGGCCAAAACACACCAAGATAAACAGACAGGCCATGAATATCAGACGGGGGCGCATGATGCGGGCGGGAACGCCGGCAATATAGCGTTCGCTAAACGACCGCCCGCCGCGACCGGAACGCGGTGTGCTACGCCGCGAGGAAGCACGGTCCGAGTCGGGCCTCCTCATACCTTGTCGGGGGCTCTCCTCTCTCACCGGCAACCCCTATTCCATTTGCGATTTCGCTGCAGCGGCAAGCTGGGCCACATAGTCCTTAAACACGCGGCCGCGCTCCTCATAGCCCGAGAACTCATCGAACGAAGAGCAGGCAGGAGAAAGTAAGATCACGTCGCCACGGCTCGACAGCGAACGGGCAACGTCCACGGCATCGCGTAGGTCATCCGCCTGGGCGATATCCACATCGCCATCGACATCGGCCTCGTCCATAGCGGCGGTGAAGCGCTCGCGCGCATCGCCAAAGCAGACGACCGAGCGCACGTTATCCATAACAACGCGCGCGAAGTCCGTGAGCGGCGTGCCCTTATCGTGGCCGCCGAGCAGCAAGATCACGTCGTCATCGGGAAATGCCGTCAGTGCCTTCTCGACCGCGTCGGTGTTGGTCGCCTTGGAATCGTTGACGTAGCGCACACCGTCAATCTCGCCGCACGGCTCCACGCGATGCTCGAGCGGCTGGAACGAGGCCAGACCGCGGCGGACACCATCGACATCGGCACCGACGGCCAGAGCAGCCGTGGCGGCACATAAGGCATTGATGACATTGTGATGGCCCGAGATCTTGAGCTCGGACGTGGCGACAAGCTGGGTCTCGACGCCCTTCAGGCGCACGACCATTTTGCCGTCGCGCACAAAGGCGGCGTCTGCACCCTCGGGCTCGTCAAAAGCGACCTTGCAGATGCGGCGACCCGGCGTATAGATGTACTCATCGAACTCGTGAATGCCGGCGTCTTCGACGTCGACAACCACCAGATCGTCATCGACCATATTGTCAAACAGCTTGATCTTGGCAAGCGCATAGTTCTTATGGCTCTTATGCCAGCCCAAGTGGTCGGGAGTGATGTTGAGCAGCACTGCCACGCGAGGGTGGAGCTCGGTGGTCGTAGCAATCTGATAGCTCGAGAGCTCAGCCACAAACCACTCGTTGTGGGCTCGGCCGTCAATCTCGTTGACCGGCGGCTCGCCGATGTTGCCGACAGCTACGCTGGCCTCGCCGGCAGCCTTGAGCAGATAATCAGTCAGCGACGTGGTGGTCGTCTTACCGTTGGTGCCCGTGATGGCAATCCAGTTATCGGACGACAGGCGATAGGCAAACTCTGGCTCACCCATAATCTGAGCGGCATGTTCGCGCCCGGCCTTAAAGAAGCCCGAGAACTCCGAGATGCCCGGGCACGTCACGCATACGTCATAGGCGCCCTCGACCTGTTCGGTCCCATAGACAAACGACGCACCAGCAGCCTCGAGCGCACGCGTGGCGTCATTGGGCTCAGAGGTGCCGCCGCCATACACGGTAACGGCGCTTACGCGCTCGGGATGTGCCAGCGCCCAGCGGGCGACATCGAGACCGGATTTGCCCTGACCCAAAACGAGCAGGCTAAAGACATCAGCAAGAGGCATGAAAGACCACTATCCCAACTGGAAGAACAGAGCAAGGCCAACGGCACCAAAGGCCGCAGCGATAATCCAAAAACGGATGACGACCTTGGTCTCGGCCCAGCCCTTCTTTTCGAAATGATGATGGATGGGCGCCATAAGGAAGACGCGCTTGTGCGTAAAATGGAAGTAGACAACCTGAATCATGACCGACAGGGTCTCAACGATAAACAGGCCGCCGATGATGAGGGAGACGACCTCGGTGTTGGTCATGATGGACGTGCAGGCAAACGCGGCGCCCAGAGCAAGCGAGCCGGTATCGCCCATAAAGATGCTCGCCGGATAGCAGTTGAACCACAGAAAGCCCAAGCAGGCACCGGCACACGCGGTACAGAAGATGGACAGGTTCACGTCTCCGTGCAAAAACGCCATGGCAGCCATGGCGAGCATGGCGATCATGGAGGTGCCGCCAGCAAGACCGTCAAGGCCATCGGTCAGGTTCACGGCATTAGAAAGACCGGCAATCATCAGCCAGCAAAAGACAATATAGAGCCACGGGAACGAATAGCCGCAGATGGTGGTCGAAAGCACGCCAAGGTCGATCGTCAACCCACCGGGAAAACGAATCTCGGGGGCGACGCCGCACCAGTTAACGGCAAGCACCGTAAAGGTGACACAGATAATGGTGAGGCCGATCATCTTGGCATGAGGCGTCAGACCAAGCGAGCGCCCATGCGTAACGGAAGTCAGATCGTCGATGAGGCCCAGCACGCCGGTCGCCAGCGTGGCGAGCAGCACGAGCACGAGTTCGGTGGTGAGCTTGCCCATCAGCAGGCAGGTCAGCGAGATCGCGACGAGGATGACAACGCCACCCATGGTGGGCGTTCCCTGCTTAACCAAATGACGCTTGGGGCCGTCGGCACGAACCTGTTGGCCGATACCCTCGACCTTGAGCAGCTTGATCCACCACGGCATGAGCAGCAGCGCAATGGCGGCGGCGATGCCAAGCCCCAAAAAAGCCTGATACGTTGGATACGAGGGATTGCCGAACATGGGCTAGCACACACCTTCCACAAAGCGGTCGAGCTCAACAAAGCGGGAACCCTTGACCAGTACAACATCATGTTTTTCAAGCGCGCCGCTCATGCGGTCGAGCACCTGCTGATAATCGGAGAACACCTGGATGCGGTCCTCGTCCATGCCCATCATGCGCGCGGCATCGGCCATAAGCTGGGCCAGCTCACCACCCACGCACGCCAGCATGTCGAGCTTCTTGGCGGCGGCATAGGCGCCTACGATCTCATGCATGCGAGGAGCCTCATCGCCCATCTCGCCCATCTCGCCCAGGATCGCCATGCGAGACCCCGTGCACGAAAGCGAGCACAGCAGATCGAGACCGGCCGCCATCGATTCGGCGCTGGCGTTATAGGAATCGTCAATGACGCGGGCACCGCTCTTGGCGCGCTTGATCTTCTGGCGGTGACCGGTAATCGTGAGGCCCCTAAAGGCAGCATCGATCTGCTCGGGCGTCACGCCCAGGCGATAGGCAACCGCGGCGGCCTTAACGGCATTTGGAACGGACTGCACGCCGGGGATAGCAAGCATGGTATCGATTGTCTTGCCCTGGCCAAAATCGAGCGTAAAGACCGGACGGCCCTCGTCATCAACACGAATGTCGCGCGCACGGACCTCATCGTCGTCCGAGACGCCGGCCAGCATCACGTCGATACCAGCAGGCTGGGCGAACGTATCGCGAATGAACGGCGTAAAGTCGTCCTCGCCGCCCAAAACCAGCAGCGGCAAATGGTCGCCGGCGGCGCACATGCCCTGGACAATCTCGGCCTTAGCGCGGGCGATGTTCTCGCGGCTGCCCAAAATACCGATATGAGAGGTACCGATCTTGCTCACAATGGCAAGGTTGGGATTGGCGGACTGGGACAGGCGCTCGATCTCGTGGAAATGGTTCATGCCCATCTCGAGCACCAGGACCTCGGTATCGGCCGGGGCGGAAAGCACCGTGAGCGGCATGCCGAGCAGGTTATTGAAATTGCCCTTGGTGGCCCAGACACGATAGCGCTTGGCGAGCACAGCGGCGAGCACGTCCTTGGTCGTCGTCTTGCCGATGGAACCGGTAATACCAACGACCAGGCAGCCAAGCTCCAGACGGTACGTGTGCGCCAAACGCAGCAGAAACTCCTCGGGATCATCGGTCAGCAAGATGGCGCAGCCCTTGTCCTGCGCCAGCGAGACCAGCTCGGCCTCGGGCTCACGCGTCATCACGACGGCGCCGGCACCCGACTGGACGGCACGGGAAGCAAAATCATTGCCGTCGACGTTTTCACCGGGAAAGGCGACGAAAATCGTCCCTTCCTCGACCTGGCGCGAGTCGATAACGCACCCGCGGCATACCCGATCGGCTTCTCCCGTCACGGTTCGGGCCCCTGTTGCGGCCGCGAGGTTGTTGACGGCGATCTCTATCATTGCAGCTCCCCTGTAAACCTAATAATGCTATCGGCGTATTGTATCCCAGCGCCGCGCATGCGTGGTGCAGGGCATGTGAACACCCCTCATATGGGACAACAAACCACGCCCCAAAGATTGTAACCCCCTACCTCGTGTGCGGGATACCCAACACGTCGAGCGCGTTGGCCATAATGGACTGGAACGGCACCGCAGCGGCATCTGAGCCGCTCGGCGTTCCGTCGAGCGTGATATAGCACAGCACCTTGGGCGATTGTGCCGGCGCAAAGCCCATAAAGGACGACATGTAGTTCTCCTTAAGGTAGCCGCCGTTCTCGTCGGCTCGTTCGGCCGTACCGGTCTTGCCCGCCACGTCATAGCCGTCAACTGCGCCGCCAACGCCCGTGCCTTCGGACACGACCGTCTGCATGCACGATGTCACCTGGGATGCGGCGTCCTCCGAAATCGCACGCTCGCCTTCGCCCCAGTCCTTCTCGTCGCCTTTGCTGGACTTATAGAAGTGCGGGGTCATCATCACGCCGCCGTTGGCGATGCCGCCCACGGCACGTGCGATCTCAATCGGAGAGACAGACAGCGCCTGTCCAAAGCTCATCGAGCCCAGCGTGGCGCCGTCATACTGGTCACGCTCCTTGACGATGCCCAGGCTCTCGCCCGGAAAATCGACACCCGAGCTGTGACCGATGCCCCACTTGTCCACATAGGCGGCAAAGTCGTCGGCACCGATCTTGCGCCCCACCAGGACAAAGCCCACGTTGGACGAACGGCGCATCATCTCGCGCACATCCATGGTCATGGCATAGTCGCGCTTGTCGGCATCGGTGACGGTATCGTCGCCCACCTTGATGCTCGCCGGCACCTCAAACGACGTACTCGATCGCACGACGCCCAAGTCGAAGCCGGCGCCCGCCACGAGCGTCTTAAAGACCGAGCCGGGCTCGTAGGCATCGGTGACCAGGCGCAGGTTCATATCCTCGGTCTTGGCGTTCTCCAGATCGGTCTGGTCGTAGGTCGGGTACGAGCAGGCTGCGAGAATTTCACCGGTCGTGGGGTCGGTGACCAAAGCCGAGCCGTTCTTGGCCTTTGTCTTCTCGACAGCCTCTGCCAGCGCATCCTCAGCCGCTCGCTGGATATTGACGTCGAGCGTCGTCACGATGTCAACGCCGTCGACCGCAGCCACCTTTTTATAGGCACCGCCCGCAATATAGCTGCCGTCCCTCGCGCGTTCGCGCACAAGAGAACCGTTCGTGCCGGTCAGAAGCTTGTTGTATTGCTTTTCGAGACCCGTCAAGCCGTCGTTGTCTACATTCACTACACCCAGCACCTGCGATGCCAGATTGCCGTAGGGGTACACGCGCTTCATGGCCTGCTCAAAAAGCACGCCGGGCAGGTTCTTCTTCTCCAGTGCCGCAGCATCGTCTTCGTCCACCTGGCGCTTGATATACACCCAAGTTCCATCGGACTCGACGAGCTTGCGGCAGGTCTTTTTATCGATTCCAGTTGCCTTGACCAGCGCCGACACCGTCTTGTCAACATCCTCGACAAGCTGCGGGTTCACGGCGATATTGCGACATTCGACCGACGACGCCAGCACGTTACCGTTGCGGTCGTAGATGGTGCCACGTTTGGCATAGAGGGTCTGCGCAAGCAGGCGGCGCGCATCGGCACGCTCGCGCAGTTTATCGGCTTCGACAATTTGATAGTCGGCAAGGCGAAAGACGCCCAAGCCCAAGCCAAGCCCGATGAAGCCCATGACGGCTTTGCGGCGAGGCAGAGGCGTGCCTGTGAGCCATTCGGTCGACGAACTCTTGCGCGACCCGGTGTTATGCACTTGAGGGCCGCCCGAGCCGCGAAGTCGCGACGCCGGGTCGTTGCCACGGGACCGCCCGGCGTTGTAAGATTGCCGACCCGTTCCTTGATAACCAGAACGTCCCCGCGACGAGGGACGTCCAGAACCGCGGCCCCCATCGGAACCGCGGCGATAGTCATTTGTCATACTCAGCTACCGTCTTGCTATTGAGCGGTCGCGGTCGCATTGGCGCCCGCGGCTGCATCCTGCGTAAAGTCAAGTGTAACGCTCTCGCTGGGCTCCACCATGCCATAAGCGCCCGCAAGGTCGCGAATGCGCGTGTCGGCGCCATAGACCGAATGCATGACCTCCAGGTCGGAGCTCTCATCGGTCGCCTTTTCGAGCGTGTTGGTAAGCTCGGCGTTGCTGTTGAGCACCTGGGCCGTAACGCCGGCGAGCGCCACGCGGGCGACGCCGATCGTCATGAAGATAGCCGCAATGATGCAAAACGTTTTAAGAACGCTCATGAAAACCGGGCTTACCGCCTGGTTTGCCTGACGGCCCGCGCCCGTGTAGACATCAAAGCGCGGCGTGCGCTGCTCACGGGGAGCAACGGGGGCCTGCGGCGTCTCACGATAGGCGGGCATGGCGTTCATATCATAGGCGAGTGCTGCGCTTGAAGTGTTGTAGCCCATGATATGCCGCCTCCCATCCCGAGTACGTTGGTAGTGTGTTTAAGCTTCGTTTATGGTGCGAGCGGGAGGTCCAATATCGCGCGGTCGCGCCTACAGACGCTGCGCCACGCGGATTTTGGCTGATCTCGCCCGAGGGTTGCGCTCAACCTCATCAGGCTGGGCAACCAGGGGTTTGCGGGTGATGACCTTGAGTATCGGCACGTTGCCGCACACGCACACCGGAATCTCCGGCGGACACGTGCACCCCTGGCTCATCTCCTTAAAGTGGTTCTTTACGATACGGTCCTCGAGCGAGTGATACGAAATGACGCAGATACGTCCGCCCGGGTTGAGCCACCTGGTGGCGGCATCAAGCCCTCGTTCGAGCACATCGAGCTCGTGATTGACCTCGATGCGAATGGCCTGGAAACTTTTCTTGGCCGGGTGTCCACCATGCCGACGAGCGGCAGCTGGGATACCCGCCTTGATGATCTCGACAAATTGGCCAGTGGTTTCGATCGGTTCTTGCTCGCGGCGGCGCACGATCTCGCGCGCGATCTGCGAGGCGAACTTCTCTTCGCCGTAGACGCGTAGAATCCGGGCGAGGTCGTGTTCGTTATAGGTGTTGATGACCTCAGCTGCGTTTAAGGTGTTATTGCCCGGATCCATCCGCATGTCCAATGGGGCGTCCTCGTTATACGAAAAGCCCCTGCCAGGGATATCGAGTTGCGGTGACGAAACGCCCAAATCGAACAGGAAGCCATCGACCCCGGGCACCTCGGCCGAGCAAAGCAGCTCGTCCAAGTCGCCGAAGTTGCCCTTCAGCAGCTGGTGCGGAACGCCGGGAACCTCGCGGTCCAGACGGGCGCCAGCGGCCTCGAGGGCCATGTCGTCCTGATCGACGCCGAGCAAAAGGCCGGTTTCCCCCACCTGCGCGGCCATCTTTACCGAATGGCCGGCACCGCCAAGGGTGCAATCGCAGACAACGGAGCCGCTCTTTAGCTGCAGCGACTCAAGCACTTCGCCGAGCATGACAGGTTCATGCCGATATTCTTGTGTCAAGATCCCACGCTCCATCCGTTACCCGTGCCTTGCCCTTACGAGAAGAAGAGGTCCAGCAGGGCCTCATCGTCATCGTCCTCATCGGCCGCGGCGCGATCCCAAACCTCAAGGTGGTCGTAGTTGCCCACAACCGTGACCTCGCGGTCGAGGTTCGCCTGCTTGCGGAGAGACTCGGAAAGACCGATACGACCGGCGCTGTCCACATCCATCGACGTGGTGCGCTTGTTGATCGCCCTCATGAGCTTCTGGTCGTTAATGTCACGCGGGTTAAAACCCTCGTGGCCCTCACGACCCGCGAAGAGTCCTTCGACCCACTTATCGAAGGCCTCGGCAGAGAACACGTACAGAGCATCGACATCCAGGGCTTTGAACACGCGAACGTGCTCTCCAAGCTCCTCGCGAAGGGGTGCAGGCAGGGATAGACGACCTTTTGCATCGAGATTGCGCTCGTATGCACCAGTCATTCCCATGTGCGCCCTCCCCTCGGTTACTCAGATGGCACGTACGCGGGGAACCACCCCGCCTGTCGACGTCATCAATAATATGGGGAACCGCCCCATTTTTCAACACCTTTCCCCACCCCTTCCCCCACCCCTCCCCACCATTCCACCCCCAATATGTTGTAAAACACCCCCGAGCATATGTTCGAAAACACAATATGTTGTGTTTGCAGCAAAGGCGGGATGCCACCTGTAGAACCACGCCCGCGAACCTCAACCTTCAAGTTGACCTTGAGGCGATTTTTACGTCCCTTTACACGCCGTTCACATCGCCCCCAAACTCCCCCACCCACGGTACACACGGCCCACCGCCGCGTCGGTGTCTAGCGAAAAATGGGACGAGCCCCAGATTGCCCATGCGCGCAAAAGTGCGTCTCGGCAATCTGGGGCCCGTCCCCTTTAGTATTTATAAATATGCAGGTCAGCGATGTGCTAGCGATGTGCTAGCGGATGCGCCGCCAGATAGACCTCGGTCAGTTGCGTTCGGTCGACATGCGTGTAGACCTGCGTGGTCGAAATATCGGCATGGCCCAAAATCTCCTGCAGCACACGCAGGTCGGCACCGCCCGCGAGCATGTGGGTGGCAAAGGAGTGGCGCAAGGTATGGGGATGGAGCCCCACCAGCCCCACCTGACGCCCATACCGCTCGCATATCGCATGCACGGCCTGGCGCGACAGGCGACGTCCGTTCTTATTTAAAAAGACCGCCGAGGTCTCGGTTCCGCGGGCATGGGCCGCCAAGCGAGAACGTCCCTCAGTTACATAGAGCGTCAGAGCTCGCGCCGCGCTTCCCACCAGCGGGGACAGGCGTTCCTTTGAGCCCTTACCGCGAACGAGTACAAAGCCATCGTCAATATGGATATCGCCCACATCGAGCCCCACCAACTCGCTCACACGCAAACCGCATCCGTAGAGCACTTCCAAGATGGCATGGTCGCGCAGTCCCATCTCGCCCTCGGGAAAATCTTGATCGAGCAGTGCCGAAACATCCTCCACCGATAGATACTCCGGCAAACGCTCAGCCTTTTTAGGCAGGCGCAACACCGCCGTCGGGTTTTGGGCCACGGCCCCATCGCGCACCAAAAAGGCATGCAGGCCCTTCACGGCAGCAAGCGCACGCTCCACCGAGGCGTCGGAATAGCCCCCATCGCGGCGATCGGCGACAAAGCCCTCCACGATCTGACGGGTCACCTCTTCAAAAGACACAATACCCGCCCGCTCCAGATAGGCGCAGTACGTCGTCAGGTCACGACGATAGGCCGCAATCGTGTTGCGCGCCAAGCCCCGCTCGACCGCGAGGTAATCGAGATACTCCCCCGCCGCCACGGCGAGCGACGAGGGAGTAGCTTCGGTATGTTCCTTATTCGCCGGCACCCTTAGTCCGTAGCGAGGTTCATGGGCGTCACCTGCAGGCGATCGACACCCTCGTGCTGACCGATCGAGGCACGCACGAACTCTCGGAACAGCGGCTGCGGATTAGTCGGACGGCTCTTGAACTCGGGGTGAGCCTGGGTTGCCACATACCACGGATGCACGTCGCGCGGCAGCTCGACCATCTCGACCAGGCGCTCGTCGGGCGACAGACCCGAGATAACCAAACCGGCGTCCTCGAGCTGGTCGCGGAAGGCGTTGTTGAACTCAAAGCGGTGACGGTGACGCTCGTAGACGAGTTCCTCGCCATATGCCTCACGAGCAAGAGTATCGGCGGCGAGCTTGCACGGATAGGCGCCCAGGCGCATGGTGCCGCCCTTCTCGGTCACGTCCTCCTGCGAGCTCATCAGATCGATGACGCTATACGGACCGTCCGGATCAAACTCGGAGGAGCTGGCACCAGCAAGGCCAACGACATTGCGGGCGAACTCGCACACGGCCACCTGCATACCCAGGCAAATGCCCAGATACGGAATCTTGTGCTCACGGGCAAACTCGGCCGCGAGGATCTTGCCCTCCAGGGCGCGCTTGCCAAAGCCGCCGGGGACCAGGATGCCCGAGGCGTCGCCCAGAACCTCGGAGACATTCTGCTCGTCGAGGCTCTCGCCGTCGACCAGCTGGACGTCCACATGGCGATCGTAGAAGACGCCCGCATGGTGCAGGGCCTCGATAACCGACAGGTACGCATCGGGTAGCTGCGTGTACTTACCCACGACGGCGATCTTCACCTTGTCGGCGTGATGGTTGGCGTGATTCTGTTTGCGCAGGAACTCATTCCACTCGCTCATGTCGCGCTCACGCGGGTCCAGGCCCAGGCGCTCGCAAATACGCAGGTCAAAGTCCTGCTCGGCAAGCAGCTGCGGCACGTCGTAGATGCTCGCGCAGTCCTCATTGGTAAAGACGCAATCGGTGTCGACGTCGCAGAAGCTTGCGATCTTTCCGCGGATAGCGTCATCGATATGGTGGTCGGAGCGCAGCACGATGATATCGGGCTGGATGCCAAAGCTGCGGAGCTCCTTGACGGAATGCTGCGTGGGCTTGGTCTTGACCTCGTGGGCGGCGGCGATATAGGGAACGAGCGACACGTGGATGTAGCAGACGTTCTCGGGGCCGGCCTCCTTGCGGTACTGACGAATGGCCTCGACAAACGGTTGGGACTCGATGTCGCCGATCGTGCCGCCCAGCTCGGTGATGACTACATCGGAGCCGGTCTGCTCCTCGATGCGGCGGAACTTATCCTTAATGGCATTGGTGACGTGAGGAATCACCTGCACGGTACCGCCCAAAAAGTCGCCGCGACGCTCGCGGGCGATGAGGCTTTTGTAGATGGCACCGGTCGTAAAGTTGGAATCGCGGGTCAGGTTCTCATCAATAAAGCGCTCGTAATGACCCAGGTCCAGGTCGGACTCGTAACCATCCTCGGTTACAAAGACCTCACCATGCTGGAACGGGCTCATGGTACCGGGGTCGACGTTCAGATACGGGTCGGCCTTCTGCATCGTTACTTTGTAGCCACGCGACTTGAGCAGACGGCCCAGCGAGGCCGCGGTGATACCCTTGCCCAGGGACGAAACCACGCCACCGGTTACGAACACATGCTTGGTCATATTGAGTTACCTGCGCTTCCCGTAGAAGTTGTTTATCCACATCTTACGGGTCTTCATTGTAATACTCGCGCCGCGGACCGTCCGCAATTTTTCTCGCGTGCGATTGCATTTCTCGATCTTGAAACAAAACGCCGCCCGGTTTCCCAGGCGGCGTCGCTATGGCAAGGGTTACATGCTGCTATCGATCAGCAACCTCGTCCTCAAGCATTTCTTGAACGAGCATGCCGGTACGGACGCCCTCAAGATACCACTCACCACGTTCGGTGAGGCAAATGCCATTTGCAAGCTGACCGCCGTCGTCGCTATAACGCGAGACGACATCAATCATACCTTCGGAATCCAAGCGATCGATTGCGGCGCGGGCACGATACGGCGAAACCCCCACGCGCTCGGCAAGCGTTTTGCGCGAGAAACCATACGGCCCGCCATTGTCTTCGGTTTGCTGGTCGATCTCCATCAACACCAGCACCTCGACACGCTTCATATCGTTGACACTCGCACGACCCTTGCCCGCCATAGCAGCCTCCTCAAACCGAGCACGAGCATCTAACGCGCCGTGCGCGACCGACACACCTCACGATGGCAGGTAATATCCATCATGCGGCATCCCGCTAAGGATGAAACAGTTACGGTTATTGTATACCGCTCAAATTGTTTCTAGGCAGGTAAACAGCTATTTTTCGCCGAAATAGACGCTTTATTGATCAAAAAGCCGTACCGGGCGCTAACCCGATACGGCCAAAATGCAATGCAATTACCGCGGTGCTTCAAACTTAGCGATGGAAGAAACCGCGGCGCTCAAACTTGGGCTCGCAGCACACGTTGATGCCCAACTTGCGCAGTACCGTCTCGTCCGTCGGCGAGATAATCACGCTAAAGAAGGCATCGCAACCGCGCAGCTGCTCCAGGCCCGAAAGGACGCGAGCGGCCGTCTCACTCGTGGCCGAGGTGATCGACAGCGCCATAAGCGTCTCGTCGGTGTGGAGGCGCGGGTTTTTGCTGCCCAGGAAATGCGTCTTGAGCTTGCTGATGGGCTCGATCGCCTCATCGCTAATGACCTCGAGCTCAAGGTCGACGCCCGAGACATGCTTGAGGGCGTTCATAATGAGCGAACTTGCGGCGCCCAGGCGCGTGGAGGTCTTACCGGTCACCACGGAGCCATCGGGCATGACCATGGCACCCACGGGACCACCCGTCAGCTGCTCCCTGGTGAGGGCCGCCGAGCGCGCCGGTGAGTAGTTCTTATCGATGCCGGCTTTCTTCATAATAATCTTGAGACGGTCGACTTGCTCATCGCCCACGCCGGTACGGCGCACATTTTCGACCGCGGTAAAGTAGCGGCGGACGATCTCCATCTTGGAAGCGTCGCGGCAGGCATCGTCATCGGTGATGGCAAAACCGACCATATTGACGCCCATGTCCGTAGGGCTCTGGTAGGGGCTCTTGCCCAGGATCTTTTCCATCAGGGCACGGACTACCGGGAAGGCCTCGACGTCGCGGTTGTAGTTGACCGTGGTCTTGTTGTAGGCCTCCAGGTGGAAGGAGTCGATGATGTTGGCGTCATCGAGGTCTGCCGTGGCGGCCTCGTAGGCAATATTGACCGGATGCGTAAGGGGCAGATTCCAAACCGGGAAGGTCTCGAATTTGGCATAGCCGGCGGCCGTGCCATGCTTGTGCTCGTGATAGAGCTGAGACAGGCAAGTGGCGAGCTTGCCCGAGCCAGGGCCGGGCGCCGTCACGACAACGAGCGGTCGGGTGGTCTCGACAAACTCGTTCTTGCCATAGCCGTCGTCGGACACAATCAGATCGACATCGTGCGGATACCCCTCGATGGGATAGTGCAGCTTGGCGGGAATACCGAGCGCGTTCAGGCGGTTGCGGAACACATCGGCAGCGGGCTGTCCAGCGTACTGGGTGATGACCACGGCCGCGACAGCAAAGCCGTTGCCGCGGAACAGGTCAACCAGGCGCAGCACATCCTCGTCATAGGTAATGCCAAGGTCACCACGAGCCTTGTTTTTCTCGATATGGTTCGCGTTGATCGCGATGATAACCTCGACATCGTCGGCGATGCTCTTGAGCATGCGGAACTTGCTGTCCGGCTCAAAACCCGGTAGCACGCGGCTGGCATGATAGTCATCGAACAGCTTGCCGCCAAACTCCAAATACAGCTTGCCGCCAAACTGCGAGATGCGCTCCTTAATGTGAGCAGCCTGCAGCTCGATATACTTCGCGTTGTCGAAACCCTGGCGCATGTATGGCTCCCGTCCCGTTTCCATTTAATGTTCTAGGCGATTATAACGGAGCCTGCCCCTCGCAAGGGCCTGGCCACCAACAGGCACCAACCAAACACGCCACCGCAACCACCGGGGACCCGGGATAGCTGATTTGAAGCAGGAACCAAGTCACTCCGCACCAACAATGGAAACGTCACAGGCAGAGCCAAAGTCAACGAACGGGCACCAGAGCGGGCAAGCTGTTCCCCTGCACCAACAATAACAGCGTCGCAGGTTGAGCATAAGTCAGCGAGCGCCGTCCAGAACGTACAAGTTGGCATGAAAAAGGCAAGGCATAGACCTTTTGGTCATGCCTTGCCTTTTGAATGACAAATTGTAGTTCTGGGCGGCGCACAGCGTCGAGTGGTTCCGCGGTTTGGTAAAACCGCGGAACATAAGTGCGCCCCCTCCCGCGCACGGAACGGGAGGGGGCTAAAGGTAGGAGTCTACCGGTGGGTTTACCCCACCGGAAAGACGATGACCAGGTGATCCGTTATAGGATCGTCAAGGTTCCGTGGGGTACCCAAGGGGTACTTAGAGCATCACGCAGGCGACGGTCAGAATGATGGCGCAGACGACGGAGAGAGCGACGATGAGCTTAAGGGCAAACTTGAGCCAGGTCGTCCACTCGATCTTAGCCAGAGCGAGACCGCCCATGATGGCACCAGAGGTCGGGGTGAACAGATTCACGACGCCGATGGCGGCGGAGAAGATCATGACCATGACCTCGGGCGAGAAGCCGAGCTTAACAGCCAGCGGTCCCATGATGGGCATGGAGACAGTAGCCATACCGGAGGTCGAGGGGATCAGGAAGGACAGGCCAAAGTAGACCAGGAAGCTCATGGGAGCGAAGATCACGCCGGACAGGCCAGCCAGAGCATTGGCGGCAGCGTCGAGGACGTAGACGTCGAGGCCGGTGCTAGCCATGAGGACGGAGATACCACGGGCAAGAGCGATGACGAGGACAACGGACATCATGTCGGCAGCGCCGGTGATGAAGGTGTTGACGATCTGCTTCTCGGAGAGGCCACCGATGATACCGATCAGGATAGCCATGAGGAAGAACCAAGTGGAAGCCTCGTCGAAGTACCACTGGCCAATGGGCAGGCCGGTGATCAGGGCAGACCAGCCCTGAACGATGGCGTTACCGTCGGCGTCATAGACAGCGCCAGCATCGAAGAAGTTGGCGACGCCCTCGTTGAGGTCGGCCAGCGGGATGAAGCCGACGATCATGACGACGAAGGTGAAGGCAAAGGCGATCAGAACACCCTTCTGACGACCGGTGAGCTTGACCTCCTTGTTAACCTCGGAAGCAGCCTTGCCGTGAGCCTCTTCGGCGTCCTTGAGCTCCTGCATCGAAAGGATGGTGGAACCCTTGTCAGCCTTGACCTTCTTGGCATAGCTCATGACGAAGAAGATGGACATGGCAGTGGTAACAATCCACAGGACGGCACCGAGGCCGATGATGATGGACTGGTTGACCTCAATGCCAACGCCGGTCAGAGCGTCGACGGCAGCGCCGACGGCGAACGGGTTAACCGTGGAGCCCAGGCAGCCGCAGCCAGCGCCGAGCAGGACGGTGGCAGCACCGACCATAGGGTCGAAGCCAGCGGCCATCATGGTAGCGGCAAGCAGGGCGTAGAAGGGAACAGTCTCCTCGCACATACCATAGGTGGTACCACCGAGGGAGAAGATGAGCATCAGCACGGGAATGAGCATGATCTCATTGCCCTTAAGCTTCTGCACCAGAACGGCAATGCCGTTGTCCAGGGCGCCGGTCTCGGTCATCATGCCGAGGAAGCCGCCGAGGATCATAACGAAGAGGCAGACGGGCAGAGCGTCAGCGAAGCCCTTGACCGGGGCGGTGCAGAAATCGCTCAGGCGGGCAGCGGTAACCTCGCCACCGGACGTACCGGAGACGATAACGGTAACAACCGCGACGATTGCCAGCAGAGCAAGAAGAATGGTGAACGATGAAGGCATACCGCGCTTTTTCTTAGCGGTCTCAGTCATAGTTCTCATCCCCCCTTCATAAATCAATTACTGATCTCGCCCGAAGCGGCTCTTCCGTGCCGTGCATGTCGCTCGATGCGAGATTTTTACCAGACAAAAGCGCTCGGGGTGCGCAGCAATGCACCCCGAGCGAGATGCTAGATGCTCTTACTTGAGCGTAGCGTACATGACAGCCTTGATGGTGTGCATGCGGTTCTCGGCCTCGTCGAAGACCTTGGAAGCGGGGCTCTCGAAGACCTCGTCGGTGACCTCCTGCTCGGTGATGCCGAACTGCTCGCACTTCTCGGCGCCAATCGTGGTGTTGGTGTCGTGGAAGCTGGGCAGGCAGTGCAGGAAGATGGCACCCGGGTTGGCCATAGCCATGACCTCGGAGGTAACGCGATACGGGGTGAGCTGAGCGATGCGCTCGGCCCAGACCTCGTCGGGCTCGCCCATGGAGACCCACACGTCGGTGTAGAGAACGTCGGCACCGGTGACGCCGTCCTTGACGTCGGTGGTCAGCTTGATGGTGCAGCCGTTGGCCTCAGCGATAGGCTTGCAGGCCTCGATGACGTCGTCAGCGGGCATGCACTCCTCGGGGCCGCAGGCCACGAAGTTCATGCCGAGCTTGGAGCAGACGACCATGAGGGAGCGAGCGACGTTGTTCTTGCAGTCGCCCATGAAGACGAGGGTCTTGCCCTTGATGTCGTAGTTGAAGTTCTCCTGGACGGTCAGGATGTCGGCGAGCATCTGGGTGGGGTGCCACTCGGTGGTCAGACCGTTCCACACGGGCACGCCGGACTTAGCGGCAAGCTCCTCGACGTCGTCCTGGGCAAAGCCACGGAACTCGATGCCGTCATACATGCGGCCGAGAACGCGGGCGGTGTCCTCGATGGACTCCTTCTTGCCCATCTGCGACGAACCCGGATCGAGGTAGGTGACGCCCATGCCCAGATCCATGCCGCCGACCTCGAAGGCGCAGCGGGTACGAGTGGAGGTCTTCTGGAAGAGCAGAACGATGTTCTTGCCCTCGAGATAGCGGTGCGGAACGCCAGCGCGCTTCATGTCCTTGAAGTTCTTGGAGAGCTTGAGCAGGTACTCGATCTCCTCGGTGGTGAGGTCGAGGAGCTTGAGGAAGCTACGGCCGGAGAGGTTAACACCCATGGTTCGTTTCCTTTCGAAGAAATGAATTACGTAAGTATTAGTGTTGCCCGTTTGACGGGCGAAACCGGTGCGGTTGTAGGGGGACCGCACCGGAAACGGAAAGACTTAGAGGTCCTCGCGCCAGAAGGGCATGCTCATGCAGCGCGGGCCGCCACGGCCGCGGGAGAGCTCGGCGGAGGGCACGACGAGAAGGTCCAGGCCCTCCTTGTACAGCACGTCGTTGGTGACGGTGTTGCGGGCGTAGACGCAGATCTTGCCGGGCTCGACGCACAGGGTGTTGGAGCCGTCGTTCCACTGCTCGCGGGAGGCCGCGATCGGGTCGCCGCCGCCGCAGGGGATCAGCTTGACCTGGTCGACGCCGGTGGCGTCCTCCAGGACGTGCTCGAGGGTGTCCTCGATCAGGCGGATGTTCACGTCGCCCGGGTTCTTGCCGGCGGTCAGCTCGTAGACGCGCAGGGTGCCCATGATGGCGGGGTGGATCGTGAACTTATCGACGTCGATCTGGGTGAAGACCGTGTCGAGGTGCATGAAGGCGCGCGAGACGGGGATGTCGAAGGCCAGGATGCGCTCGACCTTGGAGTCGGAGTTCCAGAAGATGTTCTGGGCCATGACGTCGATGGCGGCCGCCTGGGTGCGCTGGGAGATGCCGACGGCGAGGGTCTTCTCGTTGATGTTCAGCACGTCGCCGCCCTCGGTGTGGAACTGGCAGTCGCGGCGGAAGTACAGGGAGACGTCCTTGTAGTCGGGGTGGTACTTGAAGACGTACTTGCCGTACAGGGTCTCGCGGTTGCGGGTGACCGAGTACATGCGGTTGAGGTTGACGCCCTCGCCGACGACCGCGAACGGGTCGCGGGTGAAGTAGAGGTTGGGCATCGGGTCGATGATCAGGTCGGACTCGGACTCGGAGTTGACCAGGGAGTCGAGGGTCGTGGACGCCGTGAGGGGCATGTCGATCTCGGCCTTGGTCATGCCGGCCATGGTCTTCTTGACGAACTCGAGGTTGTCCTCGATGGAGTCCAGCTTCTCGCGGACGATCTGCGGCATGTGCTGGCCGCGGATGCCCGCCTCGGCGATGTACTGGTCGGTGAACTCGGCGCGGGCGCCGGGGACCTGGTCGAACACCTCTGCGACGAGGTTCTCGAGGTAGAGCACCTCCACGCCCTGGTCCCTCAGGATCTGGGCGAAGGTGTCGTGCTCCTGCTGCGCGACCTCCAGGAACGGGACGTCGTCGAACAGGAGTCGCTCGAGCTCGTCGGGCGGCAGGTTGAGGAGCTCGTCGCCGGGACGGTGCAGGCAGACCTTCCTGAGCTTGCCGATCTCGGAAGGCACGTGCAGACCTTTCGTCATGGCCTCCTACCTTTCTTTCGGGCCCTTGTCAGGGCCGATTCGTTAGCGCCCCTCCGTGTGAGGCGTTATTGCTGACGACATATTTATATCCAAAATCAGCCCATACTTCCACCTTGCCCCCGAACGGTTTTTTATAGGGGGTGAACGGCATACACATATACTTCACGCATGGCACACTTTGATTTAATAAAGTTTATTTACGTGCTTAAATGCTTTTTCAAACCAAATAGCAAATGGAACTTAACTTTATTGAACCACCCTCAAATTGCATATTTCTAATAAAGCTATGAATAGATTTAGCGATTCATACCGCGTCTCAACCATTTTCATTTTTATTCAGAAAAAAGTTTGTCCTATTCATTTCTGGTATGCATATTACCGTTTACCAGACGCTTGGTACCGTTCACCGGAAGTTCAGTATAAGGCCCAACGAACACCGGCTCGCCTTACGGCCTCATTTGTAACAACTTGACTTCTCGGTATAGAAAAACAGACCCGCTCCCCTCATGGGAAACGGGTCTGTTATCGATAATCGTAGACAGATTTGAGTGGCTTTGAGAGCCGTCGGAATCCTAGCGATCAAACTCCGCCAGCGCCTCGCCCAGAAGCCTCAGGCCCTCGCGAAGAACGTCTTCACTCGCGCAGTAGCCCAGACGCGCGCCGCAGGGAAGCTCAAAGCGGCTGCCGGGAACCAGCAGCACTCCCCTCTCGGCCAACAGGCGCTTGCAGAACTCCTCATCGTCCTCGGGAATATCCAGCTGGATAAACGAGGTGGATACGCCCTGCGGCGCCGTCCAAGAGACGCGGCTCTGCGTATCGATCCATGCCTGAGCGATATCACGGTTGCCAAACACGATCTTACGGTTGCGCTCAAGGATCTTATCCTTGTGCTCGAGCACGTAGGTCGCCAGGGCGTCGTTGAACACGCCGCTGCAGATCATGGTGTAGTCACGATAGGTGCGGATGCGGTTGGAGACCTCTTCGTCGGCCACGACCCAGCCCACGCGAGCCGCAGGCGTCGAATAGGTCTTGGACACCGAGTTGGTGACAATGGCCTTCTCGTACACGTCGGCCATCGATATAAAGGACTCGGTGTTCTCGAGCGGCAGATACACCTCGTCGCACAGCACGTAGGCGCCCACCGAACGGGCGATCTCGGCAATCTGGCCGAGCGTATCGGCATCGAGCACCGTACCGATGGGGTTCGATGCGTTATTGATGCAGATGAGCTTGGTGTTGGGGCGCACCGAGCGCTTGAGCTGTTCGATATCGGGCTTCCAGCCAAGCTCCTCGCGAAGCTCCCAATACTCGACCTCGGCACCGAGCGTACGCGGAATCTCGTAGAGCGGCGCGTAGGTGGGCCACTCGGCGATGACATGGTCGCCGGGCTCGACCACGGCCATGATGGCGTTGAGGTTAGCACCCGTACAGCCATTGGTCTGCAAAATGTGATCGGGATTGACCTCGCGACGATACAGCTTGGCGACTTCGGCCTTAAACTCCGGCGAACCCTCGATCCAGCCGTAATTCATCTTCTCGCGATCCAGGCGCTCGTAGAACGTAGCACCGTCCTGGCCGTCAAGTGCGCGAAGCTCACCCATGGTCAGCGACGAGATCGTCGACTGAGCGATATCCCAGGTAGCACTCTTCTCCCAAACGTTGAGCCAATCCTCAACGCCAATTGTCTTGATATCCATGGCCACCTTATCTGATCTTAATTTAGCGTCAATAAACATGAATGGGACGGTGCGAAAGAACCGCACCGTCCCATTGGGAGACATCTAATGTCAGCTAGATGTTTGTATTAAGACCTGTACGGGTCTTTGAAAACCTTAGAGGTCCTCGCGCCAGAAGGGCATGCTCATGCAGCGCGGGCCGCCACGGCCGCGGGAGAGCTCGGCGGAGGGCACGACGAGAAGGTCCAGGCCCTCCTTGTACAGCACGTCGTTGGTGACGGTGTTGCGGGCGTAGACGCAGATCTTGCCGGGCTCGACGCACAGGGTGTTGGAGCCGTCGTTCCACTGCTCGCGGGAGGCCGCGATCGGGTCGCCGCCGCCGCAGGGGATCAGCTTGACCTGGTCGACGCCGGTGGCGTCCTCCAGGACGTGCTCGAGGGTGTCCTCGATCAGGCGGATGTTCACGTCGCCCGGGTTCTTGCCGGCGGTCAGCTCGTAGACGCGCAGGGTGCCCATGATGGCGGGGTGGATCGTGAACTTATCGACGTCGATCTGGGTGAAGACCGTGTCGAGGTGCATGAAGGCGCGCGAGACGGGGATGTCGAAGGCCAGGATGCGCTCGACCTTGGAGTCGGAGTTCCAGAAGATGTTCTGGGCCATGACGTCGATGGCGGCCGCCTGGGTGCGCTGGGAGATGCCGACGGCGAGGGTCTTCTCGTTGATGTTCAGCACGTCGCCGCCCTCGGTGTGGAACTGGCAGTCGCGGCGGAAGTACAGGGAGACGTCCTTGTAGTCGGGGTGGTACTTGAAGACGTACTTGCCGTACAGGGTCTCGCGGTTGCGGGTGACCGAGTACATGCGGTTGAGGTTGACGCCCTCGCCGACGACCGCGAACGGGTCGCGGGTGAAGTAGAGGTTGGGCATCGGGTCGATGATCAGGTCGGACTCGGACTCGGAGTTGACCAGGGAGTCGAGGGTCGTGGACGCCGTGAGGGGCATGTCGATCTCGGCCTTGGTCATGCCGGCCATGGTCTTCTTGACGAACTCGAGGTTGTCCTCGATGGAGTCCAGCTTCTCGCGGACGATCTGCGGCATGTGCTGGCCGCGGATGCCCGCCTCGGCGATGTACTGGTCGGTGAACTCGGCGCGGGCGCCGGGGACCTGGTCGAACACCTCTGCGACGAGGTTCTCGAGGTAGAGCACCTCCACGCCCTGGTCCCTCAGGATCTGGGCGAAGGTGTCGTGCTCCTGCTGCGCGACCTCCAGGAACGGGACGTCGTCGAACAGGAGTCGCTCGAGCTCGTCGGGCGGCAGGTTGAGGAGCTCGTCGCCGGGACGGTGCAGGCAGACCTTCCTGAGCTTGCCGATCTCGGAAGGCACGTGCAGACCTTTCGTCATGGCCTCCTACCTTTCTTTCGGGCCTCTCGGCCGAATCTATCAGCGCCCTTCCGTAACGGGCGCTGCTTGCTGACAGCTCTAGTTATATCCAAATTCCACCCGCAATTCCACCTCACCCCCGAACGGTCAACAAAGTGCGATGAACGGTATATCGCATGTGATTCCCCCATGATGCACTTCGGCGCTCTAAAGTACCTTTTCAAAGGTAAACGCTCTTTTTCCTATAAATTATCCCCCATCGCATCTATAAATCCATGATTCAGAATTGCATAGGTAAAACGGTTTTATGTATATAAATGAAGCTAGCCAACGTTTTGGACCGAATTCAATGATATTCAGCTTGCCATCATTCTTATTCACGCATCCTAATCAGTTGAGTGAGAATATTGAACGCTAGCAATAGCGTCGCGAGAGTTAGTTCTATGGCCGGGCATCGTAAGAAATAGGTAAAGATACCGTTCACGCGATACGTCCGTGCCAGCGGTCAACTAAATTGAGACAATAGAGAATAGAGTTAGGCTATCGTCCCCTGCGGGGACTGAACGGACAGATGCATATGCCGAGCAAAATCGAAAAGAAGCAAAAGGCCGCCAAGCTGCGCAAGCCGCCGCGTGATTTTTCGTATACGCAAAACCGAGAGCTTAGCTGGCTGCGCTTTGATAACCGCGTGCTTGACGAAGCATTCGACGAGATCGTTCCTTTGTTCGAGCGTCTAAAGTTCGTGTCGATCTTCGAGTCCAACCTCGACGAGTTTCTCATGGTGCGCGTGGGCGGCCTGTCCGACCTGGCAGAACTCAAAAAACAGCCCGTGGACAACAAGAGTAATATGACCGCCTCCGAACAGGTCGATGCCGTCATGGCCGAGATGCCCGGGCTCCTTACCCGCTGGGAGACCATCTTCAAGAGCATCGAGGGCAAGCTCGACGCCCTGGGCGTTCACCGCGCTCGCATCGACTCGCTTACGCCCGATGAACGCACCTTTGTCACCCGCTACTTCCAGGCCTACGTGTCGCCGGTCATCTCGCCGTTGGTCATTGACCCGCGCCACCCCTTCCCCAACCTGCGCAACGGCGCACTCTATCTAGCTTGCGGACTGGACGGTGTCACGGACGAGGAGAGCCTGCTGGGCCTTATCGAGATTCCCGCCTCGATGAACCGCGTGGTCGAGATCCCCTCGCCCGCCGGCACCTACTCCTACATCTTGCTCGAGGACGTCATTCTCGCCTGCCTGGACAGCTGCTTTGGCTCCTATAAGCCGCTCGACCGCGCTCTGATCCGCGTCACCCGCAATGCCGATATCGACCCGGACGGCGAGGGCGTCGAGGAGGAAGAGGATTACCGTCAGCACATGAAGCGCATCCTCAAGAAACGCTTGCGCCTGCAGCCGGTGGTGCTCGCGGTCTCGGGGTCGCTCGAGAAGGCGACGCTCAAGACCATCCGCAAGGCGCTCGAGCTTTCGCGCCGCTCTGTCTTTACCTGCGATATCCCGCTCGACCTAGGCTACGTCTTTGGCATTGAGGGCAAGATTCCCGAGCACCTGCGCAACGAGCTGCTCTTTACGCCGTTTAAGCCGCAGCCCAACCCCACCATCGATATGACCCGCTCCATCCGCGAGCAGGTACTTCAGCACGACAAGCTGCTCTTTTATCCCTATGAGGCCATGAACCCCTTCCTGGATCTGGTGCACGAGGCCGCCTACGACCCCGAGTGCATCTCACTGCGCATCACGCTCTACCGCGTGGCCAAGCAGAGCCGCCTGTGCGAGTCGTTGATCGATGCCGCCGAGAACGGCAAAGAGGTCACGGTGCTCATGGAGCTCCGCGCGCGCTTTGACGAGCAGAACAACATCGAGTGGGCCGAGCGCCTGGAAGAGGCCGGCTGCACCGTCATCTACGGCTCCGAGGGCTTTAAGTGCCACTCCAAGATCTGCCAGCTCACCTATCGCGAGGGCATGGCGCTAACGCGCCTGACGCTGCTGGGCACCGGCAACTTTAACGAGAAGACGGCCAAACTCTACAGCGACTTTATGCTCATGACCGCTCACCCCGGCATCGGCGAGGACGCCAACCTGTTCTTCCGCAACCTGTCGCTGGGCAACCTGCGCGGCGATTACCGCTTCCTGGGTGTGGCGCCCGTCGGACTGAAACCGCTCATCATGCGCGGGCTTGACCGCGAGATCCAGCGCGCCCTCGCCGGCGAGCCCGCCCGCGTGTTCTTTAAACTCAACTCGCTCACCGACCGCGAGGTCATCGACAAGATCGCCGAGGCATCGTGCGCAGGAGTCCGCGTGGACATGATCATCCGCGGCATCTCGTGCCTCAAGCCGGGCGTTCCTGGCAAGACCGAGAACGTGCATGTCCGTTCTATCGTCGGACGCTTTTTGGAGCATGCGCGCGTTTACGCCTTTGGCGTGGACTCGGACATGATCTATCTGAGCTCGGCCGACATGATGACGCGCAACACCGAGCACCGCGTGGAGATCGCCTTCCCCGTGCTCGACCCCACCTGCCGCGCCCTGGTGCACGAGTACATGAGCATGCAGCTGCGCGACAACGTGAAGGCCCGCAGCCTCACGAGCGACGGCACCTGGGTCCCCGTGGAGCGCGCAGAGGGTGAGAAACCCTTCAACTCGCAGGAAGCCCTGCTGGAGCGTGCCTACCGCAACGCCGAGGCCGCGCCCGAGCCCGTCATTGAGGCAAAGCCCGCCCCTGCTCCTAAGCCGCAGCCGGCCACACCCGAGGTTCAGAAGGTCCAGGCGACCGTCATTGAGCCCGAGCCCGCACCTGCACCTCAGCCCGAGCCGCAGGCAGCTAAGCCCGCACCCGAGACGAGCACCCGTCGCGATAAGCCCGCCGGCAAGACCAAGGCCATTGAGCGCCATCGCCCCGGTCGTGTGCGCATGGGCCTAGGCCTGATCGGCCTGGGTCTTAAGACGCTCATTACCGGCAAGACGAAATAGTCGTTTGTAGAAGCAGTTTGTAGAAGCGCCCCGCATTTGAGGAAAGCCTCGGATGCGGGGCGCTTTTCCCTGCTACCATGGTGCGAGCAACAACACGAATGACAGGCAGGGATATGAAGCTCACTATAGAATCGATGACCTACGGCGCCGACGGGCTGGCGCACGCCGACAACGGCAAGGCCGTCTTTGTGCAGGGCGCCGTGGCAGGCGACACCGTCGAGGCCGAGGTCGTACAGGACGGCAAGTCGTTCATGCGCGCCCGCACGACCGAGATTCTGGAGCCGAGCCCCGATCGCATTCAGCCCCCCTGCCCCTTCGTTGGCATCTGCGGCGGTTGTTCGTGGGGCAATCTCTCACGCACGGCACAGCTCGCCGCCAAGGAGCAAAACCTGCGCTCCACGCTCGAGCGCATCGGCAAGTTCGCTCCTGAGCAGGTCGATGAGTTGGTACAGCCCATCTGCCACACCAAGGACGACTGGGGCTACCGCAATAAAATCGAGCTCGAACCGACCGTCGTCAACGGTCGCGTGCGCCTTGGCATGCACGGTGTCGACCCCAGCAAAATCGTGACCGTCGATGCGTGCCCGCTGTTCGATAAGCGCTTCCCGAAGGCGCTCAAATCGGTCGTCGGCGCACTCAACTATCTAAGCGGCAGCCATGACTTGGGACTCGAACGCGTGGGCATTCGTGCATCGCGCCGTACCAAGGCACTCGAGGTCGCACTCTGGACGCCTACAGGCTCTTTTCCGCGCTCGCAGGTCTCCCGCGTGCTGGCGGACGCCGCTCATCCCACGAGCATCGTGCGCGTGATGAGCAAGGGCGAAAAGAAAGCCCGCCGTGTCTCCAAAGTCGAGATGCTCGCCGGCGAGGGCTCGTGGACCGAGAATATCGCCGAAGGCCAGATGCGCTTATCTGCCCCGTCGTTTTTCCAGGTCAATACCAAGGGCGCCGAGATTTTGATTGAGCTCGTCATGGACGCCCTCGACCCGCAGGAAGACGAGCTAGCCGTGGACCTGTACTGCGGTGCTGGCACCTTTACCCTACCGCTCGCCCGCCGCTGCGATTACGTCGCCGCCGTCGAGGCCTACGGCCCGGCCGTGCGCGACCTGCGTCGCAACCTGGAGATCAACAAGCTCGATAACGTCGATGTCATCGGCGGCGATGCCGTGCGCGAGTTCCCCGACCAGGACGCCGATGTCCTGGTAGTCGATCCGCCACGCGCAGGATTGGCGCCCGAAGCCATCGACCTCATCGCGAGCACGAGCGCCCGCGATGTCGCCTATGTGAGTTGTGATCCGGCCACCCTGGCACGCGACCTCAAGCGCTTTGTCGAGGAAGGCACCTTCTCCCCCGTGAAGATCACGCCGGTCGACCTATTCCCGCAAACCTTCCACTGCGAAACCGTCGTCCACCTCAAGCGTAACTAGACCGTTTGCCCAAGACCACGCCCGATGATTTTTCTGGGACGGGGATAAAAAAATTGTTCTGAATGATTATTTAATCCCCGTCCCGAAATTGAACCGCCCCCTCATTTCTTGGACATTAGAAATGGGGGGCTTCTTTATGGACGGGAAAGTCGGACACGACGCCACGCTGAGGACTCTTGCAGCAGAGTTTTGCGACAGGGGATACGGGCGCACCGAAGGCCGAAGGGCGCCCGGACCCGGCCG
>CAJMOP010000002.1 GCA_905215115.1 uncultured bacterium | reverse complement strand
CGCCTGCATCAAACCCTGGCGAATCGCGCGGTACGTGGCCTGGCGAAAATCGCCGCCCTCGGTGTGTTTGGCATGCGCGCGGCCGCCCGTGAGCGTAATGCGCACATCGGTGATGGGCGAGCCCGCCAGCACGCCCAGGTGGTCGCGCTCCATAGCGTTGGTGAGTGCCAAACGCTGCCAGTTAAGATCGAGCTCGTCGGTCGAGGTCACGGTGCCAAACTGCACACCCGAACCCGCCGGCAACGGCTCCAGGCGCAGATGCACCTCGGCATAGTGGCGCAGCGGCTCAAAGTGGCCCACGCCCTCGACCGGCCGCGAAATAGTCTCCTTATAGAGAATGCCGCCGGGCTCAAACGCAACCGAAAGGCCAAAGCGATCGGCCAACACCCGCTGCACGACCCCGAGTTGCACGGCGCCCATCAACTGCAAATGGATCTGCTCAAGATGCGTATTCCAGCTTACGCCGAGCATGGGATCTTCGTCCGCCAACTCACTCAGCGCTTTAAACACCGCATGAACGTCGTGTTCGCCCGGCAGCACCGTATAGGTGAGGACCGGAGCGATGACGGGCGCATCGCCCGCGGGCTCCGTGCCCAGGGCGTCCCCTGGGCGAACGTGCGCAAGACCCGTCACGGCGCAAATACCGCCAGCAGCAACTTCTTGGGCAAGCTCATACTTCTCGCCGTTATAGATGCGTACCTGATCGACCTTCTGTTCCCACGCCTCGGCACTGGAATGCCCGCTGATCATCTGTTTTGCGCGCAGCGTGCCGCCGGTCACTTTAACCCAAGCCAAGCGCTCGCCACGATCCCCGCGGCTGACACGATAGACGCGCGCGGCAAACTCCGGGAGCCACGCCTGCTCACGCATCAGCGCGCATATACCATCCAGTAGCTCGTCAACGCCTTGGTCCTTGAGCGCCGAGCCGGCAAAGCAGGGAAAGAGCTTGCGCTCGGCAACCATGCGCGACAGCGTTGCGACAGAAAGCTCACCCGCTTCAAGAAACTCCTCGAGCGCCGCTTCGTCCAACGCAGCAGCGTCCTCCTGAACGGCGCCGCCCGCCAGCAGCTCGTTGGCATCCAGGCAGCCCTCGGAAAGACGCTGCCCGAGTTGTGCCAGCAAAACATCGCGGCCGGGATTCTCCAAATCGATCTTGTTGATGAAGATGAACGTCGGGATGTCATAGCGTGCAAGCAGGCGCCACAGGGTTTCGGTGTGCCCCTGCACGCCATCGTTGGCGCCCACCACCAGAATCGCGTAGTCCAGGGCACGCAGTGTGCGCTCCGCCTCGGCAGAAAAATCGACATGGCCGGGAGCATCCACGAGCATGACGTGGGTATCGCCGTGGTCGAGCACGGCCTGCGACGAGAAAATCGTGATGCCGCGCTCGCGCTCGATCTTGTTAGTGTCCAGATGCGAATCGCCATCGTCCACGCGGCCACGCTTGCGAATGCGGCCCGCGTTGAACAGCATGGCCTCGGCCAACGTGGTCTTGCCGGCATCGACATGCGCCAAGATTCCAACGACCGCTTGCTTCGACATGGCTCTCCTCTTATTGCAAGCCCATCGCACGCGGCAACGGGCGTTCACGCTCCACACTGGATGATACAATTTACGGGCCGGTGGGCGAAGCGGGCCCTATCCCCCGACCGAGCTCATCGCCCCGCGTTGCCGCGCGGCGATTTTCGTAGGTTCGCGCCTTGCGAAAGCCGGCACCTCCCCTTTTTGTCTGCCCGGATTCATCTGGGGCGGTAACAATGCGAGTCCCACAACGACGCGTTTTACCAAAAATGGCCCCACTCGGGGCCATTTTTTATTTGAGCTGGGTGATGATACGTGCCTTGGCTCCTACGCCTCGCGCAGCCAATCAAACGCGACACGCGCCGTGCCGTCGGACACATAGACGATACCGACACGCTCGAACCCCGCCTTGGCGATGGCGCCCTGCATGGGCAAGTTGTCCTCGTGCGTGTCAATACGCAGATGGTCGGCGCATTCCTTGGCAAAGGCAAACATCGCCGCCGCGATACCGTGCACGGTGCCGTCGGATGCCACGCGATGCAGCACGGCATACGGAATGTCGCTGCGCCATTGACCGTCCTCAATCACGTCATAGCACTCGTCCGGACCCGGTAAAAAGGCAAACGTCGCCACCACGCGGCCGTCGACTTCGCACACGTAACTGCCACCAGCGGCAATATCGGCAGCCAGCTGCTCGGCCGAAGGCGTACCCTCGGGCCACTGCGTGGCGTTGCCATGCGCGCGCATAAAGGCGCGGGCCGCGTCATAGATAGCCATGACGGCGGGAATGTCGGTATCGAGGGTTTTTCTGATCATCACGCGGCGACCTCACGTTTATTGGTATCACTTTGATTGAGCAATGATACCAACGTTTGGAGAGGAGCGCGAAGCAGATGGGGAGCAAAAAGCGAGCCGCCTGGTCAAAAGCCAAAAGCGAGTTTTTGGGCGCTGCCACCGGCGGCGATATGAGCGACCTGTTTGTGCGCGAGGACGAGCGCCGCGACGCCCTGGACGCCGAGCGCGACGAGGCTTGGCGCTATAAGTCGTGCGAGCGCAAAAACCGTTACGATACACGCGCCGAAGCCGAGGCCGTTATGGCCGACTGCGAAAACCGCGGACGGCGTGGTTTGGCCTGCTACAAATGCGAATACTGCGGCGGCTGGCACCTGACGTCGCACCCTTGGAAATAGACCCCGCATCGGCACGGCGCTGGCGAAGCGCCAGCCATCGTGCACAAGCTACGGGCGCGGCGGCACCAAAACATCGTAGCGAACGGCCTTGCCCGCAAGTTGATAGCTCGGCTTAACGCCGGCAAGCAGCGGCCCCTTCACCGGCCGCTTGATAACGACCTTGCGTGGGCGCACCGCAAGCGCAGCTTCGACCAGCGTTTCCTCATCGGCGCACGGCTGCTCCAAATGGTGCAAGAGCTGAAACTTCTTTTTGACCGCCGCGCTCTTGGTGCGCTCGGGAAACATGGGGTCCAGATACACCACGTCGGGAGCCGCGAGCTCGCCCCGCTCGATCAGCTCGGCCGTATGGCGAAGACCGGCAATGCTGTCCTCGCCCGCATGTAAGTGCATGCGCGCCACGGCGGCCGCAAGCGCCGGATCATCTGCCGCGCGATCCAGGGCATCCTGGAGGAGCGCCGCGATCACGCAATCCTGCTCATACAAATCGACCGCAAAACCCGCGGCAGCCAGCAGCAGCGAATCCTCGCCAAAGCCTGCCGTAGCGTCAATCGCCCATGGTCGCTCGATGCCTTTTGTGCGCGCAGCCTTCACCAGTAGCTCTTGCTGCAGACGGCCCTGCTTGAGCCGTGGAAGCATGCGGCCAAAATCGGCACGCAACTCCATCGCACCGTCGGTGAGCGTGAGGCCCTCGGGCTTCCCGATCAGCTCAAGCCCCGCGGCCCGAGCAACAGAAAAGGGATCGACGACGCCCATGGGTACTCCTTAGCAAGCAAAGCGGATACGTGAGCGCCGCATGTGTCGGCACCCAATCGTCCGCTATTGTCCCACATGCGACATGGCCCACAGCATCCCAATGCAAAGCACCGCCATCAATCCCGTGCACACGGCAGCGATCACAGAATCGCTCATGCGCCTTCCCAACGATTGCGGCTCGCGCGCCTGCCCTGTTCCGTACATCATGGCTCCTCCTTAGACCAACTCCTTGTTACATCCTCATCATCGCAGCGCCGCACATGAGCTGCCATCGATTTGACTTACGTCCAGCTTTCCTTTTTGAAAGGTTGAGGTGCGCAGGCCTAAAGCGCTTTCAGACGCATGCGCCGCCGCGTTGAACTACAATGTGCTTCACCATATGTGCAGCACAGGGGGTACGCCAGATCGGCCGTACTCGTATCGAAAGGATCCAGCCATGAGCTACGCTCGCAAGACACTCAAAATCCTTGCCCTCATTTACTTTGTTTTGGGCATCGCCAGCCTCGTCATCGCCGGCGTCGGCATCGCCCGAGGCAGTCTCGATTCCACGTACGGGCCGAACGCCATGCTCGCCGCGGCCGTACTTGTCATCAAGGGTCTTGTCGATCTTGCCGCAGGTGTTGCGGGCATCAAGGGCGCCAACAAGCCTTCGCAGGTGGATGGCGCGTTTAAGCTCGGCATCGTCGCCGCAATCGCCACGATTGCGCAGGCCGTGCTCACGCTTCCCGCGTTTGGCGGCGACGCCATCAACTTTGGCGCCTTTGTCATCGTGGTGTACGACCTGTTCTTTGTTCAGCAGGCGCACGCCGTCAAGGCCGAGAACAAGGACCGCCTGTAAGCGCTCGCTTCTCATAGCCTCTGCAGCCAAGCAACTAAAAAGGGCCGATCGCACATCTCCGCGGTCGGCCCTTTGCATTTGCCCAGATAAAACCTGCCAAAATAAACCTGTCCCTTTTTGGCAGGTTAGCTGTGGCGGTACTCGGCGATGATGAAGTCGATATCGGTCTGAAGGGTGTCCAGGTTAGCCAGGCGCTCTTTGTCGGCAGGGCGCGTGCGGTAGTAGTACGGCGTCATCTGGAACACCGCCTCGATGTCGGCCTGCGTCTGGAGCGTAATGTTCGCAGACACCCGTTGCGTTCCCACCAACTCCAGCTCGGTCGTCTGCGGCAGCTTCTCGTCGTTGAGATATGGCGTGTCGTAGAGCACCTCCTTGAGCCCAAAAAGATGACGGGCGCCCGGCACCACGGTGTAGAGCGAGCCCTCGGGCGCCAGCACGCGGGCAAACTCACGCTCGTTAAAGGGAGCAAAGAGCTCGGTCACCATATCGAAGGCGCCGTCCGCCACGGGAACGTCCTTCATGTTGGCCACAAAATAGGTCGCATCGCCGCGCTTGGCGGCCAGGCGCACCATCTCTTTGCCCAGGTCGAACCCGTAAGCATCCACGCCCGGCACCGCGCCCATGGCGCTGGTGTAGTAGCCCTCGCCGCAGCAAATATCGAGCAAGGTCAGCTGCTTGCCCGTAGACACCCCGTGCTCTGCCGCCCGCTCGTGCACCAGCTCGACCATCGCATCGCGCAACGGCGCGTAGTAGCCGCGGTTCAAAAAGTCACGACGGCTGCGTGCCTGCGACTTGGGATCGCCCATGGAGTCGCCGCTCTTGGACGAGCGCAACAGATATAGATAGCCCTCGCGCGCACGGTCAAACCGGTGTCCGCCCGCGCATGCAGCACCGCGCTCGTCGTCCACCAACGGCTCATGGCAAACGGGACACAACAACATGGCAACTCCTTAGCGCGAACAACACAACGCCCACCATTGTCGCACGCCTTCCCCACCTAGTCATTGGGGACGTTCTTGAATGACTAGTCGTTTAAGAACGTCCCCAATGACTAGTCGATTAGGAGTATCATCGTCTGCGCAAATAAGCACGAAAGAGCATGTTAGAGATTGAGAGCGCATGGCTGACACCGCATCTAAGCACATTGACATGACCACCGGCTCGCTGTGGCGCAATATTCCCCTATTCGCCTTTCCCGTCGCCGCCACGAGCATCCTTGAGCAGCTATCGAACCTCATCGCCACGGTCATCATCGGCAACTTCTCGGGCGACCAGGGAACCCTTGCCATGGCAGCGGTCGGCTCCAATGTTCCGCTTACCAGTCTTATGCTCAACCTGTTTATCGGCATGTCGCTTGGCTCAAATGTGGTCATCGCCAACGCCATCGGCCGCAACGATCAGAACATGGTCAAACGCGCCGTCCATACCTCGATTTTAATGGCGCTCGTGGGCTTTGTCGTCATCGCCCTGGGCGAGATCTTTGCCGAGCCCATGCTCGCCGCGCTCAACGTTCCTGCCGAAACCATGCCGCTCGCTTCGCTCTACCTGCGCGTCTTTTTGCTCAGCATGCCCTCGATCTTGCTCTACAACTTTGAGGCCGCGATCTTCCGCTCCGTCGGCATCACCCGCATGCCGCTGCAGGCGCTTGCCGTGTCCACCGTCCTCAACATTGGCCTGGACCTCATCTTTGTCCCCGTACTCCACTGGGGCGTCGCGGGCGTCGCCATCGCCACCGCCATCGCCTACACCGTCAGCGCCGCGACGCTCTTTATCCGCCTGCTCAAGACCGATTCCGTTGTCCGCGTCACCCTGCGCGATCTGGCTATCGACCCCGTCGCCCTCAAGCGCATCGTCAAGATCGGCCTGCCCGCCGGCATCCAAAGCGCCGTCTTTGCCGTCGCTAACATCATCATCCAGTCCGCCATCAACAGCTTGGGCACCGAGGTCATGGCGGCATCGAGCGCCGCCATGAGCCTGGAGTATGTGTGCTACAACCTGCTCAACAGCTTTAGCCAGGCTTGCACCACCTTTGTGGGGCAAAACCACGGCGCGCGCCAGATCGACCGTTGCACCAAGACGCTCAAGGTCTGCCTGGTCGAAGGCGGCATCGTTGCACTCACCACGATTATCGTCATCGTCGGTCTGGGGCGCGAGATCCTGGCGTTGTTCAACAGCGACCCCAACATCGTCTCGATCGGCTATATCCGCGTGTGCTCGATCTTCCCGGCGTACGCCTTTAGCATGTTCTACGAAAACATGTCCGGTTATCTGCGCGGCTTTGGCATCTCGCTTATGCCCGCCCTCATCACCATGATCTGCGTCTGCGGTATCCGCTTCTACTGGGTATTCTGCGTGTTCCCGCACTTCCGCACCTTTGCGAACATCATGATGGTCTACCCCATCAGCCTGGGCACCACGGCGTTCTTTATGGTCGTGGCGGTATTGCTCTGCCACCCGGCACGCACCTACCGTCTGGCGCAAGCCAAGACCGGGGCGCGCTAGACACATCCAACAAGGTGGCGCATCGGCAGCTATCTCACGATATGCGAGCTCATGTAGTCGATAAAGCGCCTCGTAGCGATCGGCATGGTATCCCAGCTGCGCCACGCTGCCACAACGTCGCGCGAGGGGGCGTGCACGATGGGACGCACACGAATATCGGCCTGCATGCCTTCGACCGTACGACGGTAGAGCATGCTCACGCCCAGGCCCTCCTCCACCATCGCCATAATGGTGTAGTCGTCGGTCACCTCGCTCGTCACGTGCGGCGACAGCCCGTGCGCCGTGAATGCATCGAGCACCAGGCTCTGCTCGCCCTCATCTAGCAGCACAAACGGTTCGGACGCCAGGTCGGCGAGCGTCACCTTCTCCTTTGCCGCCAGCGGATGGGCGGCCGGCAGCAGCGCCACCAACTCGTCGTGATAGACCACGCGCTTCTCGAGCCCAGCTGTAAATCCGCGCGCCGTAAAACAAAAATCAACCACGCCATCGTGCACCCATTGAGCGTTGCGCGTGTAATCGCCCTGCTTGAGGGTAAAGCGTACGCCCGGGTGCAGCGCACCAAAGTCGCGGATCACGCGTGGCAACACGGTACGACTCACGTTGGTAAATGTCGCAATGCGAATATCAGTCGAGGAGAGCCCCAGCAGCTCCTGGCGCTTACCCTCGAGCTCGGCCTCAGCGGTCACAATCTGGCGCAGGAACGGCAGATATTGTTTACCGTCGCGCGTAAGCGAAACGCCCTGCTTACCGCGCTCGATAAGCGTGGTACCCAGCTCGCGCTCGAGTGCCTTGACGGCCTGGCTCACCGCACTTTGTGTATAGCCCAGTTCGTCCGCCGCGCCCTTAAGACTGCCGCAATCGACCACCATACAAACAATCTGATACCGCGATGCCATCGTGCCTCCACATCGATGTAGCCGTAAAACGTTTTGCCAGGGCTTTTTCTGCCAACATTAGTATTTCTTAATCATACTGAAGATACATTCGCTTTACTACATCTACATCTGGGAGCAGAATCCTTTTTACGAAACCGTTCTGTAACAAAAGGAGTCCCATGGATCGCAAAAAAGCAATCGCGCTCTCATTTTCCGTTCCCGTCGCATGGGGCTTTTCGTACCCCCTCATGAAGATCGGCATGGACAGCATGAACGCCACGAGCATTGTTGCGCTGCGCTGCATCATCGCCTTTGTGGCCTGCCTGCTGCTCTTCCACAAGCGCGCGTTCCGCATCAACCGCGACCTAATGGTCCGCGCCGCCATCATCGGCGCCATTATGGCAACCGAACTCACCTGCATGTGCCTGGGCTCCAGCCTCACCTCTGCCTCCACCGCCGGCTTTTTGCAGAGCCTGACGGTCGTGATCGTGCCGTTTGCCAACGCCGCCCTGCTGCGTCGCGCCCCCCGAACGCAAGGTGCTCGTCGGCACCGCCATCGTCACCTGCGGCATGCTGCTGCTCTCGGGCGCCGACTTCACCAGCCTGAATCCCGGTGCGATCATCATGCTGCTCTCGGCCTTTATCTATGCCAGCCACATTATCGTGGCCAAGCGCTTTGTCGAAGAAGTCGACCCGCTGGCTCTGGGCGTTTGGCAGCTGGGCTTCGGCGGCTTATTCTCGGGTATCGCCGCATTCACCTTTGGCGGTTTCACGCTTCCCGGCACACCCAGCGAGATCGTGCTCGTCGTCGCGCTCGCACTCATCTGCTCTGCCTACGGCTTTATCACCCAAACGCTCGTGCAGCCCCACGTGCCTGCCGAAACCACCGGCTTCGCTTTCTCGCTCGAGCCGGTCTGCTCCGCTGTCTTCTCGTTCTTCCTGGTCGGCGAGGTCCTGAGCCCCATCGCATTCTTTGGCGCCGCCCTCATCCTCACCGGCGTCATGGTGGCAACCGTCGAGCTTCCGCGCCTTCGCGCACATGGACAGGCTCGCATGGCAGGAGCGCCCGAGCACGTCTCGTAGACCCCACTCTTCATACAGCCGTGGCATAAAGGCAACCGGTGCGCCTTTACAATAGATGCCAACAGAGCATCTGCCATAAAGGAGCCCCATGAACACCGCAACCCGCGACCGCAACATAGCGACTTGGTTGGGCGATGCGCCGCAGCCGGTACGTGACACTACGAACCAGCTGCTCGAGCGCATCGCCCTTTTGCGTGCCGAGCAGACCATCTACCCGGCACAAGACGACATCCTCAATGCCCTCGCCTACACGCCGGCCGACCAGGTCAAGGTTGTCATCTTGGGCCAAGACCCCTATCACGGACCCAACCAGGCAATGGGGCTGTCGTTCTCGGTCCCCGCGACGCAAACCAAGTTGCCGCCGAGCCTGCGCAACATCTATAAGGAGCTCAAAGCCGATCTGGGCCGCCCCACGCCCGCCACGGGAGACCTAACACCATGGGCACAACAGGGCGTCCTACTCCTCAACACTACGCTCACCGTGCGCGAGCATGCCGCCAACTCGCACGCCAAGCTGGGTTGGAGCACGCTCACCGACTACGTTATCGAACGCTGCTGCCAGCTGCCCCAGCCGGTCGTCTTTTTGGCATGGGGCCGCTTTGCCCAGCAGATGGTCGAGGGCAAGCTCGCCGCGACCGGCGCAGGCAAGGAAAGCGGCAAGTTCTGCCTGGCCTCCACACACCCTTCGCCGCTTTCGGCAAATCGTGCCACGGCAGAACTCCCCGCTTTTATGGGATCGCGCCCCTTCTCCGCTGCCAATGAATTGCTCGAGCAAAACGGCAGCAGCCCCATCGACTGGGGCTGCCTCACTTTATAACCCGCCTAGCCGGCAATCCAATAATCCGGATATTTATTGATATCAATGGGGGCGGCAAGCTCGCCGATATCGCCAATAGCCTTCATGCCCATCAGGGAGCGCAGACGGTTTTCGCACTTCATGATGGGCTCATTTACAGCCTTATTGAGCACATCGAACGTCGGCGACTCAAACGTATCCATATCGACATTGCCGAACCACTTGCTCACGACGTAGTCGGCCTCCTCGTCGTCTGTGGCAACCCCCACCATCTGACGGGGCCACGTCTTGAGCAGCGACTCGCGATCGGCCTCGGCAATATCGAGTACTACGCTGCCGCCAAACGAAAACGACTCGCTCTCCATCCCACCCAGCAACTCCGGCGGCGGACAGCCAGAAGGCAGCGTCACCGTCACGCCGCTACAGCCCATAAACGCACCGTTCTGGATGCCGACCACCTTATCGCACAGCTCAATCTCGGTGAGGTTCGAACAGTGCGAGAAGGCATTCGAGGCGATTACAGTTGGCCCCGTCAACACGCTCGCCAGATCGGCCCGCTCGATATCGGACGGCGCCGAGACCAGCGTGGCAGTACCGTCACCGTTGTCCTCGATCTTCCATTCATGACTCTCGGGCGCATCGCTACCCGCCTGTATTACCGTAGAAGCCTCGACCAGCGGCAGCCCCATCATGGTTCGCAGGCGATTCTCGGGCTCCAAAAGATTCTTGGCCATCTGCGCCCTAACCGCTTCGGCCGTCGGCTCCGGACCCTCCCCCATGAACCAATCGGAAAGCATGCCAAACTCCACGACACCGTAATACGCGTCGTAGTCGTCGTAGCCGACGAGTCCGTAGACCCACGCATTGAGGTAGTCCTGCTCCATGCCACGGGGCACCGACAGATGAATGCGGCCGGCTTCCTCTTCGGTATCGGTTGCGCCGTCCAAGAAGAAACCCACGCCTGGCGACGGATAGCCCAGCGTCGCAATACCGGCGCCGACGGTCAAGTTCGTAAAGTTGGCATCGTTGCCAAACACCGATGATGCCAAATAGTTCCGAGAGCCCGCACCCGTAGCTGCGTCGTAGTCGCCATTGGTGTCTGCCACAAACGATGCGCTCGCGAGCCTCGGGCAATTCGTGAATGCCTGATCGCTAATTTCGATTGTTGCCGCATGCGCAGACACGGACGTAAGATTTGCACAGCCGTCGAACGCCGACACACCGACGTAGATATCGTTATCGGGAAGGTCGACGTTCAGATCGCCAGCGATGCCAGCATTCCTAAAGGCATAACGATCGATATATGCCAGATTGGGAGCCGAAGCCCAATTGATATCCCACACGCCTCCGGTTCCCTCAAAGGCACCAGGCAGGTCCTTAGTGCCGGATAAGGAATAGCCGCCAAAGATCTCAATCGTACTCGGTAACAGGTTGATCGTACCGTTGAGCACCGAAGGCGCACCGAGCAGGATGCTTGGCTCGCCCTCCTCATCGCCATCGAAATAGCCGTAGAGAAGAGCCGTGTCGTCGCCCTGAGCATCGCAATCGAAATCGTAAATGCCGTCGACAGTGACAAAGCGGCTGTCGTAGCCCTGCAGCTCGCCATCGGGCGCATACCAGGTGCAGCCGGCCGGATTGGGATTCTCAGCCGTGGCAAAGACGGCCTTTTTAGCACGAGACGCCACAAAGCCCAGGCCCGTGCAGCCCTTAAAGGCATCCGCCCCCACCTCAATGCTATCAGGCGTGCCGATAAACACACCTTGAAGGTTTTGGCAGTTCTCAAACGCGTTACGGCCGATGGTACTCGTCTTCTCGCCCAGATTGACAAACCTGAGCTCCGCATCGCCCGAGAAAGCATACGGTGCGATGGAATCTACTTGGAGCTGCTTGCCGCCATCCGTAAGCAAGGTGCCGTCAAAGGTCGCGGGCAGGTTGCCGTCCCCATCGCCTGCAGCGGACAGCAAAATCGTCTTACCGGCGTTGGCATAATACAAGTATCCGTCTCGAGACAGGCTCATCTTAATTACGCGCGCATCGGGTACACCGGCGGCAGCCTTATGCTGCTCGACATAGGCGACCTGCTCGTCTGTTGCGCACACGATGGTCCGTACGGAACCGCCCGCAAGGCTGCCGTCCTCGAGCGTCACCTTATCGTCAAACCACGGCATGAGCACCAACGTGTCCACCGAAGTGTTGCCTGCAAAGGCACCCTTCATGATGGTGTTGGATATCTGCACCAAAGCAATATTGGAACCCGTGTCGAGCACATAGCACAGATCGCCTTCGAAGCGCGAGTTAATGTTGTACACCAGACCCTGCGAGTACATGAGCTGGACATTGGTATCACTCGCGGGCGATACGTAAACGCCGTAGGCATTATCCAGCTCGCCCGCATGCTCGGTAATAAAATCGAGCAGCACGGCATCGTCAACGACAAGGGTGCAGTCTTGCAGATTGCTCGCGTCAATCTGGGGCAACTCACTCTCTTTTGGCGCGTGCAGAACAACTCGATCGAGCTTATTGCGATCGGGGATGACAACATGGGTAATATCGGTGGGAACGTCGAGCTCGCGCGTATCGTAGGGAACGCCCAAATACTCCCGGCCATCGCGAGAAGTTAAGATGCCCTCATCCGTTGCGGCATAGACGGGGTTATCCGACGCGACGCGGTAGGCATCGAGCACCTGAAAGCCCGCATTGACGTTGACGTAGTACACCGAGGACGGCAGCTCTAGATTGTCGATCTGCCACGCAAAGCCCTCGCGCTGGCGACTGTCGGTATAGGTGTCGACCGCCTGCACGCCCTGCGGAACACTCAGCGTCTCGACACCGTCATTGACCGACACGACCGACTCGTCCACGTCGACGAGCGTCTGCAGGCGTGAGCTATTGGAACTGAACGGATCGTCGTCAAAGCGGTAGTCCTCGTCGAGAGCATAGCCCTGAAAGCGCACCTTATAGGCAGGATCGATGGGCACGACATCGCCGGGGATCACCACATGGCGACCGGGCGTCAGCGTGTAGAAATATGGGACGGCCGCCTCGTTCTCGCGCCACCCCAGTAACAAGGCATTGAGGTAGCCGTCCGAGGCGACGTGGCCCGCCTGCTTCATAAAGGCTTCTTGCGTGTTGACGTTCAGCAGGTTCTCCTTGGAGCTCAGTGTGCTCCAAATCACGTTTCGCTGGCCCATAGAATCGGGCTGGCCGACCACAAACAGGCACGACTGCGCCGGCTGGATGGTAACGGTTCGCGTCGTCCACGCCGCATCCTGCGACAGGCGCAGCGAGACGTTTACCGTTAGCGGCTGGCTCGAGCACAGCACCGGATTCTGCTCGCCCGCGGCATCGGTCCACGAGTTAATGCGGAAATACGGAAACGTGGCGAACTCATCCTTGGCGCAGGCAAGATAGTAGAGGCCCTTGTCGTCACTCCAGTGGACATCCATAGCACAGAATAGCGTCCAAGCATCGAGAACCTGTCCGTCGTAGATCGCATCCTCCATGGGTGAAATCTGCACCTCATGGGGATCGATCAATCCATTTGTACCGTTAAACTGCGTAAAGAACGTTGTATCTCCCATGGGGGCACCCTTTTGAGGCGTGGGGTCCTGAAGGAGATACTTATAGGAATTGGCCGTCGAGGTGGCCGAGCCGCCAGGACCGCCACTACCGCCCGAACCGTTTCCGCCTGCACCGCCGCCGGCATTGCCGCCAGACGCTCCACCCCCATTAATGACGGGGACGTTCTGTCCGCCTCCCGAGCCACCAGCGCCACCCGCACCGGTGCTCGAGCCGCCCGCAACCCCTACGCCCGTTCCGTCGGCGTTGCCGGTAACGTTATAGGCAGTCGTGCCGCTTTGCCCCGTCAGATTTGCCTGTCCCTGCGCATTATCGAGCGGAGCCTGCTGCTCGCGTGCGCTCGTGTCCCGGCTGTCGCTTTTTTCGTCGTGACGATTTGCCTCGGCATCCGTCGAGAGCGGACTGATCTGATATGCTTCGCCGGACTCCGTGTCACCGTGACTGTATGCAGCGATATATCCCGAAGGGTCGAAGCTCAAATTACTCTGGGCCAACTCAAAGGCGACTGTGCCAAATACGCCGACCGCAGCAACCGAAGCCGCCACCGCCACAACGCGCGTTGCAGCCAAGGGCTTGGCACGATACATATTTTTAGCGGCATGCTGCACACGCTCGGTCGCATTCCGTGGACCCTTTAATTTGGCCGATGCCGCGTTCTTATGCTGAGCCATATGTTGAGGTTGTTGAGAAAACACGTAGACCTACTCCCTCTACAACGCGTACAGCATGTAGCGATGGAAGCGTTCAATGACATTTTGCGAAGTCGGCATGCTCCGATGCAGGCGTTCGGTAAAGCGACGGAGCGTGCGCAGCTCGTTCGGTTTCAGTTGGCGGCCGCCAAACGCATAGGCTTGATGAAGCCGAATCGTTCGGCGGTATTCCCGCGGATCAATATCGGGGAACACCGCAGCAAAGGCATCCAGGCAATCGAGCGGCTTGGTCTCGTCAAAGGCGTCCACACCGCTTTGTTTCATCACAAGGGCAAGATAGCCGTAGAGCGCCGGCACGCATATATCCTGATCATCGTTCTCGATAGCCCGCGCGCGCCGAGCGCGCAAGACAAACCTGCGGACGAGAAGAGCGAGCAGGACGGCAATCGCCGCGCCGGCCAGACCGACTCCAACTTTGACCACAACAGGGATGCCACGCGATACCGGCGCATCCTCGCGATGCTTATCCTCGGTCCGACCGGCGACCGGGCCCACATCGAGCGTCTTATTGTCGGCGCCGTTGCTCCACGCCTCGCCCACGTCGATAATTTTATCGGCCTCGAGCGTCTGGCTATAGTACCCAGGGGTGACCTCCACGGGCGTCCATCCCTGCCCGTCAAGGTAGATCTCGGTCCACGCGTGTGCATCGGCAGCCGTCAAGTTGAGCGGCACGCCCGCCCCAACAGCAGCGGCTAGCTGGTCATCTGCCGCCCGATAGCCCTCGACATAGCGCGCGGGGATTCCCCGAGATCGAAACGCGAGCGTCGCCGCCGTGGCAAAGTAGGCAGAGTTGCCCTCGTGCACCGAGCCCAAGAACCACGCGACAAACGACGGCGCCCCGGTATAGGTGGGCGGGTTATCCGTCTGCCCCGCAAGCGAAGCCATCATTGTGCGAACACGGCTGATCACGGCCGTGTCCGAAACATTCGCCTGGGCATCCCAGCTGTCGCTCGAGAACAGGTACGCATCGACGGCATCCCGCTCCTCTTCGCGAACGTCCAAGTAGGTATCGCGAACAAAGGCGGCGTACACCCGCTCACTTTTTGCATAGTCGCTCTTGGAGGACGCCAACCAGCTCGAATCTGCAATGACGTCATCCATCGGCACATTATCGACGATCACGCTATATGCCTTAGGCGGCAAAAGATCCATGCTCAGAATCGTCGAGCCCGTCAGCATTGCACCAGTGCTACCCAGCGAGCGCAGCGTATAGGGAGCGTAGGCGTATCTGCGGTTGGCGCCCGAGGCATTGACCGAAATCTCAACCGCCTCGACAGGCTCGCCACCCTCACGCTCGGCCTCGGTATCAAACGCGGCGCGTTGCTCGGCTACCGTCAAACCGTTCTGGCGCAGCCACTCACGCATACCGGACCATTTGCCCTCGTAGGACATCCAGTCGCCACGTCCCCAAGACGCGCCATCAAACGTCGTACCCACAAAACCCTTCATAAGCAAATCGTCAGCGAGCGTCTTGCTGGCAGTAAGCGACAGCGTCGTGGACTCGCCCTCGTTCATGTGCGCCGCCTGCAAAAGGTCGCCCTCGGGCAGTGTGTCGTCCCCAAATCGAACGCTTTGGGCTGCTTTAACGGCAGATGCCGACATGGCGGACAACTCGGGAAGAGGCTGCACAAGGCAGGCCGTCAGCGCAAAGAGAGCGCCGCATGCGGCGCACAGGCCGCCAAGACCAATGAGAATCTGGGATAAACCCACCGTAGAGCCCCGCAACTCGCGAGCACGGCACTGGACAAGCCAGCCCGTAACGCCCAGCGCCATAGACATCGCAGAATCGCCGACCTGCAGCGTTATGGAACCTGCGCCGCAGATAGCGACGATTAGGAGCGTGGGCCACGAAACGCTCAAGTTGGCGAAAAGCCAGGCAAATGAGCCCGCAAATACACCGGCAAGCACTGCCAGCGGCACAGCCTCGCACAGCAGACCGGCGTTTGCCACCAAGGGAATATACAGCCCAAAGATTGTGTTGACACAACCGATAACGGCATTGGCGCACGCATAGAAGCCCCAGCGCGCCGAAGGAACCAACAACGCGCATAAAAGCGCCACGAACGCCGCAGCCAAGGCAATCCAGAAGGGGACTTTTTTCGAAGCCAGCGAAACGCCCAAAACGCCCAGCACAACAGCCACGCCAGCGGCAACGGCAAGCATGATCTCCATGCACGTTGCACTCAGGCACCAACCAATTGCGCAGGAGAAACCCGCAGACAGTAAAACCGCGGGAACCACCGACAGGAACACGGCAACAACGCGGTTGTTCGAAGCGACGCGCTCCGTCGAGGAAAGAGTCACAAAGTCCATCTTAGAGCTCCAGACTCTTAATACGGGCCGAGTCGCTCGATACCGGGAAATGAGTGATAATGTAGTTGGCGCCGCGCTCGATGCTATACGACTCGACCGAATCCGACACATGGAGCACCGACAGATCGGCCAGACGGCCCAAATCGATATAGACCTGTTCATCGACGCCCGCCGTCACCAGCACCGTTTTGCTAATGCCCTTTGCCGCCACAAGCCTGGCATACTGCTCATTTGATGTTGGATGGGCAGGGCCAAGCGGCGTTGCCGTCAAGGCATCAAGCATCTTATTAAAACTACGTCGATCATCGACGGGATGGGCGGACAGGGACCCTTCGGGGGCAGTCACGACCACATGACGGTATCCCTGACGCACAAGCGCCAGCGATACCGATGCGGTAAAACTCAGCACCGCAGAAAGGACCTCGGAGCGGCTTGAGCGCTCAAAATCGCACGCAAACGCACCAAACAAGATGCCAATAGCGTGGTCTTGGGGGCGCGAAGCCTCACGCACCAGCACGTCGTCAAAGCGCGTCGACAGCTTCCAGTGGATCGACTTAACGGCGTCGCCCTCGTGATAGGGTCTCACGTCAAAGACTTCGGAGGCGTCTTGGCCGCTTCGATGGGGATCGTAGCTCGTACCCTCAAGACTGGCAGAAGCACTTTGGTGAGGATCAACCTGAATGTCGAGTATCTCGGGATAGACCGTAAACATTCCGTGAAAGTCGGCGTCCTCGAGAGCGAGCGACGTAAAGCCCATCTCATCGACCAGGCGCGCAGTGTCAAGGGTAATCGTGTGTGCACCGCAGACGGCCGAATCGAGCTCCAGCTCAAACAAGGCGGGCCTACCCATCGCGGGGGCAATGCTTACGGGATAGACCGCCCGTGTGCCCGTTAGCTGGTTGTAAACCGAAAACGACAGCTCCATGCGACCGCGAAACATAAGCGGTCGATCCAGTGTGATGCGCAATACGAGAGGTGCATTTACAACGCACGACCCGGGAAGATCAAAGCCGAGCTTGAGCAAGGCAACGCTCGAGCGGCACGCCGCCACGGTGATCATGGGCATGGCGATCAACGCCGCGGCAGCAGCGAGGGCAGCCGCGTTCGCGGTAAACACGAACGTGACGAGCAGGAGCGCGACGGACACGATATAGGTAATCTTGTTGGCAATCATGAGCATAACGTAGGGCGCAAAAGGCGAACGAGCCGCTACGAGCGGCCGCGAACCTGACCCATGGACGGAGCGGGAACGGCAGCGAGGATACGGTCGAGGATGTCCTCGGCAGTAATCGATTCGATGCGGGCCTGGGGGCGCAAAACGAGACGGTGAGCGCAGACGACCTTAAACACCTCGCGCACATCCTCGGGCACCACATAGTCGCGCTCGCGAATCAAAGCGCAGGCGCGCGCCATACGCGTGAGCGCGATAATGCCGCGGGGGCTCACACCCAGCTCAACAAGACCGTCATTACGGGTCTCCTCGCACAGACGGACGATATAATCCAGCACCGTGTCGGCTACCTGCACATTACCCAGATAGTTTTGAATATCGAGCAGGTCATCGCGGGCAACCATGGGCTTAATGTCGTCGAGCGGGTTGGCGTAGCGACGGGCCTTGAGGATATCGATCTGGTCCTGGCGCGACGGATAGCCAACAGACAGGCGAACCATAAAGCGGTCGAGCTGGCTATCGGGCAGCGGTTGCGTGCCCGCCGAGCCTACCGGGTTCTCGGTTGCGATGCACACGAAGGGACGCGGGACCTGATGCGTCTGCCCGTCGATAGTCACCGCACGCTCTTCCATAACCTCGAGCAGGGCCGACTGCGTCTTTGCACTGGTGCGGTTGATCTCGTCGCCCAGCAGCATATTGCAGTTGACGGCGCCCCACACAAAGCGAAACGTGCCGGCGTCGCGGTCGAACATCGTAAAGCCCGTAATGTCCGAGGGCAGTGTATCGGGCGTAAACTGCACGCGCTTAAAGTCCAGGCCCAGCGCGCGCGAAAGCGCCAGGGCCAGCGTTGTCTTGCCGGTGCCGGGCACATCCTCCAACAGAATATGGCCGCCGGCATAGATGGCCATGAGGGCCTTCTCAATCACATCGCGCTTGCCCAGCAGGGCGCGGCTCACTTCGTTCATGATGCTGTTCGACTGTTCGACGATCACGGTTACTCATTTCCTCGGTAAGCTGCCTCTGCCGTCGCGGCCGCCAGCTGTGCTTTCAAAACGTTTAGGTCGATGGGCTTGCCCACATGTCCGTTCATGCCCGCGGCGCGCGAGCGTTCAACGTCCTCGGTGTAGTCATTGGCAGAAAGCGCAATGATGGGAATGACGCCGGCGTCCTCATGATTAAGCCCTCGAATCCGCTCCGCCGCTTCCCAGCCGTTAAGCACGGGCATCTGAATATCCATGAGGATCGCATCGTACGTGCCCGCGGGCATACTCCGAAATCGCTCAACGACCGCTTGTCCGTTCTCGGCACGATCGACTGCCGTGCCTCGTCTTGCCAGCAGCTCAATCACGATCATGGCGTTGATTTCGTTATCCTCGGCCAACAGGAATCGCTTGTCCTCAAACTGATAGGTAAACGACGAGCCAATGGAATCGCACGCCGTCTCGAGCGTCTGCTCCTTGAGCTTAAGGCCCTCGATCTGCTCCGGAGTGGCCAGTCGCAATGGAATGTAGGCCGAAAACGTCGAGCCGCGGCCGGGCTCGGTATCGACGACGATCTCGCCGTCCATCAGCTCGACAAGCGCGCTCGCAATGGCCATACCCAGGCCCGTTCCGCCGTAACGGCGCGCAATGGTGCGGTCCTCCTGCTCAAACGGCTTAAAGATCTTGCTGACGTAGCGCGGATCCATGCCCTTGCCCGTGTCGCGCACGCGCAGCATATAACTCACGCCGTCGTCTGTCCGGTACATCTCGCGCAAGGTTACGGTAACGCTGCCGCCCCGCTCGGTAAACTTGACCGCATTGGAGATAAAGTTGATAACGATCTGCGACAGGCGCATGCGGTCGCCCACGACAAATACGTTTTCGCAGTCCTCGAGATTGACCGAGTACGTAAGCCCTTTGTCGGCTGCCTGCGAGCTAAACATGCGCTCAATCTCATCGGCAAACAGGCGCATGTCAAACGGCGCATCGTCAATACGCACGCGCCCGCTGTTAAGGCGGCTCATGTCGAGCATGTCGTTGATAAGCGAAAGCAGGTAGGCCGAAAGCTGCGAGGCACGAGACAAGTCATCCATCAGGCGAGACTCATCCGCATGATGCTCGCGGGCCAGCGAAATCATGCCCTCGATGCCATTGAGCGGCGTGCGGATCTCGTGGCTCATCTGGTTCATATAGTCTGTGCGCGCGTTGGCGGTCTCGACGGCGCGATCGCGCTCGGACTCCGCCTTGGCGATGCGCTCGTTTTCGGTCGTTACATCGACTGCAGAAACCAGGTACTGGGTGCCGCCTGAGATGAGCGAAATCGTAAACCTCATGCTGAGCTGCGATTTTGCTCCATGGGGCGCATGATAGGAGCATAGAAGGTTGAGCGGGGTCGCACGGTCCCAGTCCCTCACCTGTCGCTGCATGCGCACGCGGTCCCTATCGGGGATAAAGCGGTATAGCGTCTCGATGTCGTCACCAATACGCTCGGGCGATACGCCAAATACGCGTTCGAAATTTGGGGTGATATAGAGCGGAAGACAGTCGCTGGCACGCAAAACCAGCGCAACGTTGGGCCCTTGCTGCGCAAGCGCCTCTTCAAACAGCCGACGCGCTCGGTCCGCGTCGCGCTTCTCGTGTGAACCGAACAGCCCCAATATGCCCCCTTTTAGTTTTGGAGTTCATTCTACCAGCTCAAAGGCACGTTACAGAGATGGTGCGCCGCTAAAGTTGGCCATTAATGATGCAAAACGCGCCCGACGGCAAGATTGCCATCGGGCGCGTTTTGTTACTCGGGCCAGATAAACTGGGTGCGGCCGGCCTCGCCGCCATCGATCAGCAGGCTCTGCCCGGTCATAAACCGATTGGTCACGCCCACAAAGTAGATCCACTCGGCGATCTCTTGGGCAGTGGCCCAGCGCTTGAGCGGTGTGAGCTCCATAATTTGGTTCCACAGGCGCTCATCTTCCATCACGCAACGGTTGAGCGGCGTGATCACACCGCCCGGGTCCACACTGTTGGCGATGGCCTGCGGCGCCAAGCGATTTGCAAGGTTCTTGGTGTAGGCGATAACGCCACCCTTGCTGGCAGCATAGGCGGGAAACTCCGACCCCGTATGCCCGCTCGCCGACCCCACATTGACCACGGATTTGATAGCGGGCGCCGGCTTGGCAGCAAGCCCCTCCCCCACAAAGGCATAGCACTCGGTCACGTTGATGGTGCCACACAGGTTGGCGGCGATATCGTCGGCCGAATCCTGCGTACCGGCAACGTTCACGATCACTTGGGGTTCAAGGTCGTCTGGAAACGAGCCCGGCTCGCGGACATCAACAATCAGATGGCGGTAGCGCTCGTGTTCAATCGCCGCCGGCAGCAGATCAAAGCCCACGACCTCGTGGCCCTCGTCCAAAAAGCGCTGCACGCATGCGGCTCCGATACCGCCCGAGGCACCCGTGATCAAAACCCGCATACTTGCTCCTTAGGCGGTCGCGTGGCGCTCGAGGTACTCGGAGCCCACATTCTCGCGCTCCCAGCCGCGCACGACCTTGTAGCCCACGGGGCTCAAGAAGACCTCGCACAGCAGCTCGGCAACAGCGCCGGTCAGCGAGCACATAAGGACCTGCACCCAGGTCCAACCAAAGAACGTGTGGCTCACCACGATGGCAAAGACCAAGTTGTCGATAAACTGGCCAACACCCGTGGACACATAGGAGCGGAAGGCAAAGCTCGCAAAGTTATTCTTTTTGAGCATGCGGCCGAGCGACTGGTTGAGCGTGGAGTTAACCACGGCAGAGACGAGCATTGCCAGCGAAGAGCCCAGCACCACGTACCAGGTTCCACCGATGGTGGCGTTAAGGGCAGTGTTGACCTCGATCATGCCGGTGTCGTAGTAGGCACCCCACATGCCGGGCGTGAGCGAGCATGCCCAAAAGCACAGGCTCACGGCCAAGTTGACCAGCAGCGCGAGGATAGAGATTTTGATGGATGCCTTGGCGCCAAAGCGCTTGCAGATCATGTCCTGGCACAAAAACGAGACCCAGCTCACCACAAAGCCGCAGTCGAGCGCCAGATACGGCAGGCTGATAAGCTCCTTGTTGGCCAGCAGGTTCATCATGATGACGCTCACGAAAAACAGCGAAACCGTTGCCGCGGGAATGCTCCGCAACAGGACCTTGTAGTCCTCCATGACCTTCTTGATCATTATGTACTCCTTTGGTTTTAGGTTTAACGAGCAGGATATCGGACCCGAACTGCTCGGCCACCACGGTCTTGAGGCGACGGTGGGTATGATAGCCGCTCACACGGCGGCAGGCAAGCAAACGACGCGGCAGCCCCACAGGACCACCGCGCCAGTGCACTAAAACGTTACGTTGCCAAACTCCGACAGGACAAGGTCGGGGTTATGATCGGTCGCCCAGTCCACGTTCCACGGGCTCGTAAACAGCAGCAGCTTGCCGCCGCGCATGTCCTCGACGCGCAGGGTATCGCGCGTGAGCGAAAGGCCCGGAATGTCAATGGTGTCGGGGTCGTTCTGGATCCAGCGGATGTCCGTATAGGGCAGCGGCTGGCGACGAACCTCAACACGGTACTCGGCCTTAAGGCGGCGCTCGAGTACCTCAAACTGCAGCACGCCGACCACGCCCACAATGACGCTTTCCATACCGGCGCCCAGCTCGCGGAAGATCTGGATGGCACCCTCCTGGGCAAGCTCCTCCATGCCCTTGACGAACTGCTTGCGCTTGAGCGTGTCGACCTGCGTGATGCGGGCGAACATCTCGGGGGCAAACGTCGGGATCTGCGGATACTGCACGTGGCGCTTACCGGAACACACGGTGTCGCCGATGCTAAAGATGCCCGGGTCGAACAGACCCACGATATCGCCAGCGTACGCCTCGTCCACGATGGCGCGGTCGTCGGCCATCATCGAGGTGCCCGTAGCCAGCTTGAGCTTGCGGTTGCCCTGCACATGGAAGGCATCCATGCCGCGCTCGAACTTGCCCGAGCAAATGCGCACAAAGGCGATGCGGTCGCGGTGGTTCTTGTCCATGTTGGCCTGGATCTTAAACACAAAGCCGCTAAAGTCGTTCTCGGCGGGCGCGACCGGTTCGCTGGTGAGCGTATCGGTATAGGCGCGCGGCGTCGGGGCAAGGCGCAGGAACTCCTTAAGGAAGGGCTCCACACCAAAGTTGGTGAGCGCCGAGCCAAAGAACGCCGGGCTCAGCTTGCCGCATGCCACGGCATCCAGGTCGAGCTCGTCGCCGGCGCCATCGAGCAGCTCGATGTCGTCCATCAGGTTCTTATGGTTCTCCTCGCCAATAAGCTCGTCCATGGCCGGATCGCCCAGCTCGGCCTCGACCTCGGCGACCTTCTTGGTGGCGTTGGCGTGACCGTCGCCCTCAAAGGCGATGACGCGACGGGTCTGACGGTCGAACACGCCGCGGAAGTTGCGGCCGCTACCGATCGGCCAGTTCATGGGGTACGTATTGATACCCAGGACGTTCTCGATCTCTTCCATGAGCTCAAAGGGGTCGCGGGCCTCGTGGTCGAGCTTGTTCACAAAGGTGAAGATGGGGATATGGCGCAGCGTACAGACCTTAAAGAGCTTTTTGGTCTGGGCCTCGACGCCCTTGGCGCCGTCGATAACCATGACTGCGGCGTCGGCGGCCATAAGGGTACGGTAGGTGTCCTCTGAGAAGTCCTGGTGGCCGGGAGTATCGAGGATGTTGACGCAGGCGCCGTTGTAGGTGAACTGCAGTACCGAGGAGGTAACGGAAATACCGCGCTCCTTCTCGATATCCATCCAGTCCGAGACGGCATGCTTGGCCGAGCTCTTGCCCTTGACCGAACCGGCGGTCTGGATGCTGCCGGTATAGAGCAGCAGCTTCTCGGTAAGCGTGGTCTTACCGGCGTCCGGGTGGCTGATGATCGCGAATGTGCGGCGCGACGAGATTTCATCCGACAGGCTTGCCATGCGGATCCTTTCTTGCATTGAGTGCATTACGTCGTTGTAACCGCACTATTGTAGCCGCGAAATCCCGCCATAGGGCACCTATCAGGACAAATTCATCAGCCAAGATCGCTGTGTAGTGGGCAGCCGCCTTACGGACTGTCTCAATCTGTAACAGGAGGACGGGTTTTGAGCTTCTACCTGTTACAGATTGAGACAAACGGGCAGGCCCGCCGCCACAATCTCAATCTGTAACATCTAGCCGCCCAAATCGGGTCTAACTGTTACAAATCGAGATAAACGGGAAGGCGAGCAGCCAATGTCTCGTTCTGTAACATCTAGCCGCGCAAATCGACTCTTACTGTTACAGATTGAGACAAATAGGCAGACGGGCAAATAACATCTCAATCTGTAACAGAAGGCGACCCAAAACGGACCCAGGTGTTACAGATTGAGATTGTTTCGGAGCAGCGCGGCGCCGGCGGGCTATCCCACATTTCCTCTTGCGCAACTGTGCATAGTGTATATATACTGTGCTTACCGGTTATATACACGTGTAGCCCAACAGCTAAGGAGCCGCTGTGGACATCATCCTATCCAATTCGAGCGACAAGCCCATCTACGAGCAGATATCCTCGCAGGTCAAAGCGCAGATCCTTTCGGGCGCACTCGCTGCGGGAGCCAAACTCCCCAGCATCCGTGCGCTCGCGAGCGACCTCGGTGTGAGCGTCATTACCACCAAGCGTGCCTATGCCGACCTGGAGCAGCTCGGCTTTATCTGCACCGTGCAGGGCAAGGGCTGCTTTGTCGCCGAGGGAAACCAGGAACTCTTGCGCGAAAACCAGCTCTGCCATATCGAAGAGTTGCTTGCGCAGGCCGCTACGCAGGCCGAAACCCTGGGCGTCACGCGCGACAAATTGCACGAAATGCTCGACCTTGTGGCCCCCGAAACCATGCAGTAGCCATCTGCAAGAAAGGCTATACCATGCAAAACTTGCTAGAACTCAAAGGCGCCTCACGCCGCGTAAGCGACCGCTTTTCGCTACGCGATGTCACGCTCACCGTGGAGCCCGGCCAGATTGTCGGCTTTGTGGGCGCAAACGGCGCCGGCAAGACAACGACCATTCGTGCCGCGCTCGGGCTTATAAAGCTCGATGCCGGCGAGGTGCATCTGTTTGGACAGCGCTGCGACACCAACGCGCCCGACGAGACGCAGCGCCACCTGCACTCCCGCGTAGGCCTTGTCCTGGACACGTGCCCCTTCCCCTCCACGCTCAAGGTGACCGAAGTCGAGGCACTCGTAAGCCCGGCGTACCCCACGTGGAGTAGCGAAACGTTCGCCAGATTTATCGACCGATTTGGCCTTGATCCCAAAGCCAAGGTCAAAGACCTCTCCCGCGGCATGGGCATGAAGCTGCAGCTCGCGTGTGCGCTCAGTCACAATGCCAAGCTGCTCGTTTTGGACGAAGCCACCGCGGGCCTCGATCCCATGGCGCGCGAAGAGCTGCTCGACGAGCTGCTCGCCTTTGTTTCCGACGACCAGCGCAGCGTGCTGCTCTCGAGCCACATTACGTCCGACCTCGATCGCGCCGCCGACCGCGTCATCTGCATCGATAACGGCTCGATTATGTTTGACCTGCCGCGCGAGGACATTACCGACCGCGCCGGCATCGCCCACTGTACCCAAGCACAGGCCGCCGAGCTTATGGCTTGCGTCGAAGGCGCCCGCGCCGCCCACCACGCCTACAGCGTGGACGTGCTCGTGCCCAACCGTCGCGAGGCGCTCGAGGCCTTCCCCGAGATTCCCTGCGACCGGGCAACCATTGATGACTATCTTCGCCTCATGCTGAAAGGGGCTTCGAAATGAAACGCGCCTTTATGTCTGAACTCGCCATCGTCCGCACGCTTGTCCCGAGCATCGCGGGCGTCGGCCTGTTCATCTTCGTCGTACTGACCCTCGCTAACGCATCGGATGGCGATTCCGGCATGAGCGCCGGCGCCTGCGCGGTCAGCGCCATGTCGCCTATCATGGTCATGAGCTCGCTGGCCGGCTTTGACAATCAAAACGGATGGGAGCGTTATCGGGCAACGCTGCCCCTCTCGCGCAAAGACATCATCTGCGCACGCTACCTGTGTATCGTTGCTTTCTCGGCCATCATGGCATGTGCGGCTGCACTGTTGAACATCGTCACCATCCCACTCTTCAATAATGCAGGCATCCCTCCGACGGGACAGGCCGTCTTTGAGATCGCAGCCGCCTCGGCAGCCTCGATGCTCATCTCCCTCATGATGGTGTTTTTGGCGCAGCCGCTGTTCTTTCGTTTTGGACACATGGAGGCGCTGCGCCTGTCCGTTGGTCTGTTTGCCCTGCTCGGATGCCTTGCCATGGCCACGCTGAGCTCCTCCAACCCCATCAGCAACTGGCTCATGTCGATTGCCGGGGCAAATCCCGATCCCGCCGTCCTCGGCTGCCTATGCGCAGGCATCGCCGCACTTGCCCTCGCGCTATGTGCAATCAGCTGCACCGTCAGCACCAAGGTTTATCGAGTACGCGACCTGTAATCGACAGCTAAAAGACTTGGGCGGCACCCCGCCTCATTTACTAGATAAGACGAAGCAGCAACAACGTCGTTACCACCCTTCACGGCATGCCGTTTAGATCTTGGAAACCAAAGAGAAGCCGACGGCATATCGAAGGTGAATGTTTTTCCGAGAAGTGAACGAGTAAAATCAGTACCCCGTATCATCGACATTTTTATGGGCTTAGTTCCTGCGGTTTTTGCCTAGGAATCCTGCGGTTTTATTCGAATAAAGTGTGCATGCTCCAGGGGTCCATATTTACTCGTTCACTTCTCGGAAAAACATTCACCTTCAATTCGAGCCTTAACCAAATGGCTCCCCGGAACATGACCCCGCCTCTCCGCGGCCATATCAAACCTTCATGGTGGGGCGGTATCCTCATGTCCATAAAACTCGCAGGATAAACCCATTATCCAAGGAGGCACCGCACCCGTGTCGTGGGTCGTCGCAGCATTTGCGTCAGCATTCTTTGCCGGCATCACATCCATCTTGGCCAAATGCGGCATCAAGCAGACCGACTCCGATGTCGCGACGACCATTCGCACCTGCGTGGTGCTCGTTTTCGCCTGGGCAATGGCGGGCATTTCTGGATCCATTGGAACCATTGGCAGCATCGAACCCAGATCCTGGCTCTTTCTCGTCCTCTCGGGACTCGCTACCGGTGCTTCGTGGATCTGCTACTTTAAGGCGTTGAGCATCGGAGACGTCAATACGGTCGTACCGGTCGACAAGATGAGCACCGTGCTCGCCGCGCTGGTCGCCATCGCGCTTTTTGGTGAGACGAGCAACCTTGCGGTTAAGCTCATGGGAACCGCTGTCGTCACCCTCGGCACGTTTTTAATGATCGATAAGAAGCAGTCCGCCAGACCCGAGCAGCAGCAAGACCGGACCTGGCTCGCTTACGCCCTCGGCGCCGCCGTGTTCGCGGCGCTCACCTCCGTCCTCGCCAAGATCGGCATCGAAGGCGTCGAGTCAAACCTGGCCACGGCGATCCGCACCTGCGTGGTACTGGTTATGGCATGGGCAATCGTGGCAGCCAAGGGAAAACTGGAGCAGGTCGCGCACGTTGACCGGCGCGAACTCACATTTCTCGCAACATCGGGCATCGCGACCGGAGCATCGTGGCTACTCTATTACTATGCCATCGCCGCAGGCCAGGTAAGCGTCGTGGTGCAGATCGACAAACTATCGATTGTCGTATCGGTACTATTTGCGCGCCTGGCATTCAACGAAAAACTCTCCCGACGCAGCGCCATCGGTCTCGCCCTCATCGTACTGGGCACCGCCGCGCTCGCGATTTGGAAATAGCGCCGATACCGAGCGAAATCTAGACGTTCGCAAATCCGTGACAAATGGCATATCTCCAGCCGTGCGCTTCGTTCTACAATGGAGACATCACGGGCCTTGGCCCAATTTCGATCATCCAAGGGGATGTCTTTTTGGTCATTGTTCTTTAGGGAACGGTCAATCGCATACAGACGCAAAACGGCCGTCGAACGGCCGTAGTTTGTTGCGCCGTTCCGCCTCCGTCATCTGCCATTTTTGCACCTGATAGGAAAGAACAATGCAAACCCAGGAATCTCAATTATTCCCAAAAGCCAGCAGCTTCGACACGACACTCGTGCGCTCTAAGATTATGGGTCCGAACCCCCTCAAGCTCTGCGAAGAGCTTCTTCGCGATGCAGAAATCCCCCGAGACGCCCGCGTCTGCGACCTTGGGTCGGGCGCCGGTATCACCAGCGCCCTACTCGCCCGCGAATACGGGTTGGACACGTACGCTGTCGATCTGTGGAGCGACCCACAGGAAAACAGCGCGTTCTTTGATTCGCTCGGTATCTCGCGCGACACGATTCACCCGGTTAAAGCGGATGTCTCACAGGGGCTACCATTTGAGCATGACTATTTTGACGCGGTTGTGAGTATCGACTCGTACAACTACTACGGCCGTGATCCACACTATCTGGGCGAGCGCCTGCTCCCCTACGTAAAGCAAGGCGGCATGCTTTACCTGAGCATCCCAGGCATGGTCCAAGATTGCCACGACAATCTGCCCGATTGTCTGCTCAAATCCTGGACGCCCGAGCAGCTCGACTATATGCACGACATATCTTGGTGGCGTGCCATGATTGAGCCGACCGCTGGCATTGAGATCATCTCGATGCGCCCCATGCTCTGCACGGCAGAAGTGTGGTCGGATTGGCTCGCTTGCGACAACGAGTACGCAGCGGGCGACCGCCCTGCCGTTGAAGCGGGTGCGCTCGAATATCTCAACACCATCGCCATTGTGCTGAGGAAGCTCTAAACAGCAACGCGCGAGGCCGTAAACAAACGGCCTCGCGCGGCTTCTTTCTTAATGAGTTTTGAAGCAGACAGACAGCTGTTACATCCTTACGCCGGGCTTGGGGCGCTCGTATCGACCGCACGCTACTGTGCTACTTGCGCAGCGGCTTGGGCAGCGGAATGCCAGCGGCGATAACGGCGGCGATGATCATGCAGACGATGCCCTTGAGCGGGAAGCACATGAGCAGCAGGCCCACGACCATGACCGGCTGACGCATGACGGCACCCATCGTCGAGGCGGTGCAGACAGCGACGCAAAAGACCGGATCAGCGCCGGTGAGGACGGCAAGACCGTAGCCCAGGCTCACGCCCGAGAAGATAACCGGGAAGAAGTGGCCGCCGCGCCAGCCCATGTTGATGAGGGCGGGCGTCAGCATGGCCTTGACAAGACCGGTTGCAATAAGAACACCAGCGGGAATGGTCATATAGGTCTCCATGAGCACATCGGCCTGCGTCTCGCCGGCAAACATGGTGTAGGGCAGGACCGTGCCGCAGATGGCGAGCGCCAAACCGGCCAGCATGGCCTTGACGACAGGGCGCTCCCCCACGGCATGAGCCAATGCCTCACTCGCGTGCTCCGAGACAAAGTACAGCCAGCCGCAGATTGTTCCGATCAGCGACAGAGGAATGAGCCAGGTAAGCTCCAGGTTGCCCACCTCGGCGGCCTCGAACCTGGGCATGCCCATGCCGCCGCCCATGAGCTGGCCGAGCAACAGATAGGTGCCCAAACCGCCGGCGATCGCGATACCGTAGACCACGGTCTTTTGTGCCTTGGGAAGCTTGATGGTGATCTCGTCAGACGCGGACTCATCGTCATTGGCACCCTGACCGTCAGCACTTCCGGCGAGCGGCGCCACAAAGCCAAAGACGGGCGCGGTAAAGAGCGCCGTCAGCGCGGCCTGGGTGCCCAACAGCGTGAGCTCCCTAAACTCGGCGCCAAAGCGATGCATGCGGTCGCCAACCCAGCTGCACAGACCTGCAATGACGCCGGTCAGGCCGGCCTCTGGTCCAATGCTTCCGCCAAACAGCAGCGGCAGCAACGCCGCGAGCGAAAGCTTGCCCAGGTTGTCGTACGGGTAGCGTCCGTCTTGTTTGACCTTGGCCATCACCTGGTTGAGGTCATCGGTCTTGGTGCCCGTAAGCTTTTCGTACAGGCCGATCAGCAGGCCGCCCAGCAGGCAGACGAAAAACGGGTAGGGCAAAAAACCGAACGGGCCGCTCGCGAGCTCGGGCGAAGCGACACCCAGCATATGCGGGATCTCGGTCCATAGATAGTCGATGCCATGCTCCATCGCAAAGAAGAACAGCCAGACCGCGGCGCCTGCAAACGCACCGGTCACAGCCACGCTCACTAAAAACAGCGCACGGTTTTTGGGTTTGGCAAGGTTACCCATCGGGTCCTCCCGTGGTCAAAGTCAACATAGATACGCTTTATTGTAGGGCGAGCGTTGTCCAGACGAGCCAACCATCTGCGCCCCAAACGACACCATTGAGTGCCAGGGCACTACGGATGCGAACCTCAACTCCCAATAATCGAGGCAATCTCGCGCAAATCGTCGGCAAAGTAGATGCCTTGCTGGCGTTGCGGACTCGATAAGCCTTTATCGATCATATGCCCGAGCAGCGCCTTGAGGTCGTTGTAGTAACCGTCCAAGTTATACAGGATGCACGGAGCACTCAGGTGTCCCAGCGACACCGCAGACATGACCTCGGCAATCTCCTCGAGCGTGCCCGTCCCGCCGGGAAAGGCAATGAAGGCATCACCAAGCTCAATCATCTTGGCTTTGCGCTCAGCCATATCGCTCGTCACGATAAGGTCGTCAATACCTTCGTGTTGAAACTCTGCCTCGATAAAAAAGCTCGGCTCAACGCCCGTCACATGCCCGCCAGCATCGAGCACGCTATCGGCAAGCGCGCCCATCAGCCCCGATTTGGACCCACCGTATACCAGCGCGTGCCCGTTGGAGCCAATCCATGTGCCGAGCTGGCGCACCGCAGGCAGAAACGCCGGGTCATTGCCGACGCTGGCGCCCAGATACACGGTGATATTCATATTCAGTCCCCCTCGTCGTGACGCACGGCGCCCGTTCTAGCGTTGGCGTCGGCGATATTCGCGCACGCGGCGCGACAGGTCAGCGAGCTCGTCACGATCGAGCTCTTCCAAATGCTCAAGATCATCCATAAAGCGCGCCATGGTGTCCTTTTGGCGCAGTTTAATGAGCGTATTGCAGTAGTTCACCGCCACACCCGTGAGCATGGCGATGTAGAAGATGCTGATGACGCTCAGGACGACGGTAATAGCGCGGGCGACCGGCGTTTCGGCCGGGATATCGCCAAAGCCGATGGTCGAGACCGTCTCAAAGCTAAACCAGAGACCATCGCCAAACGTGAGGGTCGTGGGCTCGGACAGCCAGACCGCCGTCGAGCACAGCAGGTAAAAGATAAGAAACAGGCCCGTGATGCGTGCAAAGCCAGCCTGTCGCAACACGTCGGCAAGCGTCCTCAACTTGTTCATCGCGACCCCTTTTCCCAGACGCCCAATCACGTTCGCTCGGTATTGTCCCACGCCTCCCCCGCAAACGGAACTAGTCATTGGGGACGTTCTTAAATGACTAGTCAAACAAGAACGTCCCCGATGACTAGTCGTTTAAGAACGTCCCCAATGACTAGTCGCCAGTGCCGGGCGCGACCACTTAGCGGCGCGTCCGGCAGCTGGGCAGGCTGAGCTGGTATCCTAATGCGGTACCGTCTCGACTCGATCGGATTGCATGTGAAACCTTCCGCCGTCCTTCGCTTAGCTCTATATCGCACCCTAGCCGTCGCGCTTGCCGCGCTCGCCATACTGAGTGCCGTCATGCCCACCCCGGCCTTTGCCGCCGACTCCGACCAGCAGGTCAAGACGGTCCGCGTCGGCTGGCTCGTCAACAACGCAGGCTTCCAGGAAGGCATGCCGGGCGAGCGCCTCTCGGGATGGGGCTACGAATATCTCCAGACCCTCTCGTACTACACGAAGGGTTGGCAATACGAATACGTTCCTGGCACTTTCACCGAGCTTTTGGACATGCTCGAGGCGGGCGAAATCGACCTCATGCCCAACATCTCGTATTCGGCAGAGCGCGAGCAGAAGTTACTCTTTTCCTCAAACCCCGAGGGCACCGAGCGCTACTACATCTACGCCAAGCCCGATCGCGACGATCTGGCCAAGGGTGACCCCCAGGCGCTCCAAGGCCTCACCATCGGCTGCAACTCTGGCGTTATGCAAACCTTCGTCGGCCAGCAGTGGCTCGCCGACGAAGGCGTCACTTGTACTTATAAAGAAATCGACACCGGAAGCGCCCTCTTTGAGGCACTTTCAGACGGCGAGGTCGACGCCGTCATCATGAACGACACCATTTCGTCGCCCGATGCGTCGCCCATGTTCTACGTAGGCTCGAGCGACTACTATTTTGCCGTCCCCAAAAGCCGCCCCGATCTGATGAACGACATCAACTCGGCCATGGCGGCAATCAACCGCACCAACCCGCGCTACAACGACGAAGTCAAATCGAGCTACTCGGCCCAAAACAACGGCTCGTCATTGCTCACCGGCGTCGAGCGCTCCTGGCTCAAAGCAAACGGCAACACCATTACGCTCGGCTATCTGAAAAACCAACTTCCCTACTGCACGCAAAACGACGACGGCGAGATGGAAGGGTCGCTCGCCTCGCTTGCAACGACGCTGCACGACAAGTTTGACATTACGGTTAAAACAGTCGCGTTCTCGAGCAACAAGCAAATGACCAAAGCCCTTTCCAAAGGAACCATCGATGTCGCCCTGCCGCTGTTTCGCGACTACTGGCTTGCCGAGCAAGGGGGAGCCATCCAGTCAAACCCGATGGGAACGGTCTCCCTGACCGCCATTCACAGCAGCAACAACCTGGACAGTGACCTTAAGAATATCGCTTGTACAGCGAATGCGATCGTCAACCGTTTTGAGCTCGAGAGCCTATTCCCCGACGCAACGGTAACCGAATATCCGAGTCCCGAAGAGGCGCTCAAAGCCCTCAATAAGGGGACGGCAAGTTGCATCATTGTCCCCAGCACGCGTCTGCAAACCATCCTTGACGCCCACGACATCGAGGACTTCGAAACCCAGGAACTCACCAACACGGCGCAACTATCGTGCTTGATTTCGCGCGGCAAACCCGAGCTGTTGGGAATCATTAATAAGGGCATCATCAATGCAGGCGAATCGCTCTCTGCAAGCAGCTATTCCCCCACATCGTACTCGGCGCAAGAATCGGACACGTTCCGGTTTATCTACCGCAACCGCATCGCCGTTGCGACCGTTATCATCTGCGTATTGCTCGCCGGCATCGTCGTCCTTATCTGGTCGCTTCATCGCGCGCAGAAAGAACGCCAGAAAGCCGACGCCGCCAACGCCGCCAAAACCGCTTTCCTCACGCGCATGAGCCACGATATCCGCACACCGCTCAACGGCATGCTGGGCCTTATCGAAATTGAGGAATTGAAAGAAGGCGACATGCAGGTCGCCAGGGAAAGCCGCGCCAAGGCGCGTGTTGCCGCCAACCACCTACTGTCGTTGATTAACGAAATCCTCGAGATGGGCAGGATCGAGGAGTGCAAAGTGACGCTCGAGCACGAATCATTCAACCTCAAAGAGCTGTGCGACAATGCGCTCGTGCTGTGCAAGCTCCGCGCATCTGATCGTGGCATAACAATGCTCGACACCAGCGAGCCCTACGCTGTCGACCAATACATGATCGGCAGCCCCACCCATATTCGACAAATCCTCGTCAACCTGCTCGACAACAGCATCAAGTACAACAAGCGCGGTGGCACCGTCACATTCTCGTCGACTGTCAAACCGCTCGATGACGAGCACGCAGTGTTTTGCTTTAACGTCTCGGACACCGGCATCGGCATGTCGCCCGAGTTTCTTAAGCACATCTACGAACCGTTTGCCCAAGAAGGCAACGATGCTCGCAGTAAATTTCAGGGAACTGGCATGGGCATGCCGATCGTCAAATCGCTCATCGACATGATGGGCGGCACGATTGAGATTTCGAGCGAGGTTGGCGTGGGAAGTACGTTCAACGTCCAGATTCCGCTCGATATCGACAAGAACCCTCAGGCAAGAGAAGGTGCGGCCGAGCAGGCGATCAGCTGCTCGCTTGCCGGCATGAACGTTCTTTTGGCCGAAGACAACGAGCTCAATGCCGAAATTGCCCAGGCCCTGCTCGAAAGCGAAGGCATCGTCGTAACTCGCGCCGCCGACGGCAAAGAAGCGGTCGAACTATACACTAGTCGTCCCGCCGGCAGCTTCGATGCGATCCTGATGGACATCATGATGCCGGGTATGGATGGCTACGAGGCAACTCGCGCGATTCGTCTGAGCGAGAAGGCCGATGCAGCCGACATCCCCATCATCGCGCTCACCGCCAACGCCTTTGCCGAGGACGCCAAGGCGGCACACGATGCCGGCATGAACGCCCATCTGCCCAAACCGCTCGACTTTAACAAGCTCAAAAACATCCTCGCCCACATCAAGAAAAACGGAACCGTTTCGCTATAGTTTGTGCTCTACCACCATGCACAGTTAGAAAGGAAGCCAACGATGTTTAGGCCCCTGCGTCGAAAGAAACGCGCCATCACTGACGAGGAAGCACGCAAATTGCTTGCCGCCTGCAAGCGCGGCGTCTTTGCCGTCAACGGCGACGATGGCTACCCTTATGCCATTCCCGTCAACTACTTCTTTGACACCGAGCACGACAAGATTTATTTCCATGGCGCCAAGGCTGGCCACAAGGTCGATTCACTCAAGCGTGACGACAAAGTCTGCTTTACCGTGTACGGCAACGAGTGGTACAAGGACGACGACTGGGCTCCCTACGTTATGAGTACCGTGGTCTTTGGCCGTTGTCGCCTGGTAGATGAGACACCTGCGTTTATCGAGGACAAAGTCCGCCAGCTCGCGCTTAAGTACTACCCTTCCGCCGAAGAAGTCGAGGAGGAAATCGCCAAAGATATCAAGGGCGTCCAACTCTACGAGATTTCGATTGAGCATCTTTGCGGCAAGCAGATTCATGAAAAGTAAGCCTAAAAGCAGGTCTTGCAGATAGCAATATGGCCCGGTTCCAACCAACATTGGAACCGGGCCATATGCTTATGAAGCGTCGGCGGCTATATGCGCAAGCGCCTCAATGAGTTCCTGCGAGCTCACGGGCTTACTCAGGTGCGCATTCATGCCCGCCTCGCGCGAGAGCCTACGGTCGTCGGCAAAGGCATTGGCGCTCACGGCGATGATCGGCGTGGTCGCGGCATCCTCGCGATCGAGTGCTCGAATCCGACGCGTGGCCTCAAGGCCATCGATGCCAGGCATCATGATGTCCATCAACACCACGTCGTACTCGCGCGGCGCACTCGCGGCAAACGTCTCGACGGCAGACTCGCCATCCTTCACATGCGTCGCGATGGCACCGGCACGGTCGAGCGTAAACTGTGCAATCTCGGCATTCAGGTCGTTATCCTCAACGAGCAAAACGCGCAAGCCCCGGAGCGCGTCGCTGTCGCCCGCACCCACGCGAGCCGCCTGGGGAATCTCGGAGCGCTCGCACTTCTCAAGCGGCAGGCGGATGGTAAACGTCGTCCCCTGCCCCAAGGCGTTCGTAAAGCTCATGGTTCCGCCCATAAGCTCGACCAGCTGCTTGGCAATAGACGCGCCCAGGCCAGTTCCCGATGAAGCGCCTTCCACCTGTTGTTCCTCGCGAGTAAACGGCTCGTAGAGGTGCTGCTGGAACTCCTCGCTCATACCAATACCGTTATCGGCGATCGTGTATTCATAGACGGGGACGCCGTCCACCGGCTCCACCTCGCGGCACGTCAGGCGAACATAGCCGCCCCGGCGGTTGTACTTGACGGCATTGCCGGCAATATTGACCAACAAGCGCTTGAGGTGTGTCACGCTCGCCCGTGCATAGGGATGATCAAGAGCCTGTTGGTCGCAGATAATTGTCACCAGACGCTCCTCGGCCTGACGCTCCAGAATATCGCGCACCTCACGGGTGAGAACCACCAAATTTGTGGGCACGAGCTCCAGATCGACCTGCCCGCTCTCCAGGCGACTCATATCGAGCGCCTCGTTCGCAAGGTCGAGCAGCAGCCCCGACGCCGTCCAAATCTTTGAGCGGCACTCGGTCTGTTTTTGCAAGTTGTCCGCGTTGGCATCGCCCACCTCGACCATACCGCGAATGCCGTTGATGGGTGTGCGCAGGTCGTGGCTCATACGGCGCAGAAACTCCGTCTTTGCAGAGTTGGCAGACGACGCCTCGCGCGCTGCCTTTGCCAACTTGTCGCCATAGTTGCGCTCCTGCTGCAACAGGTCGGTCAAGTGTTGGTGCTCGGCACGGCGGCGCATCATCACAACAGCGGCCATGGCGCCACCGTAGAGCGCCAACACGCTGGCAACAACAGCAGCGACGGTCTCGAAGTAACGCCGCGCGGGGGCATAGGTGTACACGTAGAAGTTGCGCGCTTTACCAAATGTGCCCAGATACCACTCGCCGTTGGCGTTGACCAATCTGACCCTACCAGCCAGGCAACGCTCCTTGATACCGTCAACAATGATGGCATCCGTCGCAGGCAAATCGAACACGCCCGACATGGTAGGCTCGACAGCGTTGGTCGCAACGACCTTGCCATCGTTTTCGATCACGATATTGCCGCTATCGATGGTCTCGTAACCATCGAGCAAGCTCTGCAACTTGAGCGTATTGCTCGCGACCGCCTTAGCGCTCTGGTGCCTCACCGCGACAACGATGCCCTCGCCGTCCCGCCGGGCCACGCAGCCAATGTCAGCGACCGAATCATCCGCAAGCGTAATGCGAGCGGTATAGGACTTAAGCGGATGGGCCGCTACTTCCAGCACGGGCGTCTCTTTAAGATATGCGGCAAGCGACTCGTAGCCCACGTTATCCGTCGATGACTCGGACACCAAGTTACCCGATGTGTCCGTCACAATCAGCGCCGTCATGTTGAACTGATCGGCATATTGCTTCAGTGTGGCGTTATCCGCCGAGGCATCACGCTCCATATCGCGCGCTACCTCTCCGGCAATCTCCATAACGCGAATCAGATTTTTAGTCGCATAGGCGCTGTTGAACGCATCGTAGGAAAGGCTCTGTGTCGCCACGTAATCGACAACGTCGGAAAAGCGCTGCTCGGCTTGGGCCGTCGTGTAGCTGTAGCTCGTCATGCCGGCAGCAGCCGAGAGTGCTATCCCCAACAGGGCGGCAAGGAGCCATGCCAGGACCGAACGGTCGCCCCGTTTCTCTATGGTGTGGTCGCGTGCATCGATCACGACAGGCCCTCCATATTCAAAAAGGGCGAAGGGTCATCAAAATACTTTGACACCAGGCGCTCCATGGTGCCATCGGCAAGCATTTCTTGGTAGGCATGGGTGAGCTTAACGTCGATGCCGCGTGTATCGTTGATATCGAAAGCGGTGCCCAAACCAACCTCTAGCAGCGGCTCAGACAAAATGCGATACGTCACGCCATAGTCTTTTTCGTAGGTGAGCAGCGAGGACTCATGCGCGGCGATGGCGTCGACCAGGCCCTCGACAAGCGCCGGGTTCAAGTACGAGCGGTCCGAAAAGCTGTAGAGCTCCTTGATCTGCGGAACGTTTTCATTGGTACGATTGAGCAGAATCGATTCGGGCTTGGTGGTGGACTGGACCGCCACGACCCTACCCTCAAGATCGGCAAGCGTGTAGATATCGCTTTCGGGATCGACAGCAACCACCTGTCGGCTTGCAAGGTACGGTCCGGCCCAACAATACTCGTTTTCGCGGCCCGTCATAGTAAAGCTGCCCATGACGCAATCGAGCTCGCCGCTTGCCAGCAGCTCTTTCTTCTTTTCCCAGTCGATCAGCTGGTATTTTGGCTTGTAGCCAATGCGGGCCAAAGCCTCGGTCAAAATCTCGACATCCAGGCCGACAATATTGCCGTACTCGTCGCTATACACAAACGGCGGATAGAGATCGCTGCCGACGTTGAGCGTCTTAAGGCTGCCGTCTTTGACCTGCGAGGCGGCCGGGTTTTCTGATGCAGACGCCGCGGCCCCGTCATTCGACCCGGAACAGCCAGCTATCGCCACGACAAAGGCGCTCACCACTGCAAGCGCAACAAACAACGATATGGCGGCCGAGCGACGAGGTCTTTTCATCGAGCTCCAGACGATCCTGTTTACAGACTCAAGGGCAAAGATATTAGCAGACAAAACCGCGCTTGCGCTCAATGGTTACAGATGCTTTACCATACGGGGCCTTCCAGCCAATCTGGCAGACGGCCCCGCATGCAGCGCTCACTTACTGCGCATTAAAAACGTAGCGGTCCAGGCGGCCGCACGCCTCCCTTACACGCGAAAGCGGCAGTGCCAGATTCACGCGAATGTGGCAGGGTCCGTGGAACGGACGGCCGTCCTGATAGCCCACGCCCACACGCGCGCCCTCATCGAGCAGCCGCTGAATATCGCGGCCATGCTCGCGGCACCACTCCGTGCAATCCAGGAACACCATATAGGTGCCCTGCGGGCGCGAATAGGACACGCCCTCAAAATGCTCGTCCACGTAATCGCAGAAGTAGTCAATGTTGCCCTCGATGACCTCGTTAAGCTCATCGAGCCACTCGTAGCCCTGCGGCTGGTAGGCGCCGATAAGCGCGTGCATCGAAAGGACATTCATCTCGTTGTAGTGGGTCTTATTGGACACGGCGCACACGCGGTCGCGCAGTGTCTCGTTATAGATGATGTGGTAGCTGCCGACCAGGCCCGCCAGGTTAAACGTCTTGCTGGGCGCATAGAGGGCGACCGTGCGCATGCGGGCATCCTCGCTCACCGACTGCGTCGGGATATGCTTGTGGCCGGGCAAGATAATGTCGGACCAGATCTCGTCCGAGATCACCACGCAATCGTGCTGGCGATAGATGTCCATGGCGCGCTCAATCTCATCGCGCTCCCATACGCGGCCGCAGGGGTTATGTGGCGAGCAGAACACCGCGGCATGGATATGGTTTTGGACGAGCTTGCGCTCCATGTCCTCAAAGTCCATGCGCCACACGCCCTGGTCGTCGAGCTTAAGCGGGCTGTGGACAATGCGATAGCCCGCGGCTTCGATGGACTTGGTAAAGCCGATGTAGGTCGGGCTGTGGACCAGCACCGCATCGCCCGGCTGGACATACGCCCGCAGCGTCGACACGACACCGCCCAGCACGCCGTTCTCGTAGCCGATATGCTCCGGGAGCAGGCCCTCGACGCCATTACGGCGGCTCTGCCATTCAATGATGCGGTCGAAGTACTCGGGGCGAGGATCGAAATAGCCAAACATGGGATGCTGGGCGCGTTGAATGATGTGCTCCTGGACCGTGGGCACCGTGGCAAAGTTCATGTCCGCCACCCACATGGGGATGCGATCGAAGCCCTCGTCGGGTGCGTTCGGAGCCATGCCAGGGATCTCGCCCCAGGAGTCAACGGCGATGGCGTCCATGCCGTGGCGGTCGATAAGAGAAGTAAAGTCGTATTTCATGCTGAGCTCCCGTGCAAAGCGGATTGTTTTGGTAGGCGTTATTGTCCACCAGCGCGGGCGGTTTTGGCATGGGGTTTGCTGTTGATTTTGACGGATACGGACGGATGGCCCGGTTAGTCCCGCGCGTCGCTGATGGCGGCTACCGTCAACCTGGTTCCATCAACCGTAAAGGATATGTCGAGCCCGGCGTAAGCCAGATGGTAGACGCGGTTTGGCTCGTGTTTGCTACCCGCGCGGCGCGGATCTTGGCGGAGCACCTCGACCAAGCCGGGGAGCTTTGAGGGCGGGACCATATCTTGCAGCGCCTGCGGAAACTCAACATCGAGTTCTTGCCACGGAGTATCCTCGATCCAGCCGCCCGTCGCATCCGGGTGACAGTCGGCAAACGGAATGTAGGGCTTAATGTCGTAGATGGGCGTGCCATCGCGCAGATCGGCCCCCAGCACATGGATGATGGGACCGTCGTCGGCAAGCTCGACACGATCGAGCTTGACGCAGGTAAGACCGATGGGATTGGGGCGAAACGGGCTGCGTGTGGCAAATACGCCCACGCGCTCGGCTCCACCCAAGCGCGGCGGACGCACGGTCTTCGACCACTTGGCGTTGGTGCCGGACCTGTCCTGCGTCTTGGCATCGGCGGCGATGTCTTCGGCCGTGCCACCGGGCGTTCCGTTTTCAAAGCGCCAGAGCAGCCACAGGTGAGAGAAGGAGTCCAGACCCTCAACTGCCGCGTTGGAGGCAAATTCCGGCTCAAAGACGATGCTTCCCTCAAGATGGGGCGCCAAAAAGCTGTTGCGCGGGATGCCGAACTTCTGCGGCAGGTCGGTATGTATATGTGCAATAGGTTCCATGTCGCTCATTGTACGGCACGGGCGAGGGCAGCAGGCCGCGATTGTTTGTCATCGCCATCTGCATGCAACCAACGGTTGCTTGGAAGGGCATCGGCTGCCGCGTATGCTTAAGCCAACAAGCAGCAGAAAGGAGCCGTTATGGCCTTTGCAGAAAAACTCATCGCCGTCCGCCGCGACAACAACCTTACCCAAGAGCAGCTTGCCGCCAAGCTCTATGTCACGCGCCAAGCCGTCAGCCGCTGGGAGCGCGGCGAAGTCACCCCGGGCATCGATATGATGAAGCTCATTGCCGCCGTAACCGGAGAGCCGCTGTCGCACCTGCTCGAAATGCCCGAGCACTATTGCCAGAGCTGCGGCATGATACTCACGCCCGACGACTGCGGCACCGACGCCACGGGCGCCACGACCGACCATTACTGCAAGTGGTGCTACGACCGCGGCAAGTACACCTACGACACCACCATGGAGGCGATGATTGAGGATTGTGCCCCGCGGCTGGCACAAAGCACCGGTATGTCGCTCGACGAAGCCGTCTCGCTCATGGGTGCCGTGCTGCCGCAACTGGAGCGCTGGCGCTCCGTGCAGGAAAACGAGGAGCGCTACGGCGCCGAGGCCCGGGCGCGCTACGGCGACAGGGCAATCGATGCGGCAAACGAGGCGTTGCTGGACATGGACCCCGAAACCTGGAACGACATGAAAGAACTCGAGCGCGCGATTTTGGGCCAGCTCTCGATTGCTATGGACGACGGCGATCCAAAGAGTAACGAAGCCCGCAAGCTTGTCGCAATGCACCGCCGATGGATTGGCCTTAACTGGGGACACGAGCCCCAGGACGAAGCATACCTGGGCCTCGCCAATGGTTATCTTGCCGACCAGCGCTTTGTTGACTACTACGACAAGCCCTGCGGCACCGGAGCCACGGCGTTTCTGGTACAGGCAATCGAGTCGTCGTTGACGCGTGCATAGACCGCGGCGGCTTTGGGTATTTCAATCAAAACCGCAACCGATTGGAGACCTATGGCTACTGATCACGAGCTCGCGCTCTACGTTATGACCGGCTGCCCGTATTGCATAAAGGTCAAGCGTTTCCTGGCCGATAACGGCATGACCATCCCCGAGCGCAACATCTCGACCGATACCGAAGCCGAGCAGGCACTCATCGCCATCGGCGGAAAACGCCAGGTTCCCTGCCTGTTCATCGACGGCACACCGCTCTACGAGTCGGGCGACATCATCGCGTGGATACAGAAGAACCTGCTCTAGTACGCAATTGCAGTCGGCTCGCCCCGACGTCCAAGCCCATACGACCCAAACATGTACGCCAGCATCCAAAGTCGACATTTTTCGACATCTTTGGATGCTGGCGTACAGCTTTTTGCATGGCCCCGGCACAGGTAGTCATTGGGGACGTTCTTAAATGACTAGTTGTTTGAGACAGCCTTTGGATTATGGCTGTTTGAGGCCATCTGACGTCTCTGGAAAGAGCTCCTTAGAGGACCGTGTTCAAAAAATGGCAAATATGAGTACTGCTACTTGTTTAGTAACAGCGATTTTAATCATTTCAGGGATCATTCAACGCCCCAAGCGCCCACAGACGGCGTTATTTCTCCCCATATGTTCAATAAAAGAGACGCCTAATGGTATTAAATCTCATCAGGGATCTCATTTTTGAACAAAATAAATGCAACCATAATGGCAACAGTACTCATATTTGCCTTTTTTGCACACAGCCCTCCAGAATAGTCGTTAGGAACGACTCAAAATGGCAATCCCGGCACTTAGACGCTCTCTTCTTGAATGACTAGTTGTTAAAGAACACTCAGCGACTACTCCAATTCGCGACACACTGTGTCGCGAATTGAGCTGTTCTCACCACCGAAGACCGGTGAAAGCTCCTGGCCAGAATCTCGATAGTCTGTTAAAGTGCCCCCTCTGCAGGTTCAATGAGCGCTCATGTTCCAGACTAGCAAGTGAAGAAATATCGAGGCCATCGATGCTCATTTCCTATCGAAAAAACTAGTCAATACACGCTAATTAGCTTGATAAACTGCTTGTATTTTTGTCTACAAAACTGTATACAAAAAGAGATTCCGGTAACCAGCGCTCGACATTATGTCAATCGACAGGAGGCGCTATGGACGCCAAGCAGCTTGAAAAGATGATGGGGTTTGCCCCCGGAGAGTTGGAGAAAGCCGCGGAGGCATACGAAAAAGATGAATGGCCGAAGGGTCGCACCATCAAGCCGGGAAGGCCGTCGATCTCTGATGAGCCAAGCGTTGTTTTATCGGCACGTGTGGGTAAGTCTGTTCTTGAAGCCTTTGACGCAAAAGCAAAGCGCCATGGGCAAACACGCACGGAGCGACTCAGAGAGCTCATCACGCTCGATGCAATGATTGCTTAGACTCCACTCTCCCGCCGACCCAAACATGTACGCCAGCATCCAAAGTCGACATTTTTCGACATCTTTGAATGCTGGCGTACAGCTTTTTTGCAACATAGTCATCGGGGACGTTCTTAAATGACCAGTCGTTAAAGAACGTCCCCGATGACTAACTAGCCGTGGAAGCGGGCTATAGGCGCAAGTGGCTGCTCGCGAAAGACGCGCTCGACAGCGGCGCGGTATTCGTCGACCTTTTTAGTCTTACGTACGAGCTTGTGAACGGTAGCGGGATCGGCGAAGGCGCATTTGGCGTAGAACCACCACTCCTTCATGCGAAAGACCGCGTTGCCGCCAATCTCTTCTGCATATGCCGCAAACAGCATGTCGTGGAAACGCTGCAGTTCAGCCGCCGTGGCAGCAGGACCGCCCTTAACCATGCGAGCCAGAGCGGGGTTCGCGAGCAGGCCACGCCCCAACATCACATGGCGCGTGCCGGGATAAGCCTCCACCAGCGCATCCATGTCCTCAAGATCAAAGATGTCGCCGTTATAGGCCACAGGGAACGGTGCCCGCTCCAACGTCTCGCCGTAAAACTCCTTGCGCGGCGATCCCGTATAGCGGTCCTTTTGCACGCGCGGATGCACGATCAGCTCTGCCAGCGGCATGCGGCAATAGAGGTCGAGCACGCGTTCGTACTCGTCGTCGCTTTCCAACCCCAGCCTGGTCTTGACCGACACCGGCAAGGGCGAGCGTTCGCACACGTCGCTCAAGAACACCTCGAGCTCATCCAGGTTGCGCAGAAAGCCCGAACCTTTGCCCTTCGCGACAACCGTACCCGAGGGGCAGCCAAGGTTGAGGTTGACCTCGCGGTAGCCCATGTCGGCGAGCACTTGCGCCGCCCACACAAACTCGTCCGCATTCTTGGACATAAGCTGGGGAACGACATTAAGTCCCTGGTTATTGGCAGGATCGATCTCTTTAAACGCCTTGCCGCCAAAGCGATTGCCCACCCGCGGCGGCGGCAAAAACGGCGTGTAATAACAATCGAGCGCGCCGAAGCACTCCGCATGCACGCGACGGAACACATGCCCGGTAATCCCCTCCATAGGGGCCAGCGATAGAATCATCTACTCTTCTCTCATATCAACGAATGCGACAAGGGGGGCCGTCCCTTTGTCACATGCATTATGCCTTGTGCTTCAGATGATTCACAAGGAAGAGGTAGCTACTTGACGATAATCACCCTTCCATCCGTCGCCTCACGCAACGAAGGTGAATGCTTTTCCGCGAAGTGAACGAGTGAAATCGGATCCCCGAAGCATCGACACTTTTGGAGAGCCATTTCCTGCAGTTTTGTCGCTCAAATCCTGCGGTTTTTGCATCCAAAAGTGCGAATGCTTCAGGGGTCCAGAATAGGTCGTTCACTTCTCGGAAAACCATTCACCTTCGATTTACTGGCGCCCACAAACAGTGAGAGGCTGTCCCACGACAGCCCCCTTGCGCGTCATTCTCCCCATGACAGCGGCTCCATGCTCCAAAAACGACGTTCATGATCACGACGACCGCCAACACCGCGCTGTTGACCGTCATGTCTGAACAACAGACACTCTCCACTCATTTATACTCGGGGGCACACGCGCGCCACAGACGGAAAGCGACGAGAATCGAGGGGATCATGCGGCAGCTCAGCGAACAAGAAAAGAAGCGCATCCAGCGATACTGCATCTGTCCCAAGGTTGCCGGCGCGGCGCTTGCCATGGCGTTCGTGCTGCCATTTTCGATCATTCCCTTCGAGATGATCGACGACATCGTCTTCCATCACGAAGGCTTCCAAGAAACGGGCATGATAGCCGCCCTGGTGCTCACCGCCGTCGAGCTCGTTATCTTCTGCCACTGCGCGCTCGCGCCGCGCTTTGGCATGCGCGGCAAGCAGTGGAAAGAAATGCAGCACCGACTCGTCGTCGAGCAGTCCGAGAAAGACCGCTCGGCACAAATTGCAGGCGTTATCGGTACGCAGGCTGCCGCGCGCCTACTCAAGAACAGCGACAACGAGACCGCGCGCAACTTGGGCGGCGCGGCAGAAGTCGCCGCTGCCGTAGGCGCCGTCGCCACCGCAGCGGACGTACTTACCGAAAGCTATGCCAACGCAAAGGCCATGGCGGAAGCCTATGGCGTGCCTATCCCCCGTGCAAAAAAGTGGATCATCGCGCTTGTGGCGCTGCCCCTCGCAATCGTGTGCGGTGCCTATATCCCGCAGCTGGCACAGGGAAACATCGAGATGCAAGAGAACGCCACGGCCACGGCCGAGCAGATTGCCATCGCCCGCAAAGCGCTAGAGCCCGCATGCGAGTACGTGTCCGCCGATGACCCTTACGAGCGATATCAAGATTACGGCTATCACGTCCGCGGCTACTTGCACGACGGCGACTCCGATACCCAGAAGACCTATACGTACCTGGATTTCGATAACAAGGGAACGCTCAAGGAAGTGAGTTACATAGCGGAGATCGACCCCGACGCGAGCCTTGAGGACAACCTCGCCCGCGTCGAGCTCGACTTGGACGAGCTTTCCTCTGTCGTCCAAACCGTAGACGTCAAGACCGTGAATCCCGAGCTCCTAGCACCGCAAAAGCTCCCCGAAGAGTTTAGGCAGGCTTTTTTGAACGGTTCGCTCTACGAGAGAATCTCCATCAGGACGAGTGACAACCCCATCAAAACGTACTATTCGTTTGACACGGAGCCCGAGAACGAGTTTGACGAGTACACCCATCCAAGCATCCGTATCACGTTGATGGGCAAAACGAGCTAGGCGCAAAGGGACAAAGGGACAGTCCCTTTGTCCCACCTTTGTCGCATTATTCGGAGCGCAGGGCCTCCACGGGGTCTTTCTTGGATGCACTGCGGGCAGGCAGCAGGCCAGCAACGACCGTCAGTAGCACCGAAATTGCGATGAGCATCAGCGCGTCTTGAACGGGCAGGCTCATCAGATTGGGTACCTGCTTGGCCGCAAGCGCCCAGGCATTAACCGGAAAGCTCACGGCCACCACGACGACAATGGCAAAGACGCCGGCAATGAGGCCTTCGATAAAGGTCTCGGCATTAAATACGTTGGCCACGTTGCGCTTTGACGCACCGATCGCGCGCAGGATGCCAATCTCCTTTTTGCGCTCCAGCACGCTGATATAGGTGATGATGCCGATCATGATGGAGCTCACCGCCAAACTGATACTCACGAATGCGATGAGCACCAAGCTGATGGTGTTCACGATGTCGGTCACCGAACCCATGATGATGCCCATGTAGTCGGTGTACGAGATTGCCTGCTCGTCGTGGCCGGCGGCTTTGACCTGCTTGTTATACGCATCGATGTGATCGAGTACGCGCTCCTTGGCCTCAAAGTCGCGCGGGAAAATCTTAACCGAGATGGGATCTGCCTCATCCGCATAGCCCAACGTGGTCAGATTGTTATCGTAGGTGAGCTGCGACGCCTTGGCATAGCTCATCATGAGCGAACTCAGGTCCTCGGCGTCCATGTTGAAATGGATGGCACGAGCAAAGGCGCTCGCATCCACACGCATAGCGCTCGCCAGGTTGGTAAAACTCGAAGACATCTGCGTCGCCATCTGATCCATAAGCCCTGCTGCGCCCGCCTTGAGCTGGGACGATACCGTCGTCGCAATCTGCTCGCTGATCGTCTTCATGACCTGGTCCATAGCCTGCTGCAGATACGGAGCCAGCTGCTTTTGCACATAGTCGGTCATCGCGTGCTGCAGGCGCTCTACCAGGGCATCGCCGCCGAGCGCTTTGAGCTGGGCCAGGATTTGCTGGGCTACCGCATCACTCTCAAGATACGTCGAGAACGCGGCGGCGAGCTTCGACGCGTCCTTAAGATCTTCGGGCGACAGCGCCTTAAACTGATCAGACTGCAAAAAGCCCTCAAACAGTTGGTTGGCAAGCGTTCCCACCTGCTGCATTTGCTCGGGCGTGAGCTCCAGACCGTCAAAGATGCCCGAGAAATCTGGGGCCGGTGCTTTTGCCATGATGCTGCTGAAGTCGATGTCCTTGCCAACGCCCGAAAGGTCAATATCCAGGCCCGACAAATCGATGCCCGAAAGATCCATGCCACCGGCAGCACCCGAGAGTGCAGATGCATCGAACGAGAACGCGCTCTTCAACGCCGCCTCGTCCACACTGAACATGCTGCCCAGATCCACGCCCTGCTTGGCCTCGCCTTGCAACTCGTCAAAGGTCTTGCCCGTAAAGACATCCGTCTCGGGGTGGGCAAGTTGCTCCTGCACTATCTGTGAATCGGCGGCGCGCTCCATAAGCTGGCGAGTCAGCGCGTGTGTATAGGCAATACCCGGAGACAACGCGCTCGCGTTGGCCATCTCGTTCGGTCGCACCACGCCCACAATACGCACGTCAATACCGTCGGCAACCTTGGCCGTCATAAAGTCGGCATCGCCAGACATGTCGGTCCACATGCCGGTCTCTTCGTTTTTGCGATAGGCATCGGCCGGCGACAACACTTTAAACGCCGTGGACAGCGCGTCGTCGTAGGTAAAGTCGCTGCCGGTCTCGGGCGTCTCGACCTTGCCGTCGGCCGTCATGGCGCTGTTTACCAGATCGTTGAGTTCATCGATATCCAGCGCGCCGATGCTGTAGAGCGTGTAGTCGCCCACCGTTCCGCGGCTCGAAAGCACCATCACGGCCTCGTTGGCTGACGTAGGCCAATGGCCGGCAACAACATCGTACTGGCTGTCGAGCAGGCTCTGGTCGTCAATCATCTCGTTAAAGACCGAGGTTCCCATGGATTCCATGCTCACCGTCGCCGCCGAACTCGCGCCGCCGCTCATGGCCTCGGTCATAGCGTTGGGCACCAGCCGGACAGGCTTCTCATCGCCCTTGCCCGCACGATAGACAACCGGCGTCACGCCATAGCCGTACTGGATGGCATTGACCTCTTTATCGATGCCGTCGCCACCGGCATCGAGCCATGCCTTAAAGCTCGTCATGTCGTTGGACTTAACGCTCGCAAACATATCCTTTACGGCCGTGACCACAGGAATCTTATCGGTTCCCCGAGCCTTGCCGTCAGTGCTGCCGTCGGACGAGCCCTCGTTCTTGGACGTATCGTCATCCGTGGTCCCCTGTCCGCCCATCATGGACGACAGGTCGTAATCCTGCTTGGAAATCGTCAGCGGGTAGCTCGAGAGCGTATCCTCCTCGACCTTTTTGATGTAGCCGTTTACGCCGTTGGAGAGCGCCAGAATCGCCGCGATACCGATGATGCCGATCGAACCAGCAAAGGCCGTCATAGCCGTACGGCCCTTCTTGGTCAAAAGGTTGCGCGCCGAAAGCCCCAGCGCCGTCACAAAGCTCATCGAGGTTTTGCGCGTAGGCTTAGCCTCGCGACGCGCGGCATTGGCAACATCAAAGGGATCGGAATCGTCGGTGATCTTGCCGTCCGCCAGGTTGACGATGCGCGTGGCGTACTGGTACGCCAGCTCGGGATTGTGCGTGACCATGATGACCAGACGGTCGCGCGCAACGTCCTTGAGCAAATCCATGACCTGCACGGATGTCGTTGAGTCTAAGGCGCCGGTCGGCTCGTCAGCCAGCACAATCTCGGGATCGTTGATCAGGGCGCGGGCAATAGCCACGCGCTGCATCTGGCCGCCCGATAGCTGGCTCGGGCGCTTGTTAACGTGCTCGCCCAGACCGACTGCCTCAAGCGCCTTGCGTGCACGCTGGCGGCGCTCGGCATGCCCCACGCCCGTGAGCGTAAGCGCCAATTCCACGTTTTCCAAAATGGTCTGATGCGGAATGAGGTTGTAGCTCTGAAACACAAAGCCAATGCGATTGTTTCTGTAGGCATCCCAATCGCGGTCGCTGAAGTCCTTGGTCGAGATGCCATCGATCAACAGGTCGCCGGAATCGAAATGGTCGAGTCCACCAATGACGTTGAGCATCGTAGTTTTACCCGAACCCGAGGGACCCAGGATGGCTACAAACTCGTTATCGCGAAAAGACAGGCTTACGCTGTCGAGCGCTACCTGCGTAAACGACTGCGTAACGTACCTTTTGCAAATATCTCTGAGATCCAGCATGGACGGCAACCTCTCTCGCGCGGGCGCGCTCGCCCGCTCCCCCGCCGTTCACGTTCGGCGCGCTTGTCCTACTCTATCCTCATTTTTGGCCGATACCAGTGAGGAATGTAACGAACCGCGCCAAAAAACGAACGGGACAGCACGCCGCATGGCGCACCATCCCGCATATAACATCCCCGATGTGACAAAGAGGCTGTCACTTTGTCACATTCCAATGCGCGCTACTTTTCGAGCCCGCACGGCATAACGTTAGCGCTGCCGCGGCGAGCCTCAGTCACGGCTGCAAAGAAGCGATAGCCGCCCGAGAAGTTAAAGCACTCAAAGCCATGCTGCGCCAAAATGCGGCAAGCAATGTAGCTGCGAATGCCGCTCTGGCAAATTACGTAGACCGGCTTGGCCCGGTCGAGCTCGCCCAGGCGATTGCGCAGATCATCGACGGGAATGTTTACGAAACCATCGATATGCCCGCGCTCATACTCCCCTTCCGTACGAACATCGAGCAGCTGCACGCTGCCATCGCGTGGCAAGTTGGGCTCATCCTCCCAATGCCACTGCGCCAGTATGCCGCGATTGAGGTTCTCGATCATAAAGCCCGCCATATTGACGGGATCCTTCGCCGATGAGTACGGCGGCGCGTATGCTAGGTCCAAATCCTTAAGCCTATCGCCGCGCATGCCTGCCTGGATGGCAGTCGCCAGAACGTCGATACACTTGTCCACACCATCGATGCCCACGATTTGCGCACCCAGCAGGCGCAATCCCTGCTTCTCGAAGATAACCTTCATGGTCATGGGCGTTGCACCCGGATAATAACCCGCATGCGAACCGGGCGACAGGACCACGCTGTCGCAGTCAATTCCCGCCGCGTGTGCTGCCTTTTCGGATAGTCCCGTGCTTGCCGCCGTCAAGTCGAATACCTTGATAACCGATGAGCCCAACGATCCGAGGTAGCAGCTGTCCATGCCGGCTATGACATCGGCGACGACACGCCCCTGCTTGTTGGCGGGGCCGGCGAGCGAAATGACCGCGTCCTCGCCGGTCACCTGATGCGTGACCTGCACGGCATCGCCCACGGCATACACGTCGGCAGCAGAGGTCTCCATGCGGTCGTTGACCACAATAGCCCCCTTGATGCCCAGTTCGAGCCCCGCCTCTTGCGCCAGATGGCTCTCAGGTGCCACGCCAATGGCAAGCAGCACCATATCGGCTCCGATAGGGTCATCGCCCGCAACATGGGTGACAACGCGGCCATCAACTTCCTCAAAACCTGTCACATCGGCCTTGAGGCGCAGATCGATACCGTGCTCACGCACCTCGGTATGCAAAAGGGTCGCCATGTCGTAATCCAGGTTGTTCATAAGTTGGACGGGACGCTGCAGAAGGGTCACCTGGAGCCCCAGCTCGCACAGATTCTCCGCCGTCTCGACGCCAATGAAGCCGCCGCCGATCACGACGGCACTGCTCGGTCGCCGCTCTCGAACATAGCTGTGAATACGCAGCGTGTCCTCAACGGTGCGTAGGCTAAAGATTTTATCCGAGTCGATGCCCGGCAACGCAGGGCGAATCGGCTTTGCACCCGGCGACAGGATGAGCTTGTCATACGTCTCGACAAATTCCTCGCCCGTCAGCATATTGCGAACCTCGACCGTATGCGAATCGGGATGGATGGCAAACACCTCGTGACTCGTCTTGACCGCAATGCGAAAGCGATCCCAAAAGCCCTTGGGAGACTGCAGCGTCAATGCGCCCTCTTCTTCTATCACGCCGCCAATGTAGTACGGAAGCCCACAGTTGGCATACGATACAAAACCCGTGCGCTCAAAGATGACAATTTGGGCCTGCTCGTCGAGTCTGCGCAAACGTGCCGCCGCCGATGCGCCGCCCGCGACGCCTCCAACGATAACCACCTTCATAGCCAACGCACCACCTTTCCCGTGTAGCCGCTTATGCCGCCGATATTCTTGACACTGCCATACCCAGAACGCTTAAGAAAACTCACAGCTTGGTTGCTTCGCGCACCGCTCAGGCAATGCACGAAAAGCTGCGTGCCCTTTCGACGTATACCCATGATGCTACCCCGAAGCAGAAAAAAGAGTCGCTGTTTCCAGCGACTCCCCTTCAGTTGTCTGTCCCACGGACTTACTGTTCGCTCTTCGCGAGTGCCTGATCGATCAGTTTGTTGAGCGCCTCGCGCTGCTCAGCGGAGTTGATGCCGCCCATGATCGGCTCTCCCACAATGTTACCGTTCTGGTCGATCACGTAGGTGGTCGGGAACGAGTACAGGTTGGAGGTGAACTTTCCGGCCTCGCTGTCCGACTTAAACCAGATGTTCTTATACGTCACGCCCTTCTTGGAAAGCACGTCCTTAGCATCGGCCACCTCGTCTTTATTGCCATCGAGCGTAAAGGAATTAACGCCCACGACCTGGCCGCCCTTCTCGGCAAGCTCCTTGTTGAGCTTCTCCAGATCGCCCAGCTCTCCCACGCACGGCTTGCAGGTGGTAAACCAGAAGTTCATGACGGTGACCTTGTTCTTGGAGAACAGCTCGTCGCTGTTTACATCGTTGCCGTCCAAGTCCTTGCCCTTAAAGCTGGGGAACTTCGTCTCCCCGCTCTCGCCGTTGGTCATACCCGCGGTCGAGGCATCAACGCTCTCCCCCTCGCCGGGCGTGCTGCCACATCCGGGGAACTCCTTCTCCAGCGCCATGAGCTTGTCCTCGATCTCCTTGACCTGCTGCGCGCCGGCCTTAAGCGTCTTAAGCTCGTCAGCCGCAAACTGATCCTTGGCGCCCTCGATGGTATCGAGCAAGAAGTCACCGTAGTTCTTGCCGTCCTCAATCATGGGAGTGTCTTTGTTGGCCGCAAGGAACACCTTTTCCCATAGGGCGTTATCGCTCGCAAAGATCTCGTTTTCCTTTTGCAGCAGCTGCTGGTACAGCTTGGCCGCCTCCTCGGCGCTCGACGGCTTTTGTGCCACAAGCTCGGCAATCTGCGCATCGCCGCTCGTGGCATCCTTCGCGTCGCCCTTGGGGGCAGAGCACGCCGCGAGAGTCAGCGCCAGCACGGGCAGCATCAACAAGGCCGCAATTTTTGACAGTTTCATGGTTCCTCCGTTTATATCGAAACTTATATAGGTACCTATTTGTTTTCGCAGGCTTGCGTGGACTGCGCGGGTTTGTCGCCCGTCACACCCAGCCCATAGCGAAAGCTAATAGCATCGACGGGGCACGCGCCCACGCATTTGCCGCAACGAATGCACTCGGCATGGTCGGGCGTACGCGTAACGTCCACGTCCATCTGGCACACCTTGGCGCACTTGCCGCACGAGACGCATTTACAATGATCGACCTGAATCCCCAGCAACGACACCTTGTTCATGAGTGCATAAAATGCGCCGAGGGGGCAAATCCATTTACAGAAGGGGCGGTAGAACAGCACGCTCAGCACCGCAACCACAATGAGGATCGCGAGCTTCCAGGTAAAGAGCTTTCCCAGCGCGGAGCGGATTCCCGTATTCATGATGGACAGCGGAATCGCGCCCTCGAGCACACCCTGCGGGCAGATGTACTTGCAAAAGAACGGGTCGCCCATACCCACATCGTTAACCACCAAGACGGGCAGCAGCACCACGGCAAACAGCAGCACGGCATACTTGATGTACGTGAGCGGCTTGAGCTTTTTCGTGGAGAGCTTCTTGCTGGGAATCTTATGCAAAAGCTCTTGCAGCCATCCAAACGGGCACAAAAAGCCGCATACAAAACGCCCCAGCAGCACGCCGATCAAAATGAGCGTTCCGGTGACGTAATACGAAAAGCTGAACTTAGACGAGCCCACCACCGACTGAAACGACCCGATAGGGCACGCACCCGAGGCCGCCGGACACGAGTAGCAGTTGAGCCCCGGCACGCAGACGGCTTTGCCCGCCCCCTGGTAGATGCCTCCCTTGGCAAAGTTAGGCAGGTGAATATTGGTCGCAAGCGTCGCCGCCGCCTGAATCAATCCGCGGAATCTCGCCAAAAGATGCGATGCAGTGTTTTTTCTTTTATCCAATTCCGATACACTCCAAGCACAGCCTGATTGCCTTGGCCAGCACGGCATCTGCCTCGCCGCGCATAACGCCAAAGCACACCATGGCTACCCCAACGATCAGCAAAGCCACCTGCGCCACAGGCTTAATCGCTTTGAACAATCTGACCACTCCTTTCGTTTCGCGACCCATTGGACCATACCGACTATAAAATCCGTGTTAAGCGTGAATGACTATGCAAGGAGAACGTTATGCGCATCTTGGTCGTCGAGGACGAGCGGGCGCTGTGCGATGCGATCGCACGCAGCCTGCGCAACTTGGCCTATAGCGTCGACTGCTGCTACGACGGGCAGCAGGCCCTCGATCTACTCGATGTCGAGACCTTTGATCTTGTCGTGCTCGACCTCAATCTCCCCCATGTCGACGGCATGACCGTGCTCAGGCAACTCAGAACAACTGATTGCGAGACCAAGGTGCTCGTGCTCTCGGCACGCGGCGAAGTCTCCGACAAGGTGGCGGGGCTCGATGCGGGCGCCAACGACTACCTCACCAAGCCGTTCCATCTTGACGAGCTGGCGGCACGCATCCGCAGCCTCACGCTCAGGCACTTTACGCAAAACGACGTTGTTCTAACCTGTGGATCGCTGAGCTTTGACACCAAAGCGCGCCTCGCCTCCGTGGGCGGCGAGACCCTATCCCTCACGCGCAAGGAGACCGGCATCTTGGAATACCTGATGCTTAACCAGGGGCGGCCGGTGAGCCAGGAAGAGCTTATCGAGCATGTATGGGACAGCAGCGTCAACAGCTTTAGCAACGCGACCCGCGTGCACATCTCGTCGCTGCGCAAAAAGCTGCGCGGCGCGTTGGGGCACGACCCCATCCGCAACCGAATCGGCGAAGGCTACGTTATGGAGGACGGCAAATGAAGCGGCTGTCGCTGCAGTGGCGCATCACGTTGATGACGGCACTGCTGATATGTTCAACCTGCGTACTTATGAATTGCCTGGTTGGCTACTCCGGCATGCGCTACATGGACTCGATCGGCAATGAACTATCGGCGCACAGCAAGGTGGAGGCGGCCTCGCCCAGCTCATTTGACCCGACAAACAAAGAGCTCGACGACGCGCTGACCATCGTCGTGAACGACGCCCAAGAATCGTTTGGCGCGACGAGCTGGTATATAACTGCAGCGGTGACGCTGCTCGGCGGCGTGCTGGCCTACTTTGTGAGCGGACATGCGCTGCGGCCGTTGCGCTTCTTTGCGACGCAAGTCGAGAGCGTGCGGCCCGACAACCTCGCCGACACAAAAATCAGCGAGGACGTGCCATCTGAACTCAGGCGCTGCAGCGCGTCGTTTAACGACATGATTACCCGCCTTGACGAGGGATTTTCCGCACAAAGACAGTTTACGGGCAATGCGGCGCACGAACTGCGCACGCCGCTTGCGCTCATGCAGGCCCAGGTTGAGCTGTTTTGCGCCGAGCACCCCGACGTCGATGCCGATACAGCGAGCCTGCTCGGGCTGCTGCAGGAGCAGACCGAGCGAATGACGCACATGACAAAGACCCTGCTCGAGATGAGCGAGCTGCGCAGTGTCCCTTGCAACGATGTGATTGACCTGGCGCCGATGATCGAAGAAGTGCTCACGGACCTGGCACCCCTTGCCGAGCAAAAAGACATCACGCTTACAAGTGAGGGCGACGCGCAAACGATCGGCAGCGACACGCTGATCTATCGGTTGCTGTTCAACTTGACCGAAAACGCCATACGCTATAGCGCGCCCAACTCGACCGTGCAAATCAACGCCTGCGCCGAAGGCGACCGCGTGCTGCTACGCGTGCGCGACCAGGGACCGGGCATTCCCGAGCAATACCAGACGAGCATCTTTCAGCCCTTCTTTCGCGTCGACAAATCGCGCAGCAGGGCATATGGCGGCGTGGGGCTGGGGCTTGCACTGGTCTGGGAGATTGCCGCACTCCACGGCGGCTCCATCGAGGTCGAAGAGAGCTCGGAGCGCGGAACGACCATGCTCGTGACTCTTCCCGCGCATAACATCGAAGATGCGACAAAGGAACTGCCCCTTTGTCACATCTGTTAGTTCGCAGGATACGTGAGGCCCAAGATGCGCGAAATTGGGCGAAGCGCCAGCAAAAAGCCCCCGCTTCCAAGCGGAAACGGGGGCTAGGTGAGTTAGCTTACTCCCACTCGACCGTGCCGACGGGCTTCGGCGTGAGGTCGTAGCAAACGCGGCAAATACCGGAGACCTCGGCGGTCACGCGAGCGGTAATGCGCTTGAGCAGCGCCCAGTCGAGCTCAGGTACCTCGGCGGTCATGACATCGACGGTGTTGATGCAGCGGATGATGCAGGGCCAGTCGTAGGCGCGCTTGCCCTCGCGCACGCCGGTGGCGCGGAAGTCGGGCACGACGGCAAAATACTGCCAGATGGTCAGACCGGCCTTGTCGATCTCCTCGCGCACAATGGCGTCGGCCTCGCGCAGCGCCTCGAGGCGGTCGCGGGTGATGGCGCCAAGGCAACG
>CAJMOP010000001.1 GCA_905215115.1 uncultured bacterium | reverse complement strand
CCCGAGGGCAGGCGCCGCGCCGCCGACCCCAAGCTCACTGCCAACGGTGCCGTGCGCGCCAACCGCGCCGCGCAGTTTATGCCCTTTGCCGCCCTCACGGGATACTACGAACTCGTGCGCAAGCAGGAAATCACCGTCGAGTCAAAACGTGAGCTCACGGAAGAAAAAGCCCTCGTACTTTCTAAAAAGCTCGAGGGTCTCAAACGTGGCGACTTGGTTCGTGTCACCTATTACGATACATACGGCTATCGCAGCCGCACCGGCATCCTCGACGAGGCGCTCCCCGCCTTCAAGCTCCTCAAGCTCCGAGACATCGCCATCGACTTCGACGACATCCAAGACATCGAACTGCGCGGACGAGCCTAGCCAAGGAAGCGCATCCAGGGCGGCGCTTACAGCGTCATGACGTAGTAGCCCGCGTCTTTCACGGCCGTCTCGAGGACACCACGATCAACCGGCTGCTTAGAGCGCACGCGTGCCGTGTGGTCCGCATACGTCACCGTTGCCCACACGCCATCCAGCGCATTGAGGGCATTGGCTACGTTCTGAGCGCAGCCGTCACAGCTCATGCCGCCGATGAGCAGCTCATCGCTATAGGGATAGTGTGACGCATCGGTATCCACCACAACAACCTTTTTGGCCTTCTTGCCGCTCGTACCATCGCTGCAGCAACTCTTCCCGTGTGTCGAAGCGGCAATGCGACGCAGTCCAAAAAACATGCCGACGGCAATGACGGCCAGCACGATGAGATTCGCAGGGTTGAGCAAGTCACTCATGCGCTCCCCTTTCAAGTAGCACTATCTAGATACCCCCATGGGGTGTCCCCATCTTAACCCAAAATCATGTCTGTTCGGTCAATTAGTTTCCCTCTTCAAACTTTTTTGTTGACCATGGCTTACTTTCGTGTATAAGTTTTCCTAGGCTAACAGTTTAGATCCGTAAGGAGCGCCGTGACTCGAACCATAGACATCCCAACGTTTCAGGCAGCGGTCGTGCGCAACTGCTCCCCCACGCTCGCGGGCATCAAGCCGGCATCGCTCTTTACCTATCCAGGCACCTACGCCCACGGGAACGGCTCGACCACAACCGAAACCATCGCAGAACGCCGAGCACGCCTGCTCGACGTTATCGCCCAGTGCAATCGCGAGCTTGACCCGCTCGGCATCCACCTGAGTGTTTTGGTCTGGCGGCCCTGCGGAGCACTCGTGTACGTGTACCGAGCCAAAAGCCTCGCCACCTATTTCGCAGACCCTCGCGCCCAAACAGCGCTCGCCTCGGAAGGCTACGACACGAGAGACCTTTCGACATGCCTTGTGCATTTGGCATCACGCATCACGCTCGCGAGCAATAACGTCGCGGAATGCGCTTGTAGCCAGACTCGATGCGCACTACCCCAGCAAGCTAGCTGCAGCAACGACTGCACCTGCGAGTTTCCGCACGAAATAGGCTACTTCCTTGGATATCCCTACGACGACGTGCACGAGTTTATCGTCCAGCGCGGCGAGAACTACAAGGTCTTTGGAGCTTGGAAGGTCTACACGGATGTCGAGCAAGCGCTTGCGATGTTTGACGCCTACCGCGCTTGCACTCAATACCTCACCTTTGTCTATCAGCAGGGCTGCAGCTTGGCGCAACTTGCCCAGGCAACCCGATAGAGCATACAAAACGCGGCCGCACGCCGCACAACCGAAAGGAAGACATATGAGCAAGATCGCAGTCGTCTACTGGAGCGGCACAGGCAACACCGAGGCCATGGCAAACTTCGTTGCCGAGGGCGCAACCGGTGCCGGCGCCGAGGCAGAGGTCATCTCCTGCGCCGACTTCTCTGCCGACAAGGTCGCCGAATATGATGCCTTCGCCTTCGGCTGCCCCGCCATGGGTTCCGAGGAGCTTGAATACGATGAGTTCCGGCCCATGTGGGATGAGGTCAAGGAGACCCTCGGCGACAAGAAGGTCGTCCTCTTTGGCTCTTATTCGTGGGCCGAGGGCGAATGGATGGACAACTGGAAGGCGGACGCCGACGAGGCAGGCGTCAACGTCGTGGACTCCACCATCTGCTACGACGCGCCCGACGACGAGGGCGAGACCGCTTGCAAGGCCCTCGGAGCCGAGCTCGCGTAACGAACCCAGGGTCTCCAAGAGAGCCTGCATCAAAGCGCATCCCCATCCCTACAAAAGAGCGGGGCTGGATTCAAGTCCAGCCCCGCTCTTTTGTAACGGCAGTTACATCAACCGGCTACGAGATATTGCCCAAGAACGCCTTGGTGCGCTCGCTCTTGGGGTGGTCGAAGACCTCACTCGGCGTACCCTCTTCTACAATGACGCCGCCGTCCATAAAGACGACGCGGTCGGCGACATCGCGGGCAAAGCCCATCTCGTGCGTTACCACGATCATGGTCATACCGTCACGTGCCAGGTCGCGCATGACGCCCAATACATCGCGGACGAGCTCGGGGTCGAGCGCCGACGTGGCCTCGTCAAAGAGCATCACGTGCGGGTTCATCGACAGGGCGCGGGCGATGGCGACGCGCTGCTGCTGGCCGCCCGAAAGCTGACTCGGCATAAAATCGATGCGCTCGGCCAGGCCGACCTTGGTCAGCTCCTCGATGGCGATCTTCTCGGCCTCTTCCTTACTGCGCTTGAGCACCTTTTGCTGCGCAAGCATGACGTTCTTTTTGACCGACAGGTGTGGGAACAGGTTGAACTGCTGAAACACCATGCCCAAGTGCGTACGTACCTTATTGAGGTCGACGCCCTTGGCACACACATCCACGCCCTCAACGACAATCGAGCCGCTCGTGGGATGCTCCAGGCGATTGATACAGCGAAGCATCGTCGACTTGCCCGAGCCCGAGGGGCCCAGGACCACAACGACCTCACCCTTGTGCACGTCCAGATCGATATCACGCAGAACCACGTTATCGCCAAAAGCCTTTTGGAGGTTCTTGATGCTGACAACGACCTCGTTGGAATTCGTTTCACTCATGACAGGACCTCCTTACAGACCGGCGATATGATCGGCGGGCGTCGCGACAACCTGTCCGGCGCTCTTGGTGGGACGCTTCTTTTTGGTTTCGGCCGTCCCCAGAAGTCTCGCCTCAAGACCGCTCACCAAGCGCGCAAGCGGCAGGGTAATGACCAGATAGAACAGGGCGGCAACCACATACGGCGTGATGGAGCCCGTCGTGGCCACGATGGTGCGGGCGTTCATGACGATCTCGACGACACCCACGGCGGCAAGCAGCGACGTGTCCTTGTAGAGCAGGATAAACTCGCTGGTCAGCGTAGGCAGGACATTGCGGAACGTCTGCGGAATCATGACATAGAGCAGCGTCTGGAAGGCATTCATACCCAGCGAGCGAGCAGCCTCGTTTTGGCCCTTGGGGATCGACTGAATACCGGCACGGAAGATCTCGCACAGGTACGCAGACGAGTTCATGGCCATGACGATAACACCCAGCACATAGTCGTCCACTTTGACACCGGCCAGCGGCAGACCGAAAAACGCGATATAGATCTGCAGGAACGCCGGCGTACCGCGAATGATATTCACATAGATGCCGGCAAAACAGCGCAGGATGCGCGACTTAGAGATGCGCATGAGCGACAGGGCAAAACCGAAGGGAATTGCCAGCGGAAACGCCACAAGCACGATCGAAAGCGACATGAGGAAGCCTTTGAAGACGATCGGCAGGCTCTGGACCAAAATGACCGGGTTCAGGAACAGGCGAAGGAACATGTTGGAATTCCATGCCTCGACCCACGGCTGCTCCTTAAGGTCGGCCAGGAAGTTATCGAATGCCGTCACGCCCTTGATCTCCACCGACGGAATCTTGGAGATCTTCTTGGTCGAACCATCGGCCAAAGTGTAGGTGCCGCTAAAGGCCTCGTCACCGCCCTCGACGGGGAAGGTCACGCCGTAAACCTCGACACGGAAAAAGCCGCCGGCAGGCGCCGTCTCGCCAAAGTCAATCTTGAGCGTCTGGCCGTCAGCCTTGCACGTGGGTTTCATGGGCGTACGATCCATGAGGTCCTCGCCCGAGAGCATCGTCAATCGCGTGTCATCGGTACCAAACGTCGTGCCGTCGACAAACGTCAAAGAAAGACCGCTCAGCTCCTCGTCGGCATCGGCCTGAACTTCCCAGGTAATGCGCGTCTCGGTGCCGCCGACCACATCGCTGCCCGAACCGGTGTTGGGTCGGGCGGTAATCTTTGCGGTCTCAAGCGCCTGGGCGGTCGTGGGCGCATATGCCCCCGCGCACACCAGCGCGAGCGCCACGGCCATGACGCAGGCTAGCTTTTGGAGCAAGACGGGCAGTGGAAAACGCTGCTCAGCGGCCCCTTTGTTCAGTCGAGACAAGGTGGCTCCTATCGTAGAAGTTGCCGGCAAAACGAGACGGAAACGCTCTCCGTCAAGAGAAGCGCAAAGGCCCTCTCCGCAAAACGGAAAGGGCCCGCGCGCAATCAAGTAGTTATTTTACTTGATGTTGTACTTAGCCATGAGGGCGTCGACGGTACCGTCGTCGGTCAGGTCCTTGATGGCCTGGTTGATGTCATCCTTGAGCTTGGTGTTGCCCTGGTTGATGGCAATGGCGTACTCCTCGCCGGTGCTGATCTGCTTGATGGTCTGGCAGGTGTTGAACTGCTCGGCGGTCAGCTGGCTGGCAACGGAGCGGTTGGTGACTACGGCGTCGCCCTTATCGGACTGCAGGGCGCTGAAGCACTCGGTAGCGTCCTTGTAGGGGACGATCTTGGCCTTCGGGAAGTTCTCCTGGGCAAAGGCCTCGGCGGTCGAGCCAGACTGGACGATGATGGTAGCGTCGGCGTTGTTGAGCTTCTCGCTGTAGTTGTCGGCCGTGATGTCGGTGTTATCGACCTTGGTCACGATAGCCTGATCGTCCATGTAGTAGGAATCAGAGAAAGTGACTTCCTTCTCACGCTCGGGCGTGTCGGTGATAGCCGCGATGGAAACATCATACTTGGCGCCCGAAGCGACGCCCGGAACCAGCGTGTCAAAGTCATTGTTGACATACTCGACATCCAGGCCCAGCTTGTCGCCGATAGCCTTGATGAGCTCAAGGTCAAAGCCCTGATAATCGCCGTTGTCATCCTTGTACTCAAACGGAGCGTACTCGGCAGAGGTGCCGACGGTGAGCGTACCGTCCTTGACGAGTGCATACTCCTTGGAGCCGTCGACCTTCTCGACCTTCGCGTTGTCAGAGCTGCTGGAACCGGCATCGGAACCAGAGGTGGCGTTGGACGAACCACAGCCCGTCAGTGCAAGAGCGAGCGCCATGGCGCCCGTGGCTGCAAACGCGCCAAGCTTCTTGAGCTTCATAATCAGTCTCCTTCCAGTGACCCCGTTTGATTCAGAGGTCTGCAAAAACTGTTGGCTATTATGCACCCGGAATTACGAATCTGCAATGAGAAAACTGATTGAAACAAACCCATAACGTGAATGGAATACTCCACTTAGCAACAGTCATTACTGCTGCAATGACCTTAACAGTTTGATTTCAGCTGCATAACCTGCAAGTTCGTTCGGCGTCTCCAAAATAAATGGAAGTGCACGCAAGCGGCTATTCGATACAATATTCTGCATAACCTGCATACCGCCGCCAAACTCTTCACTACCCAGGTAGCCCTTGCCGATGCACTCGTGGCGATCCTTATGGGCGCCGCAGGGGTTCTTGGAGTCATTGATATGCACGGCGCGCAAGCGCTCGACACCCACCACGCGGTCGAACTCGTCGAGTACGCCGTCCAGGTCATGGATGATGTCGTAGCCAGCATCGCTCACATGGCAGGTGTCCAAACAAACGCCCAGCTTATCGGACAGCTCCGGGCACTTGGCGGCAACGCCCTCGATAATGCGCGCCAGCTCTTCAAAGCTACGGCCCACCTCGGTGCCCTTGCCCGCCATGGTCTCAAGCAATACCGTCGTCTGCTGTCCCTCAAACATCACCTGGCACAGCGTGTCGACAATCATCTGAATGCCGGCGTCTGCCCCCTGTCCCACATGCGCACCGGGATGGAAGTTGTAGTAGTTGCCGGGCAGTGCTTCCAGACGCTGCAAATCTTCCGCCATAGCCTCCAAGGCAAACTCCCGCGCCCGCTCCTTAGCGGAGCAGGGGTTATAGGTATACGGGGCATGCGCCACTAGCGGTCCAAAGTCGTTTTGCGCCATAAGCTCGCGCAGAGCCGCCACGTCATCCATGTCAAGGTCTTTTGCCTTGCCACCGCGCGGGTTGCGCGTAAAGAACGCAAAGGTATTGGCACCAATGGACAGCGCCGTCTCCCCCATTGCCCGATAGCCCTTCGTCGTCGAAAGATGACACCCGATCGTTAGCATCTCCAACTCCCCCTCATCAGTTGCGGTGAAATACGGTCTATTGGTGCCTTATTTTGGCGCAAACAGACCGTATTCCACCGCAAGATATAAAAGGGGCATCAGGGGCAAGGTCCGCCGAGCCCCCTTGAGCACCAGCACCGCAGCCTAGAGCGTCAAGCGAATCGCATCGATAATCTGCGCGCAGCGCTGCGTGGCGGCAAGAGGCATAACGGGGCTTTCAAGCTCTCCCGTCTGGACGAGCTGCGTCGCATGCTGAATTTCGCCGTAGAAATCATCGACCTCAAACGGGGCATTAATTTCGAGCATTCGTCCGTCGGAGTACTTCACATGGGCGAGCTCGGGGCGATGGAGGCGCTCGATTTCCACCGAACCCCGTTCGCAGGCAATCATTAAGCGGCTTTCATATGCTGCTTTGCCGTCGCACACCATATGAATGGGTATACCGCCGACACTCATATGGATCTCATCGGCCCAATCCACGCGGCCACCCGATACGTCACGCCAGCGAACTTCACGAGACGAAACATCGCACGCACCCGCAAGAAGATCCTCAAACCACCCGACCGCGTAGCAGCCCATGTCATATAGACAGCCACCCTGCAACGGATCGAGCAGATAACTCGAAGGCGGCTGACCATAATCGAGTTTTTGCACGCTTTCGATCGAGACGATACGGCCAAGCTCGCCCGACGTAAGCAAACCCTTCACGCGAGTATGCATCGGACAAAACCGATTCTTCATCGCCTCCATAAACAGTACGCCGCGCTCGCGAGAGGTGGAGGCAATCGATAGAGCCTCTTCCTCACTCAAAACGGCCGGTTTTTCGCACAGCACGGCCTTTCCCGCGCGCAGTGCCCGACAGACCCAATGCGCATGCATGCCATGTGGAAGAGCCAAGTAGATTGCGTCGACATCGGGGTCGGCAATCAGCGCATCATAAGCCGCATCGCCGCTATCGTCAGTCGTGGCATAGCTGTGCGCGGCATCAATCGAAAACGCCCTGCAAAACTCCTCAACATGCGAAGGGGCGCGACCGGCGGCAGCCACAAGCCGCGCCCCGTCCACCTCCTTGAGCGACGATGCAAATCGATGCGAAATGTGCCCAGCGCCCAAAACGCCCCAACGAACCTCGCGCAAATCATCACATGAATCCCGATGGCCCACGACAGCCCCCTTCAGTTGCGGTGGAATAGTTCCTGTTTAAGCCCCATTCTGCCGCAAACAGGAACTATTCCACCGCAAGTTATAAAAGGGTCATGAGGAGCGCGTTTTGCAAAAGGCTTTAAGCGCAGCCGTTACGGGGCCAGGCTGGAAACGTCGGCGCACATCGTCGAGACGCTCGGGGATATCGATGTGCTGCGGGCAGTGACGTGCGCATTTGCCGCACTTGACGCAATTGCTCACCAGCTTGGGCTCGTTCGTCCGCACCGCGCTCGCCGTAAAGTATTGAGACAGGCCCGTAAACCAGCTGTGCGCATAGCTCGCGTTGTAGGCGCCAAAGCAGCCGGGAATATTGATGCCCTTGGGGCACGGCATGCAGTAGCCGCACCCCGTACAGGGCACGCGATTCGATTTCTCAAACTCTCCCAGCACACGTGCGATGGTGTCGAGCTGCTCTGTCGTCATCGAATTCGGCAGTGCGCGATCCGCCAATGCCGCGTTCTCGTCCACCTGTGCGGTATCGGTCATGCCCGAAAGCAGCATCGTGACCTGAGGATGGTTCCACACCCACGAAAGTCCCCAGGCGGCAGGAGTGCGCAAATGCGGGTCACGGGCGTCATCGAGCACGGCGCGGGCCCGCGGAGGCAGCTTGCCCGCCAGGCGTCCGCCCAAAAGCGGTTCCATCACAAACACCGCGAGCCCGCGCTCGGCGGCTGCTATAAGTCCCGCCGTTCCCGCTTGGTAGCGCTCTCCAGCGTAGTTGTACTGAATCTGGCAAAAATCCCAGTCATACGCGTCGAGCATCGTCAGGAAGTCCGCCGCACTGCCGTGATACGAAAAACCTATCTGGCGAATACGCCCCGCAGCCTTTTGGTGCGCAATCCAGTCCTCGATACCCAACGCCACCACGCGTTCCCACTGGGCGGGCGAGGTAATGTTGTGCATAAGGTAATAGTCGATATGATCGGTCCGCAGGCGGCGCAGTTGTTCGTCGAAAAACCGGTCGAAATCCTCCGCGCACTTGCACGAAGCGTGCGGCAACTTAGTCGCGAGCAACACGCGGTCGCGCAGACCCAGGCGCTCAAGTGAGGCGCCCACGCACACCTCGTTACCGGGATAGAGATACGCGGTATCCAGATAATTAATCCCCTGCTCCACCGCACGGGAAATGATGGCATCGGCTGCCTTCGCATCCGGACGTCCCGGCGCACCGGGAAATCTCATGCAGCCCAGACCCAGAGCGGATATTCGGTTACCACTTTTGGGGTCAACGCGGTATTGCACGGCCCCTCCTTTCGCCATCAGCACCCCGGCAAGACGAAACACAATGGTCACGCGGCCGAAACATCGTGGAATCGCAATCGAGAACGTATCGTAACGCAGCAGAAATCGAGCTGTCACGGCACCGCTTTAACATCAGCAAAAAGCCCGATGAAAGGAGTCACCCATGCCCGCGCTCGACCTTTGGAATCTCGCATCCCAGCTCAAAAGCACCGATTATCGCTGGGTCGACCTCACCCACACGCTCTCATGCGACACCCCGCACTGGTTTGGCTTTAAGCCGTTTGAGTCCACCAAGCTCTTCGACTACCTGCCCGGCACGCCCGAGGACATGCTCGCCCCCATGCGTTGCTTCCAGTATTCGGTCGCCTCGCAGTACGGCACGCATGTCGACGCACCGCGCCACTTCCATGTTGACGGCCGTTCCCTTGGAGAGATTGAACCCATCGAGTTTATGCATCCGCTCTGCGTGATCGACAAGCACGAGGAGTGCGCCGCGAATCCCGACTTTATCCTGACCATCGAGGACCTCAAAGCCTGGGAGGATGAGCACGGTCGCATTCCCGAGGACGCTTTCGTCGCCTTCCGCTCCGACTGGTCCAAGCTCGCCGACCTCGAGAACAAGGACGAGGACGGCCAGCCCCACTACCCCGGCTGGGACCTCGGCGCCATCAAGTGGCTCGTTGAAGAGCGCGACATCGGCGCCATCGGCCACGAGCCGGCTGACACCGACCCGGCGAGCGTGACCACGCGTGAGGACGCCTACCCCTACCCCGGCGAACAGTACATCCTCTCGGTCGACCGCTATCAGATCGAGGTCATGGACCATCTAGACGAGCTTCCCGCCACGGGCGCCGTCATCTTCTGCACCTTCCCCAAGGTGCGTGATGGCGTCGGATATCCCGCACGTGTCTTTGCGGTCTGCCCTGCAGCGTAGAGCCCAGGCAAACGTTTCTTTTTCATAACAGCCGCCCCGCGCACCCAGCAATCACCCTGGCAGCATACAATCCATCAGGCGCCCCTTACGCGGGCGCCTTTTATATGGGGAGATGATTCACATGCAGATCAACAAGGTTGCCTTTATCGGCAAGGGCGGCGTCGGGCTGCTCTATGGCAGCATGATTGCCAAGACGCTCGGCAACGATGCCGTCGAATACATTATGGACGACGCTCGCTTTGAGCGCCATGCGAACGACGCGCTCACCGTCAACGGCAAGCCCTGCGATCTCACGTCCGTCCGCGCCAGCGAGGCGACACCCGCCGATCTGGTCATCCTGACGGTCAAGACGACGGGGCTCAACCAAGCACTCAAGACCATGGAGCGCGTCATGGGACCCAACACGCTCATCGCCTCGCTGTGCAACGGCATCACCAGCGAGCAGAAGATTGCCGAGCGCTTTGGCTGGGAGCACACCGTCCTCGGAATCTGCCAAGGCATGGACGCTGTGTTTCTCAACGGCGCGCTCACCTTTACCAATGCGGGCGAGATCCGCTTTGGTGCGGCCGCCGGCACCGACCCCGCGACCGTCACCGCTATCGACGGGCTCTACACGCGCTGCGGCATCGCCCACACCGTCGAGGACGACATCGCCCACCGCATGTGGGCAAAACTTATGCTCAACGACGGCATCAACCAGACCTGCATGGCGTACGGCGGGACCTACGGAAGCGCCACGGAGCCGGGCTCCGAGCAGCGCCGCTGCTTTGTTTCCGCCATGCGCGAAACGCTTGCGGTCGCCAACGCCGAGGGTATCGAGCTCACCGAGGCAGACCTAACGCAAATGGTGCGTCTCATAAAAGGGCTCGACCCCGCCGGCATGCCCTCGATGGCGCAGGACCGCGTCGCTCAACGCAGAACCGAGGTCGAGGAATTTGCGGGTACCATCTGCCGCCTCGCGGCCAAGCACGGCATCCAGGTGCCGCAAAACGAATGGCTCTATTCGCGCATCCGCGAAATCGAGGCCAGCTGGTAGCGCCCGGCGTGCTACAGCCTACAGCCTCAATAGCAAAGCCGCCGCAAGGGGCACTCCCCTTGCGGCGGCTTCCTTCTTCATCTATGGGCAAAACCAGCTTCACAACGGCTAGCGCCGCACCTGCGGCATCTCGTCCTCGTCATCGCGGCAAAGGGTCACGCCCGCGCTTCCCAGCAGCGCTGCTGCGATGAGCGCGCCGACCACAATAGGAGCAGCCCCGCACGAGCCCTGCATGCCTACGACAAGCGCAGCTGTAGGGCCAAGACAGCCAAGTACCAATGCGACGGCGGCGATAGCGATATCTCGAGCGTTCATGAGACCACTTCCTCCACGGGAAAGACTTTGTTTCTCATGACTTAGTGTGCCCCGCGCCCATATGCCCAACGTAGTGCCACGGTAAGGGCTCTGTTAACCCAAATACAAATATAAAACGAGCGCCTTTACGTTGCCCGAAAGCTCGATAAAGACGCCCGCCCATCATGTGCCTATTTTGCTCTGATGGCAGATTACCAACCGGTGTAGTAGTCGGTGGTTCCGGCGGCGCAGCCGGAGTCATAGACCTTGCAATCACCCTTGGAGCCCGTAAAGGTCGAGCCCTGGGCCATATCGCCCGCGGCAACAACGTAATAGCCGTCGGAATCGCGCCAGAAGCCCTCAGAATCCTGCGTCCATTCGCCCGTGCGGTGGTGATACAACACGTTGCTGCTGTAATAGGTCTCACGGCGCCCGTTGTAGTTATTGACACCCGCAGAGCGCGTCAGGCCCGATCCGTTCGCGTAGGACGCGGCAGACGCGTAGGGCGGAGTGTAACCGGCGTTGTAGTACGAAGCCTGGGCGGCCTCGGCAGCCTCCGCCTCGGCTGCGGCGGCCTCGAGCGCTTCGCGCTTGGCATTCTCAAGCGCAGTGCGCAGCTCATCGAGCTCGGTCGACTTCGCGTCGACCTCCCCCATCGTCAACAGACTACCCGCACCGTCGATACAACCCTGCAGCACAGCGCGCTCGTCATCGGTAGCATAGTCGCCATACATATTCATAATGATCTGAGCGCGCATCTCAAGGGAATCGCGCTTGGCCTCCATCGAGGCGTTCCACTCCTGCATGGAACCATAACCATCGCCGCGATAATCAACGGGCTGTACCAGCGTCGCCTCGGACGGCGTAGATCCAACCGTATCGGACAGTGTTGCCGCGTGGGCATCAGTTGCGCCGGCGCCTGCCAAAAGTGCCACGGTCAGAGCGGCGGAAAGGGCAGCGGCTTTCGGTTTTCGTGAATCGATCCTCATGTAGCTGGAAACCTCCGTAGTGCGTTTTTGCTGCATTTGAGCTGCGTGTGATTCGATCGCGCTGCATAGTACCTCGAGCAAATCGCGACCTGCGGTTTTACTCAAAAGGCGCACGTCAATTGCGTAAAACTCACATCCTCTCAACAGGAGTTTTCCACAACTCAAATGCATAAAGCATGCCAAAAACCCTGTAATAGCGCCCTTCCTATGCAAAAAAGACGCCTGCGCAACCATTGCTTGCGCAGGCGCCTTGAGCAGGCATTTATGCAGTTATACCTATCGAGTCGCAAGGGGTCCTTGCACAAGTCGCCTTACTCGTCCAGCACGGCGAAGGCCTGCTTCAGATCCCAAATGATGTCCTCGGCGTTCTCGGTACCGATGGAAAGACGGATCGTGGAGGGCGTGATGTTCTGCTCGGCGAGCTCCTCGGCAGAGAGCTGGGAGTGCGTGGTGGTAGCCGGGTGCACGACGAGCGACTTGACGTCGGCCACGTTGGCGAGCAGCGAGAACACCTGCAGATGATCGATGAACTTCCAGGCAGCCTTCTGGCCACCCTTAATCTCAAAGGTGAAGATCGAAGCGCCGCCGTTGGGGAAGTACTTCTGATAGAGCTCGTGATCGGGGTGCTCAGGCAGGCTCGGGTGGTTCACCTTGGCAACGTGGCTGTCGCCGGCAAGGAACTCAACGACCTTCTTGGTGTTCTCGACATGACGGTCAACGCGCAGCGACAGGGTCTCGGTGCCCTGGAGCAGGACCCAGGCGTTGAACGGGCTGATGCAGGCACCCTCGTCACGCAGCAGGATAGCGCGGACATAGGTTGCGAAGGCGGCGGGACCGGCAGCCTCGGCAAACGAGACGCCATGGTAGGAGGGGTTGGGCTCAGCGATCTGGGCGTACTTTCCGCTCGCCTTCCAATCGAAGTTACCGCCGTCGACGATCACACCGCCCAGCGAGGTGCCGTGGCCGCCGATGAACTTGGTTGCGGAGTGGACAACGATGTTGGCGCCATGCTCCAGCGGACGAAACAGATACGGGGTGCCGAAAGTGTTGTCGACGACAACCGGCAGACCGTGCTTCTTGGCGATCTCGGAGATGGCGTCGATGTTGGGGATGTCAGAGTTGGGGTTGCCGAGCGTCTCGAGATAGATGACCGTGGTATTGTCCTTGATGGCACCCTCAACCTCTTCCAGGTTGTGGGCATCGACAAACGTGGTCTCGACGCCAAACTGGGAGAGCGTATGCTCGAGCAGGTTGTAGGAACCGCCGTAGATGGTCTTCTGAGCCACCACGTGGTCACCAGCCTGGGCAAGAGCCTGCAGGGTATAGGTGATGGCAGCGGCACCGGAGGCGACGGCAAGACCGGCCACGCCACCCTCGAGCGCGGCGATACGGTCCTCAAAGACGCCCTGGGTGGAGTTGGTCAGACGGCCGTAGATGTTACCGGCGTCGGCAAGACCAAAGCGATCGGCGGCGTGCTGGGAGTTGCGGAACACATAGCTCGTGGTCTGGTAGATAGGCACGGCGCGGGAGTCGGATGCGGGGTCGGCGCTCTCCTGGCCAACATGAAGCTGCAGGGTATCGAAACCAAAGGTGTGCTCGGGGTTGTTGATGAACTGGCTCATGATGATCTCCTTGATCGAACGAAAGTAAATAAATAAGAGAGAAGTAAGTCGCTGTCTCCTGATCACGCCGACGGGCGCAAACAGGAGCCCGGCATTCGTCTTGGTAAGCAGTTCATATGCGGTCCTCCTTTTGACATCCCGGTTCCGTGGTCGGCTTAATTACCTACCGCCTTTGTGTGTTTTGAATAGTACGAGCATTGTTTCGCTCGGTCAATCACTTAAAAGCGCTAACCTGTTATCGGTTTTTTAGATAGCTATCGAAAGGACGGGCACCGATGACACTCCAGCAGCTTCGTTTTCTTATCGCCGTGGCAGAGTCCGGCTCAATCAACGCCGCAGCTCAGCGCCTCTATACCGCTCAGTCCAACATCTCAAACGCCGTCAAAAGCCTAGAACAAGAGCTCCATCTGGAGATCTTTACGCGCTCCAGCCGCGGCGTCACGCTCACCAACGACGGCACCGAGCTTTTGGGCTATGCGCGCCAGGTCGTAGAGCAGGCCGACATGCTCGAGGCACGCTACGAGGACGGTGGCACCCCGCAAGCCCGCCTCGCCATTTCCGCCCAGCACTACGCCTTTTCGGTCGAGGCCTTTGTCAACGTAGTCGAGCGCTGCCGCGACAGCAAGTTCGAGTTCATCATGCGCGAGACCACCACATCGCAGATCATCGATGACGTCCGTGCGTTTCGCAGCGATATCGGCATTCTGTATCTGGATGACTTTAACGCCCGCGTTCTGCAGAAGGCCTTCGCCGATGCCCGCGCAAGCTTCCATCCCCTATTCGACGCGACGGTCCACGTCTTCGTTAGCGAGCGCCACCCGCTCGCACGCCGCCCGCAGCTGTCCCTTGCCGACCTCACGCCCTATACGCGCTACAGCTTTGAGCAGGGAACCTCAAACTCCTTCTATTACGCCGAGGAACCTTTTAGCTATATCCCTTGCGACCGCAACATACGAATCTCGGACCGCGGAACACTTACCAACTTACTTATCACGTCGAACGGTTACACCCTGTCGACCGGCGTCCTCTCCAATGAAATGCAATGGGGTATGGCATCGATCCCGTTAGCAGACGCCCCAACGATGCACGTAGGCTATATCATGCACGACGAGCGCAAGCCCTCTCCCCTCTTGCAACAATACCTCGACGAGCTCAACCGCATCATCCATGCCAACCAACTGTCGGAAGACGGGGCAGAAATCATAGATTGCTAGCCCCCGGCGGGCATGGCGCTACAATGGTCACTCACATGAAACGCACTCAACGAAAGGAAGCCCGTGAAGGTCATCATCTATACCGACGGCTCGGCCCGATCAAATCCGGGACGCGGCGGCTACGGCGCCGTGCTCAAATACACCAACCCCGCCGGCAAGACCTTTACCTCCGAGCTTTCGCGCGGCTACGCCAAGACCACCAACAACCGCATGGAACTCATGGCGGTTATCGTGGCGCTCGAGGCACTCAACCGCCCCTGCGAGGTCGAAGTCCATTCCGATTCGCAATACGTCGTCAACGCCTTCAACAAGCACTGGATTGACGGATGGAAAAAACGCGGTTGGAAGACCGCCAACAAGCAGCCTGTCAAGAACCGCGATCTGTGGGAGCGCCTACTCACCGCCAAAAGCAAACACAAGGTTGAGTTCATCTGGGTTAAGGGTCACGCCGGCCATGAGCTCAACGAGCGCTGCGACGAACTTGCCACCACGGCGGCCGACGGCAGCAACCTCGATATCGACACTGGCTTTAACGAGAGCGACCTGTAACGGCGTTTTCGCACGCTATTTCCTGCCTCCTCGCGCTACACTCATCCTGTAAACCGAACGGCACGAGGGGGATACATGCTGCGTATAGCGACCATCGGCACATCCATGATCACCGACGACTTTATCCAGGTCGTCAACGCCAACGACCAAGCTGCGTTTGTGGGCACGCTCTCGCGCGATGCAGATCGCGGCGCCGCCTTTACCGCCGAGCGCGGTGGCGAGCGAAACTTTACTTCACTCGATGAGCTCGCGGCAGCCGCCGACGTCGACGCCGTCTATATCGGCAGCCCTAACGCACTTCACTACGAGCAGGCCCTTGCCTGCATCGCCGGTGGCAAGCACGTCATCGTCGAGAAGCCCTTCTGCGCCACCGAAGCGCAGGCGCTGGAAGTCTTCCGCGCTGCCGAGGCAGCAGGTGTCGTGGCCCTCGAGGCCATGCGTCCCCTCCACGACCCCGCCTTCCACGCCATCGAGGACGCCCTAGGCGAGATCGCCCCCATCCGCCGCGCCTCATTGCGCTTTGGCAAATATTCCTCGCGCTACAACGAGATTCTCGCGGGACGCGCCACCAATATCTTCGACTGCAATATGGCATCGGGTTCCCTCATGGACATTGGCGTCTACACCGTCGAGCCCATGGTCGAGATTTTCGGCATGCCCTCCGGCCTTACGAGCATGGCTACTCTGCTCGACCCCGCCACGCGACAGCTCACGCACGGCCCCATCGACGGCTGCGGTTCCATCCTCGCCAGCTACGGCGGTGGCCGTATCTCCGTCGAGCTCGCGCACTCCAAAATAACGAATGACCTGCTGCCCTCGCAGATCGAAGGCGAGCGTGGCACTATCCAGATCGACCATCTGTCCACGCCCCGCAACGTCCGCATCGACTATCGCGGCGATGTCGTACGCGGCTCGGCGACCGAGGCACCGCGCGAACAGGGCGACAACGGCCGCGTGCTCGACCTGCCCAAATCGAGCAACACTATGGAATACGAACTCACAGACTTTATCACCGCCATCGGCGGCATCGATAACGTTAAGGAAGAGATTTGGGAGACCCCGGCGGGACGTCACGAACTTGGTCACTACCGCGATGTCACGCTCGTCTCGCTGCGCATCATGGATGCCGTGCGCCAGCAGGCCGGCATAACCTTCCCGGCCGACGCAGGCAAGCAGGCATAGCGATGGGCCTCTTCGATACGCTCTTCTCCAGCGTCACCGGCGGCAGTCGAGAACCTCAAAAACCATCAAACGTCGAGCTCGAGCTGCGCCGCAGGCTTACTGTGCTCGCAAGCGACGAGGCCACTCAAGACACTCCCCTGCGCTATTTCCTGCGCTGGGCGGGGCAAGTCCAGGGCGTTGGCTTTCGCTTTACCAACACCAACCTCGCGCAGGCACGCGCGCTCACCGGCTGGGTGCGTAACATGGAAGACGGCTCAGTCGAGATGGAGATACAGGGAGCTCCGGCAAATATCCTATCTCATCTCGAAGCGCTTCATGCCTCCTACGAGCGCATGGGAACGCGTTTTCGCCTCGCAGACGCCCAGGCTCGAGCCCCACTTGCCAATGAAGACGGTTTCACGCCTCGTTATTAGTATTGTGTGCTAAATACGGTATCATTTACCTACGACCGTTAATAGAAAAGAGGCGAGGCGCATGGCGGTGCAAAGAAGGAATACCAGGCAGCGAAAGCTGGTTCTTGACGCCGTGCGCCAAAGCTATAACCATCCCACCGCCGACGAAATCTACAACGTCGTGCGCGCGCAGGATGACAAAATCAGCCGCGGTACAGTCTACCGCAATCTCAATCTCTTGGCCGACGCCGGCGAAATCCTCTCCATCAAGACGCCGGGCGGCAGCCACTTCGATCGCACCATCGAGCCGCATGCGCATATCATCTGCACCTCGTGCAGCCGCGTCATCGACGTACCGCTCCCCTTCGATGCCCAGCTCGACGCCAAGGCGTCCGAGCAAATCGGCTGGCACGTCACGTCGCACTACACCATCTTCGAGGGTCTCTGCCCCGACTGCCGGTAGATGTTTGGGACATGCCTACTCAGCAAGTAGACGACGCAGCTCCTCTTCGACCGTGCGCACGTAGCGGACACGGTCATTGACACCGCGCATGCTGGGATTGCAGCTCTCCATCAGATAGGGATGGCCCACCACGTTGAGCATGTCGCGATCGTTTTCGTTATCGCCAAACGCCATCATTTCGTTAGGTGAGATCCCCAGCGCACAACCATAATCGGCAAGCGCGGACCCCTTGCCCGAATCAAAGCCGATAAAGTCGGTCCATTCGGTTCCCGACGTCATCACATCGACCCGGTCGCTAAAGCGACGCACAAAATACTCCAGCGCCGCCGGCTGCTCCGCCTCGGGCGTCTGGAAGGCAATCTTAATGACATCCTCGTCAATGTCTTCGGGACGGTCGACTACCGCCACATCACAATGGACCTCATAACGCAGGTGGTCAACAAACGCATCGTTGCTGCTCATGGTGTAGAGGTGTCCCTCGCACGAAAGGGTCACGTCGGCATGGGGGTACGCAACCACGGCATTCGCGATATCCATGGCCAGGCCACGCTCCATAGAACGCTTGACCACGGCACGCCCCTCGCTCATGACCAGGGCTCCGTTTTCGCATACATAGGCGAGTTCATCGGCCACCGGGGCAAACAGGTAGCGCAGGCTCGCATATTGACGGCCACTCGCCGGCATAAACACGATACCGCGACGATGCAGCTCATCGATAAGCTCAAAGGCCTCGGAACGCGGCTCGCGCTCCCCCGGGTGCAGCAGCGTGCCGTCCAAATCGCATGCAATCAGCTTGATTCCCTCAAGACCCATATGCTTCCCCCAAAGCCTCCTATCAACAGCAAGACGGACCTTGATCGGTCACCCCTCAAAGCCCGTCTTGCGCATACGCGCGCTTAGTCGCGCGTCTTTTTAACGATGGTAAAGTCCGGAGCCATGCTCACGACAACATCGGCCGCGCTCGACGCAAAGCGTCGGCCCGCATCGAGCTCGCGCGAAACGATCGAGATTCGAGCTCCCTCGACACCCCGAAGCATGCGGCCCAAAACAGGCTGCACCGGCGTATACATGCGCACGGTATGCTCGTCCGAGTCGCCCCGGAAGAGCGGCGCATGCATGTTGCCGATCTCCCAGCACGCATGCGCGAGTGCAATCGGATCCATGCGGTCGACTTCGACCAAATAGACCTCGGCGCTGCGCAGGCGCACGACAACCGCCACGGGCACCATGCCCGAACGGTCAATGGCGAGCACGTCGCCATCGGCAAGACGACCGCCGTCGGCAGTATCCAGCCGAACATCGATCGTGCGTCCCAGCTCCGTCACGCCCACAAACGCGCAGGCATCAGCCTGGTCCCAATCGAGCAGTAGCTCGTCAACTTCAAAGACACCGCCCAGCTCCCGGCGAAGTAGGAGTTCATAGGACGGATCGTTGAGATTTCCCAAGCATGTCGTCGAAACCAAGCGTTCAGGCATACTCTAGCCCTCGACCTCGACGAGCTCGATATCAAAGTTGAGATCCTTGCCGGCGAGCTCGTGGTTGGCGTCGAGCGTCACGGCCTCGGGCGTCACGTCGATGACCACGGCGGGGACGGGCATGCCGCTCGGCGTGGACAGGAAGAGCTTCATGCCCTTCTCGATCTGCTCGATGTTGGGAACCTGTTCGGCCGGGAAGGTAATAACCATCTCGGGGTTGTGCTCGCCGTAGGCATCGGCAGCGGGAATGTGCACGGTCTTCTTCTCGCCCACCTGCATGTCGACAACAGCGGCGTCGAAGCCCTTAATCATCTGACCGGCGCCGCAGGTGAACTCCAGCGGCTCGCCGCGATCGTAAGAGCTATCGAACTGCGTGCCGTCGTCGAGCGTGCCACGATAATGGGTCTTGACCTTCTTGCCCTTGTTGGACATGGTAACCTCCGTGATAAGGGCGGCGCACAACGCGGGCCGCCGTGAACATATGGCGCTAACTATACCCTAGTCATACAATTCAAAGACAGTTTGCAAAGAAACGCTGCAACCGGAGGAACCATGGCATATCCCGTATTTGACCTACACTGCGACACCGCCGACCGCATCGGCTGGGCCACGCTCGATCTCGACCTGCGCTTTACCGCCGGCACCGACGGTTATTTCCCCGGCGACGAAACGCATCCGCAAGATTTCGACCTCATCGAGGGCAACGCCTGCGCCATCTCGCTCGCAAAGATCGGCAACACGCCGTGGGCACAGTGCTTCGCCACGTTTGTCCCCGACGAGATTCCCACCGCCCACGCCGCGCGCTTCCAGGCGCAAATCATGGCGCACATGAGCGGCCAGGCGATGCTCAACCACGACCGTATGGTCAACGTGCGCAGCGCCGCAGACATTCGCCCCGCGCTCAAGGACGGCAAGGTCGCCTGCATCCACACCATCGAAAACGCCACGTTCTTTGCCGAGGACCCCGCGCTGATCGAGGTGCTCAAGAGCCTGGGCGTGCTTATGTCGTCACTCAGCTGGAACGCGCAGGGACCGCTCGCGAGCGGCCACGACACCCACGCCGGCCTCACCGCCGCCGGCATCGAGGCGCTTACGCAGATGGAGCACGCCGGCATGGTGCTCGACGTCTCCCACCTCAACGATGAGTGCTTTGACGAGGTCGCCGCCCGCGCCACGCGTCCCTTCGTCGCCAGCCACTCCAACTCCCGTGCGGTTTGCGGCGCCAAACGCAACCTTACCGACGACCAGTTCCGCGCCATTCGCGACATGGGTGGCATCGTCGGCCTCAACTACTGCAGCGAGTTCCTTTCCAACGACGCAACCGACAAGACCGCCGCAGACGTCACCTTCGACCAGCTGGCGGCGCATATCGAGCACTGGCTCGACCTGGGCGGCGAGGACGTCATCGCGCTCGGCGGCGACTGGGACGGTGCCACGGTGCCCGCTTTCCTCTCCGATGCCAGCAAGATGCCCGAGTTCCAGAACATGCTTTCCAAGCATTTTGGCAAGACCGTGATGCAAAAGCTCTGCAGCGACAACGCGCTTGCCTTCTTCGAGCGTTATTAATTTCACATCCCTTGAGCGGGCCGGCATGCCGAACGGTCGACATGCCGGCCCGTCCCCGATCTGAAGGACCGCTTTTGACGCAGCAGTTTACGATTTCCGCATCCCGACCGGATGGGACGACCATCCCCGTCGTCGTTACCAAAAAGCGCGTCAAGAACTTCAACCTACGCGTCACATCGAGCGGCGAGGTCCACGCCAGCGCACCGATCGGCGCCAGCCGCGAGCGTATCGAAGCGTTTGTGAAGCGCAACAGCGCCTGGATTATCAGCCGACTTGCCCAGCGCGAGCAGCGTCAGGCGACGGCACGAGAGCCGCTCAGCCCCTCGTCCATCATTGCACTTTGGGGCAAGCCCATCACGGTACAGGATGCACTCGATCACAACTTTGCATCCCCCGCACCGCGACCCAAACAGGCCACCTTCGCAAGTTTTATGGGTACCGATGAATCGGACGAAGGCCCGCAGGCCAAGCGGCACGCAATCCTCGACGTCCTAACGTCCGATGAGCTCCAAGCCCACATCGACCAGCTCTACGCGTCCGAGGTCACATCGGCGCTGCGCGACATCGTGCACGCGTACGAAGTCGCAATGGGCGTCACCGTGGCCCGCATCTCCGTGCGCAGCATGAAAACGCGCTGGGGATCATGCACGCCCAAATCCGGCGCCATTCGCATCGCGCGCGAGCTCGCCGCCTACCCCGTCGAATGCCTCGACATGGTTGTCGCCCACGAGTTCGTCCACTTGCTCGAGCCAAGCCACAATCAGCGTTTTCACGCCCTGCTCGACACGTACTGTCCCAACAATAGAGCTCTGTCGCAGCGGCTCAAGCAGCCACCCATAGAGACGTATTAGAACCGGTTACCGCACGCGCTCGATCTCGACACCGCAGCTTGCCAGGGGCAGGCCAACAGGAGCCCACGGCTTATCGAGCTTTATGCGCACACCAAGCAGCAGGGGGTAACGACGCAGCAGCATCTGGGCCACACCCTCGGCTGCCGCCTCGATGAGTTTAAACGTGTGCTCGCGCAGATAGCCATCAACATCGTGGCACACCGAGCCGTAGTCAATCGAGGCATCCAGGTTATCGTGCTCCCCCGCCGCGCGCAGGTCGGCATAGAGCACCAGAGAAACGATGAACTTCTGACCCAGCGCGTTCTCCTCGGGATACACGCCATGGTTGGCAAAAACCTCAAGGCCGTCAATGACAATACGATCGGCATGGCGCAAATCGTCATAGCTCACATGGGGCACCGCCGTTGCGGTGGATATTTCGCCCCTTCCACGGCGGGCGAGCTCGGCGCCTTCAGTCTTGGTTGCATTCTCGGGCAGTTTCTTGTTACTCATCGCGATCGTCTCCTTCGTTTAGAACCCCGACCGCGCAAACTAACTACACGCGAATCGACAGGTTCTTTTTATCATCGCTCCAGTTGCAAGCATTGCGCGCGGGGCATGCAAAGCAGGCGCGCGACGCTTTGTCGGCCGCATAGAGCAGACGCTCAAGCGGTTGGCTGTTCACGCGCAGCTTTCGATGGCCCAGAATGGCCGTCTTAATGGCTGCGGCATCGGCCGGCTCAAACGCCACATCATCGGGCATGCCGCCGAGAATCGCATCAGCGACGCGTTCGCTTGCAACATCATGGGATATACCCGATTCATACTGTTCATCTTTGCCGATATCGTGAAGAAGTGCCGTGGCGTAGATGACCTCGCGGTCAAATTCGAGCTGCTCCTCGAGATTCTTGATCCACATAATGCGAGCGACATCGAGCAGATGGTCAATACCGTGGCGGCAGAAGATGCGCCCCGATTCCAACTGTACGATGTTGCCCAGGTGCCGCCGGAACAGCCCGTTGGCACAAATGTAATCAATGCGAGGCATGGCACCAAAGGGGGCCAGGCCCGAAGCCATAAAGCCGCGACGCGACGTCCCCTCATCGGTCTTCGATGTAAAGTCGTTGACGACTCTCATGGTTAGCGGCCCAGCATCCTAAAGAAACGCTCCTCGAGCGCGGGATCGGTCTCAAAGACGCCGCGGCGAGCAAGCGTCACGGTCTTGGTGCCGGGCTTTTGCACGCCACGCATCGTCATGCACATATGCTCGGCCTCCATCAACACAATCGCTCCCTGGGGAGCGAGATAATCCATGAGGGCATCGGCAACCTGTGTGCACAGTTGCTCCTGCAGCTGAAGACGGCGGGCATAAACCTCAACCGTGCGGGCGAGCTTGGAAAGCCCAGCCACCCGACCGTTAGGGATATAACCAATGGCGGCCTTGCCATAAAACGGCAGCAGATGATGTTCGCACAGCGAGTAGAACGTAATGTCGCGCTCGATAACCAAATCGTTCGAAGCGACGGCAAAGGTTTTGGACAGGTGCTCCTCGGCACTCTGGTCCATGCCGCCGGCGATCTCACCATACATACGGGCAACGCGCGCCGGGGTCTCCAGCAGGCCCTCACGAGTTGGGTCCTCGCCTATGCCCTCAAGCAACAGCTTAATGGCGGCCTCGACTTTTTCCTGATCGACCATCTGGGCCTCACTTTTCCGATTTCACGTTCGCGCTATGGTACCACGCCCTCCGGCATCGACCACAAGCTACATAGTATGGGTCGAATAGACTGGATCGTCCCGCCAAAGCTCCACAGCGTCGCAAAGCGCAACGCCCTCACGCACAGCGCGGTCGCGCGTAGCGTTCATATCGATCACACGCTGGTTACTCGAGCCCCTAAAGCGCAACGAGATATCATAAAGATCCTGAACAAACGGGCCATCCACCAACATGTCGAGGCAGGCAAGGATACGGTCCGTCACCTCAGTATGGTGACGACCACCCGGCATAAGCTCCTCGAGCACGTCGCCGGTAAAACACCAAATGGTCTTTCCTGACCCCGCAGGATAAGCGGCACGAACACGCTCGACAAACTCAACGAGCCCCGCCTGGTTCTCGGGCTCCATGGGCTCTCCGCCCAGAATCGTCAGGCCGTCAATAAAGGGATGATCGAGGCTCTCGATAATCTTGTCCTCGACGGCACGATCAAACGGCTCGCCCGCGGCAAAGTCCCACGCGACGGAGTTAAAGCAATTCTTGCAGCCACGACGGCACCCGCTCACAAACAGAGAAGTGCGGACGCCTTCTCCATCAGCAATGTCGAAATACTTAATGTTCGCGTAGTTCATAGGTAACTCTCCCGGGAGGCCGGGACATATCATCCCGTCCTCAAACATTCTCGGCCTTCGGCCTGCGAAACTGCGGGCGGGACGATATGTCCCGGCCTCATGCAAAGGGTAACTCAATGAACGAAGCGAACATCGAGTATAGGGTTCGAGGTCTAATAAAAACTGGGCTGCGGCTCAACCGCCATCGCAAGCAAAGCGTTGTTGCAAGTCAACTCATTTCCGCTAAGAACTTCGAGGAGCGAGCAGGCTGCGTGCTGCATCTCAGCTACATCAACTTGGCCGCCCCGTAGCGAGGCCCCGGACCTTTGCTCGATATGAGTTCCGCACGAACAGGAGGCGCCAGTGGCGCCTCCGTCGTGAGCCAGGACTGTCCGAAATAGCGAGTAAAGGTCCGGGGCCTCGCTACGGGGCGGCCTGGGATGGTTATTAGAGATGCAGCACGCGGTCGCGGATCTCCTCGGTTCGACCCTGGTTCCAGAACTGGGTACCGATGTAGCCGCACGTGCGACGGGCGACATTCATCTTCTCCTGGTCGCGGTTGCCGCAGCTGGGGCACTCCCACACCAGCTTGCCGTCATCCTCGACAATCTTGATCTCGCCATCGTAGCCGCACACCTGGCAGTAGTCGCTCTTGGTGTTGAGCTCGGCGTACATGATGTTGTCGTAGATATACTGCATCACGCGGATGACAGCCTTGAGGTTGTCCTGCATGTTGGGAACCTCGACGTAGGAGATGGCACCGCCCGGCGAAAGCTGCTGGAACATGCCCTCGAACTTGAGCTTGTCGAATGCGTCGATCTCCTCGGACACGTGGACGTGGTAGCTGTTGGTGATGTAGCCCTTGTCCGTCACGCCCGGGATGATGCCAAAACGACGCTGCAGGCACTTGGCGAACTTGTAGGTCGTCGACTCAAGCGGGGTACCGTACAGCGAGAAGTCAATATCGCTTTCGGCCTTCCACTCGGCGCACTTGTCGTTCATGCGCTGCATGACTGCCATGGCAAAGGGCGTGCCCTCCTTCTCGGTGTGGCTGTGGCCCGTCATGTACTTGACGCACTCATACAGGCCGGCATACCCCAGGCTGATGGTGGAATAGCCGCCCACGAGCAGCTTATCGATCGTCTCGCCCTTCTTCAGACGCGCCAGGGCGCCGTACTGCCAAAGAATCGGCGCGGCATCCGAAAGCGTGCCCATCAGGCGCTCATGACGGCACAGCAGGGCACGATGGCACAGCTCAAGGCGCTCATCGAAGATCTTCCAGAACTTGTCCATGTCCTGATGCGAGCTCAGCGCGACATCGGGCAGGTTGATGGTCACAACACCCTGGTTAAAGCGGCCATAGTACTTAGGTTTGGTCGGGTCATAGTTCAGCGCGTTGGCAACATTGTTAAAGCCGTTGCCCGAGCGGTCGGGCGTCAGGAAACTGCGACAACCCATGCAGGTGTAGCAATCGCCGTTGCCGGCGGTCTCGCCCTTCGACAGCTTGAGCTCGCGCATCTTCTTCTCGGAGATGTAATCGGGCACCATGCGCTTGGCGGTGCACTTGGCGGCGAGCTTGGTCAGATAGAAGTACGGCGAATCCTCGCGAATGTTATCGTCCTCGAGCACGTAGATAAGCTTGGGGAATGCCGGGGTAATCCACACACCGGCTTCGTTCTTAACGCCCTCATAGCGTTGACGAAGCGTCTCCTCCACGATCATGGCAAGGTCGTGCTTCTCCTGGGGCGTACGGGCCTCATTGAGATACATAAAGACCGTCACGAACGGCGCCTGGCCATTGGTGGTCATAAGGGTCACGACCTGATACTGAATCGTCTGGACGCCGCGACGGATCTCATCGCGCAGACGGTCCTCAACGACCTCACGGACCTTTTCGGCAGATGCCGAAACACCGAGCTCCTCGAGCTCGCGGGCAACCTCGCCGCGAATCTTTTGACGGCTCACCTCAACAAACGGGGCAAGATGGGTCAGCGAAATAGACTGGCCGCCGTACTGGGAGGAAGCAACCTGGGCGATAATCTGCGTCGCGATGTTGCAGGCAGTCGAGAAGCTGTGCGGCTTCTCGATCAGCGTGCCCGAGATAACGGTGCCGTTCTGGAGCATGTCCTCCAGGTTCACCAGGTCGCAGTTATGCATGTGCTGGGCAAAGTAGTCAGAATCGTGGAAGTGGATCAGGCCCTCATTGTGGGCATCCACGATCTCCTGGGGCAGCAGCACACGCTGAGTCAGATCCTTTGAAATCTCGCCGGCCATATAGTCGCGCTGGACGGAATTGACGGTCGGGTTCTTGTTAGAGTTCTCCTGCTTGACCTCTTCGTTATTGCACTCGATCAGCGACAGAATCTTGTCGTCGGTCGTGTTCTTCTGGCGCTTCAGGCTCTGAACATAGCGATAGATGATGTAGTGGCGGGCGACCTCGTAGCAGTCGAGACGCATGATCTCGTCCTCGACCAAATCCTGGATCTCCTCGACCGAAACGGTGTGGCCCGCGTTCTCGCATGCCTCGGCGACGTTTTGCGCCGCATAAACCACCTGGCGGTCGGTAAGACGAGAGCTCTCCTCGACCTCCAAGTTTGCGGCGCGGATGGCATTGACGATCTTATCGATGTCAAAGACAACCTCGGTGCCGCTGCGCTTGATGATCTTCATCCTCTTGCCTCTTTCGCGTCGTAGCCTCATTGCGCTTCAGAGCCAAACGATGCCCGGCAGGGCCTGCCCCTGCCTTGCGGCGCCGTCGCGCAATCTGTGTTCTCGATAAACCATAAGCCTCCATGCGGACATTCCCTAGAGCCAATCAAGCGGTTCAAGGACACGTTCAAAAGAGGCAGTTAAGGTCTTCGTTCTCTGTCCGCCATCTATCATACGACAAAGAAGCATCTATATCCTGTATTCTTTTTTTAGGTCAAACACAACATATAGTGTTTCAGCAGGTCAAAGCAATTGGTCATTTTGCAGACGCATTAAAAATGAGGGGTATTTGACAAGTCGGTAAAACGTTACCAACACGGCTACCTGCATGGCAGTTATAAAACCCCCTTAGTCAAGCCGCTGACAAATCCTACCAAAACCAAGCCGCTCACGCCAAAAGAATCCAAAAGATTATGCTTGACCAACATGTTGCGGTCGTGCCTTGCCGAGCTCCATGCAACCGCGGCACGAATCCTTGAAAGATATGTGCATGCAAACGGAGAAGATGGGAGTTTTCTCGGATGACTACTGAGAAGCATTCCGGAAGATCAAAAACTCGATATTTGGTGACGTATTTGGCGACCCATTTGGCGACGTAAAACAAAACAGCCCAGAGGCGATGCCTCTGGGCTGCGAACATTTGGTGGGCGTTAGAAGATTTGAACTTCTGACCTCTTCCGTGTCAGGGAAGCGCTCTCCCCCTGAGCTAAACGCCCAAATGGAGCGGACAACGGGGCTCGAACCCGCGACCCCAACCTTGGCAAGGTTGTGCTCTACCAACTGAGCCATGTCCGCCTGCGAGGATTTAATATACGGGATGATCCACCCAAATGCAAGAACTTTTTTTGAAAAGTTTTGCGACGCCCTCGCGAACCTCGCGAAGACATCAGCCACCACGGAAGGTGTAGGCAAACGCAAGCTCGCCGCAAGAGGCCCCCTACAACTCAGCGAGCATGATCCAGGCAGAGCTGTCCTGCGCGAGCCTGCCATCTGCAAGCGGTGATGAGGTGAGCAGGACCCTACCCGCCGGCAGCTCCACGGGTGCTGCACCGAAGTTCGTCACACACGCCCAGCCGTTGTCGCGGCGATAGGCGATGACGCCGCCCTCAGCGCCCTCGGCACCATCCGCAAGGCCGGTGCACCCGTCAAGATCGAGCCACGCAAGATCGTTGGCGCACCCGCGCAGCTTGCGCCGCAGCCAGAGGGCGTCGCGATAGAACGCAAGCATCGATGCCGGGTCCGCTTCTTCCCTATCGGCAGCGTAATCGGAAAACCATGCAGGCTGTGGCAGATGGGGCGCCGCATCGGCGTCCGCCGGTGAAAACCCAAACGATCCGCCCTGCGCGGGATCGTCCGCTGCCACCCACGGCAGGGGCACACGACAGCCGTCGCGCCCCTTCTCGCACTTCGGTCCGTGCGTATTGGTCGCAGTGGGATCTTCGAGTGCAGCCCACGGGATGTCAGCCACCTCAAAAAGGCCGAGCTCCTCACCCTGATACACGTATGCCGAGCCCGGAAGCGCCAACTCAAGCAAAAGGGCTGCCCGCGCGCGGCGCTCGCCGAGTTCACGGTCCTCGTCATAAGACGACCCGTCGCGTAAGAGCCAGTCGAGCGCAATCTGATGGTAGCGCGTCGCCTTGATTTGCGGCAGGGCATAGCGTGTCGCCACGCGCGGCACGTCGTGGTTGGAGAGTACCCAGGTCGAGGCGGAACCGGATTCGATGGCCGCCTTCAAGCCCTTCTCGATTGCAGCGTGCATGTCATCATAGGTCCAAGTGGCCTTGGCGAACTCAAAGTTGAATGTCTGGCCAAGCTCGCTGGGGCGTGCGTAGAGATACTGGCGCTCGGGCAGAACCCACGCCTCGGCAACGGCGCTGCGCGGCGGATCATAACGGTCGAACACGCGGCGCCACTCGCGATAGATCTCATGGACCTCGTTGCGGTCCCACAGCGGATGGGTGCCGTCCTCAACCATGTCATCGCCCTCGGCGAGATGCCACCGGTCGAGGTCATCGCGGTCGAGATCCTTGGCGAGACCGTGCGCCACATCAATGCGAAAGCCATCGACGCCTCGATCGCTCCAAAACGCCAGGACGTCGCAAAAGAACGCATGAACCTCGGGACACGACCAGTCAAAGTCCGGCTGCTCGGGCGTAAACATGTGCAGATACCACTGACCGTCCGCGACGCGCGTCCAGGCGGGGCCGCCAAAGTTGGCATTCCAATTGGTGGGAGGCAGCTCGCCGTGCTCGCCGCGACCATCGCGGAAGATATAACGGGCGCGCTCGGGTGATCCGGGGCCGGCGGCAAGAGCGGCTTTGAACCAGGGGTGCTGGTTGGACGAATGGTTGGGCACGATGTCGACGATGACCTTGATGCCGTGCGCGTGAGCCGCAGCGATCATGTCATCGAAGTCGTCAAGCGACCCGAGACGTGGGTCGACATCGCAGTAGCCCGCCACATCATAGCCGCCATCAACAAGAGGCGATGGGTAAAACGGGCTCAGCCAGATGGCCTCGATACCCAGCCGCTCAAGATAGTCCATCTGCTGGGTAATGCCCGCGATATCGCCCAGACCCGAACCAGTCGAATCCTTAAACGAGCGCGGGTAGATCTGATAGATCGCGGCATCGGACATCCATGGGCGCGACGAGGACTTTTCTGTAGCCATGGGATGAGTCTCCCTTGCAACGAGGTTTTGCGAGATGCCCACGATGATACGCCCAAAGCGGACATTCGCGGCAAACGTCACAGCCACGCCCCAAAACGCTCGCTCCCTCTCGGGTTCGAGCCTCCTGGGACGAATCGATCGATTAGTGAAAAGAACGGAAGACTTACTCCCCGGCCACGACAGCGAGCGGGCTCCGGGTGCCCCAGGTTGCCGCGAAAGAGGAGGGAAGCGTACTTTATGTACGCGACCGACGATTGAGGGGCAAGATGGGGTGCCCGGGGCCCGCGCAGCGTCAACAAAAAACGCGGTTCGTTAGAACCGCGTAAGATAGTTGGAGCGGACAACGGGGCTCGAACCCGCGACCCCAACCTTGGCAAGGTTGTGCTCTACCAACTGAGCCATGTCCGCATATGTAAAACAAAACGGGCGCCGGAGCGCCCGGATGTTGCCTGGAGGCGAAGCCCGGATTCGAACCGGGGGTAAAGGCTTTGCAGGCCTCTGCCTTACCACTTGGCCACTTCGCCTAAAAAGGACCGCCTAAACGGTCCGGAAATGCAATGGAGCGGACAACGGGGCTCGAACCCGCGACCCCAACCTTGGCAAGGTTGTGCTCTACCAACTGAGCCATGTCCGCTTGCGGGTTATTAATTTACGCGAGTTGTCCAAAAGACGCAAGTACTTTTTTCAAAAAACTTGTCTGCCGCATGTTCTTAGTAGCTAAACGCGCTAAAGCGATTGGCTAGGCACACGATTCCAGCGCTCCGCTAAACAGCTTCACCATCTGCACGCGCGTGCCGGCGCCGTCCGTACAACGAGCAACCTCCACGTTATCGACGAGCATACGCATAAGCTTGATACCACGGCCGCGCTCCTCTGATGCGACCGGTTCGCTCGTTTCATCGATAGAATAGCCGGCACCTCGATCAAGCACCTCAACCACAACGCGATCGCTATAGGCCTGAACCGTCAGGACGCACCCGATACCGCCCGCATGGTCATAGGCATTACCCAGCGCCTCCCCCGACGCCAATGCGACATCGTAGCGCTCGTCACGGCGCAACGGAAGCGATTCAAGGAGTTCGGCGATACGATGTCGGTAGTATGGAAGATTCTCGATACCCTGACGGACCTCGACGCTCTTACTCCAGCGAGGCAGCTCCCCCACCGGAATGGCGGGAATAGACTCCCGTGCCGGCCCCGCGACATGAAGGATATCGACAAGACGAGCAATCTCCAAAAAGCGAACAACTTCACCTGATGCATTGACGAGCGAAAGCAGGCCTTCTCGCCTCATGAGCTCACGAGCGCGCGTAAGCAGGAATGCCAGGCCCGTCGAATCGATAAAGCTAACAGCCTGACAGTTGATGACGACACGACGCACGCCGCGGCCAATCAAAGCATCCAACCGCCGACGCAGCGCAGGCACCGTGGCGATGTCGATATCGCCTGGTGGCGTCAAAACCGCTATGTCATTCCACTCATTCATACGACCATGGTTCCCCAAAAAAGCCCACTCGATGCATTCGTTTCCCCAACCGTACGGATTCAGCCCGCCCAGCGTCGTCTATGAACGACCCCGTAAAAACTCAAGGGACACCAATGCAATGTCATCGTCCAGCGCCGATTCGGTAAATCGGTCAAGCTCGCCCAAGACCTTGCCGCAAATGCCCGACACGCCCTCACCCGAGACAGAGAGCAGAAGGTCGCGAAGGCGCTGCTCGCCAAAGAAAGCACCCGAGCGGTCACGCGCTTCGATTGTTCCGTCGGTGTACATAAATAGCATGTCACCAGGAGCGAACGTAAACACGCCTGTCTCGTATACCATGCTCTCAAAGGCACCGATTACCCCCGATTGGCATCCAAGCAGCTCGACCTCCCCCCCACGGGCCTCGCCGCCACCCAGCGGCATCGACTCTGGCCTGATGACCATGGTCGGAGGATGGCCCGCCGAACAATACGTTGCGCGTCCGGCTTTAAGGTCAATCTTGGCGATAAAGGCCGTCACGAACGTCTCGACCCTCGAAAAGCCCATGAGCATGCTGTTAAGGGAGCGTGCCATGCGGGCCGGTCCAGCGCCCTCCCAGGCATATGCCGTCAGGGCCGTCTTGACGAGCGCGGACATCGATGCAGCCTCAATGCCTTTGCCAGACACATCGCCCAGAATCATGACGGCGCAATCGTCGGGAAGACGGATGAGCGTATAGAAATCGCCGCCGACCAACGCCGAGTTCGTGGCCGACAGGTACACCGAATCGGCGGCGATTCCCGGAACATCCCCCAGTGAATTTCTCATGCCAATCTGGAGGGTCTGAGCGATATGGCGCTCCTCACGCTTTTGAGATTCGCCTTCATAGATCAGTTCAAAGTCATGAGCCAAGTGCACCAAGTAGTCATATTCAAGGTCATCAATCGGCTCTTGGCTACCATCACGAAGCAGCAGCGCGCGCGTCGTCGGGCCCTTCGCAACAGAAGCAGGAACGATCGCGTCGTTACTGTGCTTGCCATCGCCCTCAGGGCGCGGGCGCCCCGCCTCGATGCCGGCGTCGACGTAGAGACCCTGGCAAGGCAGGCCATGCGCCCTAAGCCAGCCTCCCATAGGCATCGATTCGTCAACGCGAGTTATACGGACGTGTTTAAGGTCCTCGGCGCTCGTGCCGCCCAAAACAGATGCCTCAAAGCCATCAGGGCCAGCCCCCAGACGTGCCGCTGGCGCCGTCGTGGAAAAGAAAAGCTTCTCGGGATCGTCCGGCAAAGCAACGCGACTGCCGCCTTCAAAATCTATGACGTAGGAATCCAGACTGGCGTCATACTCAATAGGGCAAAAATGGCAGTTGAGCATATTGCAGATCTCGGACGATACCGCCTGGGTAGCCGCGGCGGAATCGTCTAGAAAGGTAAACAACTCGTCACGCAAGACATTGAGCGAGCGGCCAAGCTCGGCCGTGCGACGGGAGCGAAGGCTCGATGCCATGCCGACCAGCTGGATAGACAGGTAATCGCAAATGACCTCGAGCACATTAACGTCATAGGCGAGCGGTGCCTGAGGGCGTTTCCAACCAACTTCCAGCACGCCAAGGATCTGCGTACCGTAAAAAACGGGAAGACAGATCTCGCTGCGGTACGGAGGCATATCCTGCATGCGCAACAGGTGCTTAGAACGATTGTCCAGATCCATGAACATACCGGAGGCGACCTTATCACCCTCAAGGTCCTGTTGAATCGACAAGCGACAGGCACGCGACTCACGAAGAACATACGTCGGAATGCCAGCGCCATACGGCAAAAACTCAGGCAGGTAGCTGTCGTACAGCTCCTTGGAAACACCGCGAAGTTTAAAACCACCGCTCTCAGAAAAATAGATAGCGGCACCCGAAGCATCGAGCGTTCCTACAAGCTGGTTCAAAACGGTATCAAGTAGGCTGGGCAGCTCATCGGAGCCCACGGTACTCATAATGACCGAGAGCGTGCCAGAGAGGCGCTTGTTCGCCACTCTAAGCTCCGAAAGCGCACGCTTGAGTTGCCGGTCGTGAGAATACTGTTCCTCGATACTGTGAAGCGCCACCAGGACACGTGGTGCGCGGCGCCCAAAGATGTGTGGAGGCGTTACGGAGCCCGCACGAACCAAGACGGGAATAAAAGAGCCGTCACTCAGCTTGAGCATCAGTTCGTTCTCGGAGCCATCAGTTTCAAATGGCAGACGATGTTCCGTCGCACGTTCAAAAGCGGACGAGTACAGGACGTCTTTAACATCTCCGCCGATGACGTCGGCGCGTTCCTCGCACATCAAACCAAGTAAGCGATTATTCACATGCAGAATGGTTCCGTCGAGCTCGCAGATGATGACAGCATCGCTCGTGATCTCGACTAGTTGGGCAACGTCTGCCCACTCGTTGCGTTCAAGCGTTTCCATCGTGGACCTCACCGTCTATCGGTAACAAAAAAGCCTCCGAAGAGGCTTCTCAAATGCGATGGTGTCGGAGGCGGGACTTGAACCCGCATGACCAAAAAGCGGTCACTAGCACCTCAAGCTAGCGCGTCTGCCAATTCCGCCACTCCGACATGCTATGTTGTTTCGCGGTTCGTTTTGTTGGACCCGCGCGTTCAACGAGGAAGATAATAACCTATGATTCGAGAACTGTGCAAGCACTTTTTTCAAAAAAGTTTACGAATTTGTAAATGCGCAGGTAGATCCGTATGCCCGGCCCCGAATCGGTGTTGCCTCCCGGCGCGTCCTCGGGCATGGGCGATATTTTGCTACGCACTTCGTGCTGCAAAATATCGCTCCCCCTGCGGAATGCGCCGGGAGGCAACACCGATTCGGGGCCTACCAACACATACTCCAGGCACAGTTCTCAAACATGTTCTGGGGCTGATGCAAATTTGGTGGCTCGGCAAAGCCGAGCCCTTATATGGGGAGGCCGGAGCCAAAGCTCCGGCCTCACTAACTTTCCTATTAGATTAAGTGAGCGATCAAGGAATCTCACTCCCCTCTGCCGCGTTAACGCAGGGCCCGCCCTGGTGTTGCTTTTCAGAACATTCCGCAGGACGGAGGAAGCCCCGCAGCGCGTAGCGCGCAGCGGGGCTTCCGACATGTCCGAGGACGTTCTGAAAAGTAACACCAGGCGGGCCCGGACGAGAACAACCGACTACAGGTCGATGTGCGATTCCTTGATCGGGAACGGCTCGGCGAAGTGGCAGGCGCAGCAGTGACCCGGTGCGACTTCCTTAAACTCGGGAAGCTTCTCGGAGCAGATGCCCTGCGCGATCGGGCAGCGCGTGTGGAAACGGCAACCGGTCGGCGGATCCAGCGGCGACGGCGGATCGCCAGCGAGAATGATGCGCTTGCGGGTCTTCTGGATATCCGGATCGGGCACCGGCACGGCAGACAGCAGCGACTGCGTGTACGGGTGGTGCGGCTCACTGTAGAGCGTCTTCCAGTCCGAAACCTCGACCATCTTGCCCAGATACATAACGGCAACGCGATCAGAAATGTGCTGCACGACAGAGAGGTCGTGAGCAATGAAGAGATAAGCCGTACCGAACTTGTCCTGGAGCTCCTTAAGAAGGTTCAGAACCTGGGCCTGAATGGATACGTCAAGCGCAGAGACGGGCTCATCGCAGATAATCAGCTTGGGCTTGAGCGCAAAGGCGCGGGCAATGCCGACACGCTGGCGCTGGCCGCCCGAGAACTCGTGCGGATAGCGGTTGATGTGCTCGGGGTTCAGACCGACGACGTCCAGCAGCTCGCGGACGCGCTCGATACGCTCTTCCTTTGTACCCACGCCATGAATGGTCATGGGCTCAGAAACAATTTCGCCGATGGTCATACGAGGGTTGAGCGAAGCATAGGGGTCCTGGAAGATGAACTGCATCTCGCGACGCATATCCTTGATCTCGTGCTTGCTCATCTCGGCAAGGTCTTTGCCCTGGAAGAACACTTTGCCTGCCGTCGGCTTGGTCAGGCGCATGATGGTGCGGCCCGTCGTGGACTTACCGCAACCAGACTCACCAACCAGACCAAAGGTCTCACCAGGATAAATCTCAAACGAGATGTCGTTTACAGCAGAGACGACGCGCTTGGAAAAACGCTTGGCGAACATGCCGGACTCTGCGGGGAACTCCTTAGAAAGGTGCTCGACCTTCAGCAGCGGAGTGCGCTCGTTATTGTCTGCCATTTACGCCTCGCCTCCCTTCTTGGAATCCTTGCGCGTGCGGGACGTCTCAGGCGCGTTCTTGAGGAACTCGGGGTCACCGGAATAATGGCACGCAGAATAGTGGCCGGACTCGGTGACAACGCGCTCGGGGCGCTGCTTGCGGCACTTGTCCGTCGCATAGGGGCAGCGAGGAGAGAAGACGCAGCCCTCGGGCAGGTTCATGAGCGAAGGCGGGTTGCCGTGAATCGGCGTCAGCGGCTTCTTCTCCTCGATGGCCTGCTCCGGGATGGAGCGGATAAGGCCCCAGGTGTAGGGATGACGGCTCTCGTAGAAGATCTCTTCGGCAGTACCGAACTCGACGGGACGGCCGGCGTACATAACCATGATCTTATCGGCCATATCGGCGACAACGCCAAGGTCGTGGGTGATCATGATAATGGCGTTGCCGTTCTTCTCCTGCATTTCCTGCATCAGCTCAATAATCTGAGCCTGGATGGTAACGTCCAGAGCAGTCGTGGGCTCATCGGCAATCAGGATATCGGGATCGCAGGCAAGCGCCATGGCAATCATGACGCGCTGACGCATGCCACCAGAGAACTGGTGCGGATACTCGTTGACGCGCTTCTCGGGCTCGGGAATGCCAACGAGGTCCAAAAGCTCGGTGGCTCGCTTGAGCGCCTCCTGCTTGGAGTAGCCACGGTGCAGACGAAGTCCCTCGCCCACCTGCTTGCCGATCTTATAGACCGGGTTCAGGGAGGTCATAGGATCCTGGAAGATCATCGCGATATCGTTGCCGCGAATATGCTGCATTTCTTCCTCGGTCATCTCGAGGATCGAACGACCGCGGTAGCGAACGTCGCCGCCCTCAATCTTTCCCGGAGGCATCGAGATGAGGCCCATGATGGTCATGGCGGTCACGGACTTACCAGAGCCGGACTCACCGACGACACCCAGGGTCTCACCGCGATCGAGCGTGTAGGACACGCCATCGACAGCGCGAACAACGCCATCCTCGGTGTGGAAATACATCTTAAGGTCATCGACCTCGAGCAGATGCTGGCCCTCGGGAACCGGCTGGTCCTTCAGGTCCACATAGTTCTTGTTCTTCTTCATCCTTATGCGTCCTTCATCTTGACGTCGAGGGCGTCGCGCAGACCGTCACCCAGCAGGGTGAAGGCGAGCACCGTCGAGAGAATTGCCAAACCGGGCATGATCATCATCCAGGGAGCAGTCAGAAGATACTGCTGACCGTCCTGAATCATGGAGCCCCACGAAGGCGTAGGCGGAATAACGCCCATGCCGAGGAAGGACAGAGCGGACTCGGTCAGAATGGCGCCACCGATGTTCATGGTCGCGTAGACCACGATGGAAGCAACGGAGTTCGGGAAAATATGGCGCATTACGATGCGGGCATCGGATGCACCCATGGCGCGAGCGGCGTCAACATAGTCGTTCTCTTTGACCGTTAGGATCGCAGATCGGAAGACACGGGCAATCGAGGGCCAGCCGAGAATACCGATGGCGATGAAGACATTCTGAAGACCACGACCGATAACGGCAATCATGGCAACAACGAACAGCACGTACGGGAACGCCAGGAAGATGTCCGCACAGCGCATGATGATCGTATCCCAGATGCCGCCATAGAAACCGGCCAGGGCGCCCATGACCAGACCGATCACCGTAGAGATGGCGGTGGCCATAATACCGACGGAAAGCGAAACGCGTGCACCGTAGATAACACGGACGAGAATGTCACGACCAAGAGAGTCGGTGCCAAACGGGTGCTCGGCACACGGAGCCAGCAGCGAAGTCTCGGCCATGGTGGTCGAGTCAGAAGCCGTAGGAGAGCCGAGCCAGGGCTTAGCCCACAGATCGGCGGTCAGGGCGACCACAACAACGATGATGATCCAGCAGACACCGATAACGGCGAGCTTGTTCTTACGAAGACGCTTAAAAGCGTCGCCCCACAGCGTGCGGGACTTGGCGGGAGCAGATGCGGCCTTGGTGGCGGTAGCCTGCTCCTGAGACTGAGAATCAGTTTCCTGCATGAGACGTACCTCCCTTAGGCCTTATCCGACGGACCGCCAAGGCGGATGCGCGGGTCGAGGAATGCATAGCTAATGTCGACGAGCAGGTTGATCACCATAACGACGGCAACAATGAGCGTAACGCCGCCCATAACGATGGGCCAGTCGCGCATGCTAATGGCGCGGTAGACCTCGAAGCCGATGCCGGGCCAGTTAAAGACCGTCTCGGTCAGGATGGCGCCCGAAAGCATGCCGCCGAAGTCGACACCAATATAGGTAACGACGGGGATGAGTGCATTCTTAAGCGCATGCTTGATAATGATCGCGCGATTGGAGAGACCCTTGGCCTTTGCCGTACGGATGTAATCCTGGTTCATGACGTCAAGCAGCTGCGAGCGCATAATGCGGGCGGCATAAGCGGTCGAAACCGAAGCCAGCGTGATGGTCGGAAGCACATAGTGCATCCAATCCTGATACTGAGAGCTGGAACCGCCGGCACCCGAGATCGGCATGGAGAATGCACCGCCCGTGGCGTCCTTGAGAATGACGCCAAAGAACAGCTGCAGCAACATACCGAGCCAGAAGGCCGGGACGGCAACGAGAATCGACGTGGTGAGCGTTACCAAAATATCCCAGAAGGAATAACGCTTAACCGCCGAAATGATACCCGCACCGATACCCATGATTGCCTCGAGCACGATGGCGCACGCGGCAAGTTTGACCGTATACGGATACTTCTGGGCAAAGATTTCCGTAACCGGCAGCTTGCGCTGGTACGAATTGCCCAGATCGCCATGAAGCAGGCCGTTCATGTAATACAAGTAACGGTCCACGAGCGACGTTTGAACGGGGTCGCCGTTCTCGTCAAGGATCGCGTTGCCGTCCTCGTCCGTCTGGACCAGGTGATAGCGAACGCGAAGCTGAAGCTCCACCTCGGGGGACAGAGCCTTGTCTCCACCGATCAGCTTGATCGGATCTCCCGGCACGATATTCTGGAGGGCGAACAGAATCAGCGTAACGCCCAAAAACACCGGGATGAACTGAAGCACACGTTTAACGATGTACTTACCCATACCACTCCCCTATCTAGGGATTAACCTAAATGGGATGCCGATCGCCAGACCGGCATCCCAAAATTACCATCAGCCAGTTTACCCCAGGTTAGGGAGAACTGTATGTTTCCCATGAGGTCTACGTAAATACTTGACCCTCACGGAAGCTGCAAAACCCTTAGGCGAGCTCGGCGGTACCCAGATCGGCGTGCTTCTGCGGATCAACATAGAGATGCTTGACGCGGTCAGAGCCAGCGATGGTGTGCGTGTAGAACATCACCGGGATAACCGGGCAGTCAGCAGCGACCATGGCGTCGGCCTCCCGCATCTTGGCGATGCGCTCCTCGTCATCAACCGTGGTGCGGGCCTCGTCGACCTTGGCATCGAACTCGGGGTTACTGTAACCGGAGCGGTTGTCGCCACCGAGGGAGTCGGAGTGGAACAGCGGGTACAGGAAGTTGTCCATGATCGGGTAATCGGCGATCCAGCCCAGACGGCCGAACTGATAGTTGAAGTTCTGATACTGCTCGAGCAGGGCAGACCACTCAGGGGTATCGGAGACAGCGGTAACGCCAACCTTGGCGAGGTCGCCGATGATGGACTCCATGATCTCCTTGTGACCACCGTCCTGGTTGTAGGAAAGGGTCACGCTAATGCCACGATCGCCGTTAGCGCCAGCGGGAGCGACCTTGTCGAGGTACTCGTTAGCCTTGTCGACGTCATAGGCGCAGAACTCCCATGCGCCCTCCTTGTAGCCGGCGATTCCCGGAGGAACAATACCGTCGGCGGGGGTACGGGTACCCTTGAAGATGGTCTTGCAGATGGCCTCACGGTTGATGGCCAGGGAGATGCCCTTGCGCAGGTCGGCGTTATTGAACGGCTCGGCCGTGGTGTTGCAGGTCAGATAGTACGTGGAAGGCTCGGCACCGAGCAGCATATGCTCGCCGTCACCCATGGTGTAACCGTCCTTGGACTCGCCACGGTCCTTCTTGGCGGCATCGATCTGAGCAACGGGAACGTCGCAGACATCGAGGTTACCGGCCTGGAACTCCTTGTAAGCGGTCTCCATGTCCTTGATGACCTGGAAGTGGATGGCGTCGATCTTGGCCTTGTCGCCATAGTAATCGTCAAACTTCTTGAGGTTGATCTCCTGACCATCCTCCCACTTGCCGTCCATCATGAACGGGCCGTTACCGACCGGGGCAAGGTAGAAGCTCTTGACATCGGACTCGGCGCACTCGGGAACCGGGGACAGAGCCGGGTGAGAGGCGACGAAGGGGAAGTCGGCGTAAGCGGAAGACAGCTTGACGACGAGGGTCTCATCGTCGGGGCAAGTAACACCGCTGAGCTCGGTAGCGTTGCCGGCAAGCAGATCGTCATAGCCCTCGACCATGGAAAGGTGGTAGGAGACCTCGGAAGGACCATACTCGGTAGCGATGGCCGACTTGGTGTTGACCAGGCGCTCCCAACCGAGCTTGAAGGACTTGGAAGTAACGTCGTCACCGTTGTGGAACTTGGCCTTCTTGATCTTGAAGGTGAACTCGGTGGCGTCGTCGTTAGCCTCAAAGGACTCGCAAGCCAGCGGAACGATCTCGCCCTTCTCGGGGTCGTACTCCGTCAGAGCGTCGAAGAGCTGGTACTCGACCTGAGTGCCCTGATCCTCCTGGACGTTGTAGGGGTCGATGCAGACCGGGTTGTTGATGTAGAAGTTCAGCGTCGAACCGGAGTCAGATCCGGAAGCGTCGCCGCCCTTCTTGCCGCACGCGGCAAGAAAAGCCATGGAGCTCGCAGCGAGGGTGCCGCCAACAAAGGCGCGACGACCCATAACGGGCTGGTGGAACATAGAATCAGCCATGCCATCCTCCTTATGAGATAGGACAAAGTGAATTCGGCCGGGCAACGTCGAGACAGCCCATTCGAACCATTCAAACGCGGTCCGCCGTTATGGCTGGTTATGCAGTGCGGACCAACGTTTCGCAATACAGTAGCGCATTTTATGCACAATATGGCGCTAATTCCGGTTAACGGTCGAGAATTTCTTTAGTTAGGCGAAGTATGTGGGGATATTTTGACTCTATTACAAGTCTGTAAACAAAAAGGGCCCCGCACATGCGGGACCCTTTACAAACGTATATACGCCGATGCTTAGTAGCCGACGATGCCCTGCGGGAAGAAGAACATGCACAGAACGACACACACGGCAAAAACGACGGCCATAATTACCGTCAGGCGATCGAGGTTCTGCTCCATGACGCCCGTGGCAGAGCTGGAGTTATACAGCGAGCTAGCGATCATATCCGAAACGCCGGTGCCCTTACCGGAATGCATCAGAACGAGAATCGTCAGCGCCACGGCAGAAACAGCCCAAACGATAAACAGAAGAATCTGAAACGGACCCATAGATAAGCTCCTTAATAGAACAATTCAAACTCCAGTACTGTACCACAATCCCCCGCTCTCCCCTACCTGCCACTCGGGGACGGGGTAGAAATGGCAGAAATAGCTCTTGATTTTCATCTATTAAAGTGATTTGACAGCATTTTGAACGACATAGCGTCCAAGCCCCGTAAGACGAACAATCTGTCGCTCACTAAAGCCAGCCTCATACAGCCTGCGAACAGCCTCGGCACGTTCAAATGGACCGGGAAGCCCTATAACATTATGGGGATCCATGCCGTTCAGAACTCCCCTAGCCTTGCGCTCCTGCTCAAATACCGTCATCGAACGACCAGTATTCAATACATAGGTATCCTTGCGGCCCGATTTGCTAAAGGATTCAAAATTTCCCTGTCCACCGATTAGACTAAATAGGATGCTTCGGTCCAGATGGCCGCCTTCACCAAGATAGGCTTGATAGCTGCTCCATTGGTAGCATTCCGGACGGCAACCAAGCTCAATCGGATTATCGTGAATATAGCGAATTGCTTGCATAAAATAGTCGTTAGACTCGATTGGCTTACTTTTATAGCGATCCTGAAATACAGGGCCACAGTGTCCGGTCACCCTGTTGAAAAACTGACCATAGAGGGTTCCTATGTAATGGACAATCTCCCACATATGGTCCTCGTGATCAGAAAGCAGCATATGCACGTGATTGTCCATGAGGCACCAGGCGCACAGAGATGCCTTGTACCGCGTGCATGCTTCGCCAGCTACGGACAAGAAAAACCTGCGCTGATAATCCTCTTCGAATAGATACTGCTTGCCACAGCCTCTCATCATCACGTGGTAATAGCCGTAGGGGGACTTAACTCTGGCCTGCCTTGTCATTGCTGGACCTCACAATCCACAAGCATAGTTTGCATCAAACTCTACCCAGATAGGCATTAATACAAGGTTGGCAACGAAAGAAAACTAGCCAGCGGCAAGCCATCACAGGCAAACGGAAAGTCAAGCTTTAGAGGAAAACTATTTCTGCCATTTCTACCCCGTCCCCAAATGGCAGAAAAAGGGGGTTGCCCGATTGTGGACAACCCCCTTATAAGAAAACGGTATTTGTTTTCTATTAGGCCTCGGTGGCGAGCACGCGACCCGTCATCTCGGCGGAAGGCTCAATACCAGCCATGGTGAGCATGGTCGGAGCGATATCGGAAAGACGGCCGTCCTCGATACCGGTGAGCTGCGCCTTCTCATCAACGATGATGAACGGCACACGGTTGGTGGTGTGAGCCGTGAACGGATGCTTGGAACCGTCGGAAGCAACGTCAAACATGTGATCGGCGTTGCCGTGGTCGGCGGTAATCAGCGCAAAGCCGCCCTTGGCGAGAATCGCCGGGACAACCTTGGACAGAGCATCGTCAACAGCCTCGACGGCCTTAACGGCGGCGTCGAAGACACCGGTGTGACCAACCATGTCGCAATTTGCGAAGTTCACGATGTAGAAATCAGCGCGATCCTCGTTGATAGCGGCGACAAGCTTCTCGGTAACCTCGGGAGCGCTCATCTCGGGCTGCAGATCGTAGGTAGCGACCTTGGGGGAAGCGACGAGCACGCGCTCCTCGCCCTCCTTGGGCTCCTCGATGCCGCCGTTGAGGAAGAACGTCACGTGAGCGTACTTCTCGGTCTCGGCGGTGTGCAGCTGCTTCAGGCCATTGGCGGCGATAACGTCGGCCAGGACGTTCTCGGGGAACGTCTTGGGGAAGGCGACCTCGACGTCAAACGTCGGATCGTACTCGGTCATCGTCACAAAGTGCGAGAGCTTAATCTGCTCGCGCTCAAAGCCATCGAACTCCTTGTCCGTGAACACGCGGGTCATCTGACGAGCGCGGTCGGGACGGAAGTTGAAGAAGATGGCCGCGTCGCCCTCGTGGATGCCCTCGTTGTGGGCCGCGAAAGGCTCGACGAACTCGTCGCCGCGCGGATCCTTCTCGTAGTAGGCCTTGATACCGGCAACGGGGTCGGTATCGGCATCGGACGCGTTGACCATGACGTCGTAGGCGCGCTGGATGCGCTCCCAACGGTTGTCGCGGTCCATGGCCCAATAGCGGCCCGAAACGGTGGCAACGCGAGCGTCGCAACCGGTCTCCTCGGAGATCTTAGCCAGGAAAGCGCAGAACTCGCTCATGTAGCCGGCACCGGACTGCGGGTCGACGTCGCGGCCATCCATGAAGGCGTGGACGCGAACGGTCTTGACGCCATGCTGGGCAGCCATCTTGACCAGAGCCTCGACGTGGTTCATGTGAGAATGAACACCGCCAGGGCTCATAAGGCCCATGAGGTGCAGGGTCTTGCCTTCGGCCTTGACGTCGTCCATAGCTTTGACGAAAACCTCGTTCTTGGCGATGGAGCCGTCCTTGATGGCGTTGTTGATGCGCGAAAGCTCCTGGAACACGATGCGGCCGGCACCGATGTTGAGGTGGCCTACCTCGGAGTTGCCCATCTGACCGTCGGGAAGGCCCACGTCCTCGCCCGAAGCACCGAGCGTGGTGTGAGGATACTTCTCGTACAGGCTATCAAGGAAGGGCGTCTTGGCAGCGGCGACGGCGTTCTCGCCATCGGCCGGAGCAAGGCCGCAGCCATCCATGATGATCAGGAGTGCAGGAAGATGACGCTGTGCCATATGTCCTACTCGCCTGCCTTGACGACCATAGAGGCGAAGTCGGCAGCCTTGAGCGAAGCGCCGCCCACGAGGGCGCCGTCAACGTCAGGCTTAGCGACGAGCTCGGCGATGTTGCCGGGCTTAGCGGAACCACCGTACAGGACGCGGATACCGTCGGCGAGCTCCTCGCCGAACATCTCCTTGAGGGTCTCACGGATAGCGCCGCAGACCTCCTGAGCGTCCTCGGCGGTAGCGGTCTTGCCGGTGCCGATAGCCCAGATGGGCTCGTAGGCGACGACGACCTGCTTGGGGCAGGTGATCTCAAGACCAGCAAGGCCAGCCTTGACCTGGTTCACGACGTGCTCGACATAGGTGCCAGCCTCGCGGACCTCGAGGGACTCGCCGCAGCAGAAGACGGGAACAAGACCGGCGGCAACGAGGGCCTTGGCCTTCTTGTTCTGATCCTCGTCGGTCTCGTGGAAGTAGTCGCGACGCTCGGAGTGACCGATGATGCAGTAGGTGCAGCCAGCGGACTTGAGCATGTCGCAAGAGGACTCACCGGTGAAGGCACCCTTGGCCTCCCAGTACACGTTCTGAGCACCGAGGGCGATGGGGGCAGCCTGAATACGGTCATGAACCGTGGTGATGTCAATGGTCGGAGGGCAGACGAGCACCTCGACGCCAGCCGGAACCTCGGGCAGAGCCTGAGCCAGCTCGTCGGCGAGCTTGGCGGCCTCGGCGACGTCGTTGTTCATCTTCCAGTTACCAGCGATAAGAAGGGTGCGATTAGGCATCGAGAAGCGCCTCCACTCCGGGCAGGGCCTTACCCTCGACGAGCTCCATGGAAGCGCCACCACCGGTGGAGATCCAGCTCATCTTGTCGGCCAGGTTGAACTTGTTGACAGCCGCGACAGAGTCACCACCGCCGATGATCGAGGTGCAGTCGGCCTCGGCGACGGCCTCGGCGATAGCCTGGGTGCCGTGAGCGAAGTTGTCGAACTCGAAGACGCCCATGGGGCCGTTCCAGAACACGGTCTTGGCGCCCTTGACGGCCTCGGCGTAGAGCTCCTCGGTCTTGGGGCCGATGTCCATGCCCTCACGATCGTCGGGGATAGCGTCGGAAGCGACAACCTCGGGGACAGCGTCCTCGCCAAAGTGATCGGCAACGCGGTTGTCGATGGGGAGCAGGATCTTGACGCCCTTCTCCTCGGCCTTCTTGAGCATCTCGCCGGCGCGCTCGACCCAGTCCTCTTCCTTGAGGGACTGACCGACGGTCAGACCCTGAGCCAGGAAGAAGGTGTAGGCCATGCCGCCACCGATGATCAGGGTATCAGCGGAGTCGATGAGGTGATCGAGAACGCCGATCTTGGAGGAAACCTTGGAACCGCCGACGATAGCGACGAAGGGGCGCTCGGGCTCGGCGAAGATGCCGGTCAGCGTGTCGACCTCCTCCTCGAGCAGGAAGCCGGCGACGGCAGGCAGGTAAGCGGCGGGGCCCACGACGGAACCCTGGGCGCGGTGAGCGGTGCCGAAGGCATCGAGAACGAAGACGTCACCATAGGAAGCGAGCTTCTTGGCGATCTCGGGATCGTTCTTCTTCTCACGCTTGTCAAAACGGACGTTCTCGAGAACGAGGACCTTGCCCGGCTCGACGGCGGCAACAGCCTCAGCAGCCTTCTCGCCGTAGGTGTCGGCGACAAAGGCAACATCGAGACCAGAGAGCTCAGCGAGCTTCTTGGCGACGGGCTCGAGGGACAGCTCGGACTGGAAGCCGGTGCCATCGGGACGGCCGAGGTGGCTCATGAGGATGACGCGAGCGTTGTGCTCAACGAGGTAGTTGATGGTGGGCAGGGCAGCCTTGATGCGGGTGGTATCGCCAACGACGCCATCCTTGATAGGCACGTTGAAGTCAACGCGGACGAGAACGCGCTTGCCGTCGACATCGATGTCGCGGACGGTCTTCTTGGTAAAGGCCATGTTTGCTTCTACCTTTCGTACGTGTCTGCCTCCCATTACGGCAGACGATTTCCTATAAAAAGGGCGCGACCCTAGGGTGTAAGCCCTATGAGGCCGCGCCCTTCTTTAGACGCTCAACGAGCTATTCGCTAAAAGCTAAATTAAGCAACGAACTTCTCGAAGTACTTGATGGTGCGGACCATCTGAGAGGTGTAGGAGTTCTCGTTGTCGTACCAAGAGGTGACCTGAACGAGGGTCTGGCCGTTGCCGAGGTCAGAGCACATGGTCTGAGTGGCGTCGAAGATGGAGCCGTGGGTCTCGCCGATGATGTCGGTGGAGACGATGTCGTCCTCGTTGTAACCGAAGGTCTCGGAGATGGTGGAAGCGTAGGCCTTCATAGCGGCGTTGACCTCGTCGACGGTGACCTTCTTGTCAACGACAGCGTAGAGGTTGGTGATGGAGCCGGTCGGCGTCGGGACGCGCTGGGCGGCACCGATGAGCTTACCGTTGAGCTCGGGGAGAACCAGGCCGATAGCCTTGGCAGCACCGGTGGTGTTGGGGACGATGTTGACGGCGCAGGCGCGGCTACGACGCTTGTTGCCCTTGCGCTGCGGGCCGTCGAGCGGCATCTGGTCGCCGGTCCAGGCGTGAATGGTGGTCATGATGCCGGACACGATGGGAGCGAAGTCGTTCAGACCCTTGGCCATCGGGGCGAGGCAGTTGGTGGTGCAGGAAGCAGCGGAGATGATGTTGTCCTCAGCGGTCAGCGTCTCGTGGTTGACGTTGTACACGATGGTGGGCAGATCGCTGCCGGCCGGAGCGGAGATGACGACCTTCTTGGCGCCAGCGTTGATGTGGGCCTGAGCCTTAGCCTTGCTGGTGTAGAAGCCGGTGCACTCGAGAACGACGTCGACGTCGAGGTCGCCCCAAGGCAGGTTGTTGGCGTCGGCCTCCTTGTAGATCTTGATCTCCTTGCCGTCAACGGTGATGGAATCCTCGCCAGCAACGACCTCGTGATCGCGAGCGTAGTTGCCCTGCGTGGAGTCGTACTTCAGCAGGTAAGCGAGCATATCGGGAGAGGTGAGGTCGTTGATAGCGACGATCTCGGAGCCCTCATGACCGAACATCTGACGGAAAGCCAGACGACCGATGCGACCGAAGCCGTTAATAGCAACCTTTACTGCCATTGTGTCTCCTTTCGTAAGGCCCCCGCAAGCTACAGCGCCCGCCGTTGAGGCCCACAAACTAACCACTCGCCTAATATACCTTTTTTTTGACTTGAATTTCACGAGAATGCTCGAAATTGAAAATCAAATTTACGTTAAAACGTTTTAAAGAATAAAATAGCAGCTAAATCCGTATATAAGTCGATACTTTAAACTACCCGTTTGCTTCAATGAGCTTTTCAAGCCTCAAAACTCGATGGTAGAGGGCCGACTTCGACAAGGGAGGGTCAGCCATCTCCCCTAAATCACGCAGCGACAGATCGGGATAGCGCTCGCGCAGGTCGCAAAAGACCGCCAAGGCATCCGGAAGCGCATCGCGAAGGCCGCGCTGCTCGAGCTCATCGATAAGCGCAAGCTGATGTTGGGCAGCACCGGCGCTTCTGGTCTGGTTGGCGAGCTCGGCGTTCACGCGACGGTTCACATCGTTCTTAACCAACTTGACCGCGCGCGCCTCCTCAATCTCGGCAACGCTGCGCTTGGCACCAATCAGCTTTAATAAATGCTCGATTTCCTCGGCGCTCTTAATGTACACGGCATATGACCCCCGCCGCGCATTAACACGAGCATGGACCCCAATCTGCCCCAACAGGTCGCAAAGCCCCTTGGCATATTGCTCGCCCTGCACCGCGATCTCCAAATGAAAATCGCCGCGTGGATCGGCCACGAAGCCGCCCGCGATGAGCGCGCCGCGGATGTAGGCAAGCCTGCAGCAGGGACGGGCAACGATGTGTCGGGGAACACCAGCAACGAGCCCTCCCCTGCGGTCTAGAATACCCAGCAGCACCAGAGCCTTGTCCAGGTCGGGTTGATCGGGCAGGGTAATGAGATAGTTACGGACCTTATGCAAGACCGATTTACGAACGGTGAATTCCGTTTTGAGCTTAAGGATGCGATGCGTCAGCGTGATCATCGTGCGCGCGACGGCTCCCGTCTCGGTCGCGACCGTCAAACGATACCGCCCGGAGCCGGCCAACGAAAGCGTACCGCTCACACGCGTCAGGGCGGCAAGCGTCGACAAATCGCAGTATTCACATTCGGGTTCGCAGCGCGCAAGCTCGTCGCGCACCTCAGCGGTAAACGACATGCAGGCCTATGCCTTCGTGTTGGCGCGCGACAGGTCGCGGTGGGAGATGCTCACGTGATACTGGGCGCCTTCCAGGTAACGGGCCGTGGCCTCGGCAATGGCGACGCTACGGTGCTGTCCGCCCGTGCAGCCGATGGCGATAGAAAGCTGCGGCTTACCCTCCGCGATATAGCCCGGCATCACCGTATCGAGCAGCTGCGTCCAGGCCTTCCAGAACTCCTGGGTCTTGGGATGGTCCAGAACAAAGTCGGAGACTTTCTTATCGAGACCGGTCATGGTACGCATCTCGGGATCGTAAAACGGATTGGGCAGGAAGCGAACGTCGATCATAATGTCCGCCTCGACGGGCATACCGTGCTTAAAGCCAAACGAGAACACGTGAACGTCCATGAGCTGCTGGTCGGACAACTCGGAGAACGCCATGCGCAATTTGTTGCGCAGGGCAGAGGTGCGCAGGCGGCTCGTGTCGATAATCATATCGGCTCGATCGCGCACGCCCCGCAGCTGAAGGCGCTCGCGCTGAATGGCATCGGCCGTAGTCTCCCCCGGCTTGGCAATGGGATGACGGCGGCGATTTTCGCTGTAGCGACGAATCAGCACCTCGTCAGAAGCCTCCAGGAACACGATGTCGCAGCTCATCTCGCGCTCTTCGAGCGCGGCGACCGCATCGAGCAACTCGTCAAACAGTCCCTGGCTACGCAAATCGCAGGTGACGGCGAGATGCCTGCCCACGCCCGTATTGATGCCGACGAGCTCGGCAAGCTGGGCGATGAGACGCGGAGGTAGGTTATCAATGCAAAAATAGCCCATGTCCTCGAACACGTGCATGGCCTGTGTGCGGCCCGATCCGGACATTCCGGTGATGATGACGATATCGGGGATGCGCTCCGAGCGCTCCGCCGCATCCATGGCATCTCCCTTTTGCATGTGCTGCCTCCCAAAAACAAGCGCGGGACCCAGCAACCCGGATCCCGCGCGGTCAATTGCCTATATTGAGTATACCGCCCCGAGCGGATACGAGGCCTGTCTTACGCCTCAAGCGCAGCCTTGAACCAACTCGTAATACTCGTGGGGTGCGTGATGGCGGTGCCGACGACAACGGCCCAGGCGCCAGCATCGATCGCAGCGCGAGCCTCCTCGGGCGTGTGCACGCGGCCCTCGCAGATGATGGGAAGACCGGGGAATTCCTCGGTCGCCTGACGCAGGAGTGGCAGGTCGGGGCCATCGGCCATGGTGCAGTCGATGGCGGCGACGCCGTGAGAAAGCGTGGTGGATACCAGGTCAAAGCCCATATCAACCGCACGGCGAATGTCCTCGATGGTGGCACAATCCGCCATCAGGAGCACGCCCTCCTCGTGCAGCGGGCGGAAGGTATCCTCGACGGTCTTGCCATCGGGACGCGGACGATCGGTGGCGTCGATCGCCACGATATCGGCACCGGCAGCAACGCAGGCGCGAGCGTGACGCAGCGTCGGCGTGATGTAAACGCCCTCGTGTCCATCCTTCCACAGGCCGATGACGGGAACCTCACAGCGACCCTTAATAGCGGCAATGTCGGCAAGGCCCTGACAGCGAATGGCGGCGGCGCCGCCAAGCTCGCAAGCGCGAGACATTTGAGCCATGGTCTCGGGCGTACGAAGCGGCTCGCCCATATACGCCTGAACGCTCACGACGAGCTTGCCCTTCAGGGATTGAATCAAAGGATCGACGGTCATAAGGCTGCAACCTTTCTCAGAACAGCCTCCCGAGGCGTGTTGTCTCGGGAGGCTCCTACAGCAGATACGTTTACTTCAACGAGGCAAGAAGATGCTCAGCGGCACCGATGAGCGGAGCATCGCCCTCCAGAGAACCGATGAGGATCGGCGTGTCCTGAAGCGGATCGAGCGCCTGGCTGGCATAGCCCTCGTGCACCGAATCCTTCCACGTCTGCGAACGCCAATCGGGACCTTGGTGAATCACGCCGCCCGAAAGCACGATGACCTCAGGGTCCAGGATGTTAGCGAGCGAGCCCAAGCTGGCACCCAGCGCAAAGCCGGCATCATGGATGACCTCGGTCGCCTTTGCGTCGCCTGCACGGCACAGGTCGTTCACATCGCGACCGACCGAAGGACGGCTGGGGTCGACGCGGCCAAAGCGCTCATCGTACATACGACCAATGGAAGTGCCCGAAGCAACCGACTCCAGATGGCCGGAACGCCCGCAGGCGCAGGGAATGCCGGCGGCAGCCGAACACTCGATGTGGCCCATATGGCCAGCAGCACCATGGAAGCCCTGCATCACGCGGCCGTTCTCGACATATGCTCCGCCGATGCCCGTACCGATGCCAAGACACAAGACGGAGAACTTGCCCTTGCCGACGCCCCAGTGGGCCTCGCCCAGAGCATGAGCCTGCACGTCGCCTACAACGGCAACGGGAAGACCGAGGTCCTCGCGCAGACGCGGCCCCAACTGAACGCCGGACCAACCGGGCATAATCTCGTTGGCATACGCGATGGCGCCCGTCTTGGGATCGACGACGCCGGCGGCACCGATACCGACGCCAAGGACCTCGACATCGGGATTCGCCTCGAGAGCAGCCTTGATGGACGCCTCGATACGCTGGAAGACGGCCTCGCCGCCCTCCTGGGCCTCGGTAGGAACCTCGGCCTCAAAAACGGGATGGGGCACGCTGCCGTCAGCCGGGTACTCCATGATGGCAGTCGCGATCTTAGTTCCGCCGATATCGACAGAGCAGACGTACTTGTTCTCCATGTCGCTCTCCTTAGGAGATAAATAACAACTACAGGAAATGAAGGCGGTGTTATCGCCGCAACTTGGTAAAGGTTTCCCAGGTGCCCGAGGTTGGGGTGAAAGTGGTCGGGCGTTGACCTAATGGGTCACGCCCGACCACTTGAGCCCCAAGATCGGGTGCCTGGGGAAGCTTTACAGGAGACCGTTGTCCTGAAGGACCTTGCGAATCGCCTCGACGTTCTCGCCAGTCATGGCCTTCACCGGGCGCGGCATGGTCGGGCTGTCAAAGATACCCATGAGGTTCATAGCGGTCTTGAAGGCGCCGACGCCACCGGCATAGCCCTGAACGCCCGAGGTGACATCCCAGATGTGCGAAATCTCATTGAGGCGATCCTGCTCGGCCTTGACGGTAGCCCAGTCACCAGCCTGGGCGGCCTTCCACTGACGCACGTAGCCCTCGGGCTCAACGTTGGCGAGACCCGGAACGGAACCGTCGGCGCCACCAAGGTAAGCGCCGTCGACAACAACCTCGTGACCGGTGAGGATGCTCATCGGATGGCCGTTCTTCTCGTTCTCCTGAACGAGGTAGCGGAACGAGATGTCATCACCCGAGGAATCCTTGACGCCGGCCAGAACGCCCTCGGCGCCGAGCTTGGCAAGGAGCTTCCAGGGGAGCTTGGTGTGGACGCACACGGGAATGTCATAGGCAAAGATGGGCAGGTCGAGCTCCTCGTGCAGGATGCGGAAGTGCTCCTCGACCTCGGTCATGCCCTGCAGGGCATAGAACGGGCAGGTGGCGACGAGGGCATCGGCGCCCAGCTCCTGGGCGACCTTGCCGTGCTCGATCATGCGCTCGGTCTCGGTATCGATGATGCCGACCAGAACGGGAACGCGGTGGTCGACGATACGAACGGCCTCGGCGATAATCTGGCGACGGCGCTCGTCGGTGGAGAAGACGACCTCGCCCGAGGATCCCAAGAAGAACAGGCCATCGACGCCGGCATCGATCATGCGGTTGATGCTGCGCTCAAAGGAGGCAACGTCGAGCTGGTGATCTTCGGTATCGGGAACAACGACGGGAGGGATAACGCCGGTGAATTTCTGAGTTGCCACAAGAATCTCCTTAGCTGTCTGGCGGGCGGCCCTATGCCACCCACTCTTGTTGGCAGTGTCCAGGCCGTCTAGGCCAAAGAACACGGGTAGAACGTTTGGTTAAAAAAGTCGACGACTTCGTTTTCGAACGCATTGATGCGCTCGTGAGCGTATTTTGCATAGATGATATGCCTCCGGTCACACTCAAGACCGTTGAATACGGCAAACTGATCCTTGGGATCGCTCACGGTATCCATAAGCGATGTGCCCATGAGCACCGATTCGCGCACCCGAGACGACAGCGCCTCGAGGCCGCCAGGAAGCGGATTGGCAACCGCCGTGCAGACGAGGCCCCGCTCGTCCAGAGCAGAAACCGCCAGCGCGACTCCGCCGCCAAGACCCTCGCCCCATGCAAAGATGCGGTCGGGGTCCATGCCATCAAGATTGCGCGCCACCTTCGCCAGCGCGCAACCCCAACGGACGCGCTCGACAAAAGCGGGCGAAGAAATCCCCCGCCGCAGGTCGTCCGCACCAGCAACATCGTCATCCAGCGCGAGGACGGCATACCCCATGGCGGCAAATCTCGTCATGTGATGCCAGCCGCGCACAGGCCGATCGATGTCGTGGAACATCAGGCACAGCGGCACGCGCTCAGATACTCGGGCACGACCGACAGGCTCGATCAAACGAGCGTGAATCGCATCGTCACCGAGCTCAAAGGAGACCTCCGAGTAACGGGCGCAGGGGTTAACAAAGTCAATCGCCGTAATGGCCAGGCCTTGAATCTCAAGATTCGAAGCGCATGTCTCTAAATCAGAAACATCTGCTTGGACATCACCGCGCCAGTCCCGATATTCTGCGAGCCTTGACGAAACCGTCCCAGAAATCCCCGCAAGCTCGGGGACAATCAGCTCATCGATATTGCTCTCGCACTTAGACATGAGCCTCCCCTCCCTTGCAGAAAAACGGAATGATCAGATCGTCAAAATCCTGAATCTCCTCGTGGCCAAAGCCTTCAAAGAACTCATGACGCTTTTCACAGGTCAGGTTGTTATAGACCGCAAACTGCGTCGCTGGCGGACAGACGGTATCGGCTGTGCCGGTGCCAAACAGCACGGGGCATTTGACCATAGGGGCAAAGTTCTTGGAATCGAAGTACGCCAGCTTGGCATAGGCTTCGTCGATACGAGTCGAGTCCTCGTCAAACCAGCGAGACCAATAGCGCAGGCCCTCGTAGGCAATGTCGTCGGCATCCAAATCCCAGACCAGGCGGAAATCCGATAAGAAGGGATAGAGGATGGCGGCGCGATTGATAAGCTCGCTGTTAAGTGCACAGGTCGCAATGCCCAAACCGCCGCCCTGCGACGCGCCGTTCACAAACACACGGGCAAGATCGATGCCCTCGAGCTCGCGAACGATGCGGCACAGGATGCGAATATCTTGGTGCAAGCGGACATAGTAGAGGTTGGCCGGATCGCCGTCGATACCGGCGACGATATGGCCCGCGACCGTTGTGCCCTCAAATCCACCAATGTCCTCGGAGGGACCTCCTTGGCCGGGGCAGTCGAGGGCGATGAGTGCCATGCCCATGCCCGCAAACGACGCCTGCTCAAACCAGCTGCGGCTTGCACCCGGATACCCATGGAACTGAAGTACCAATGGCACGGGCTCGTCCGAGACGGGTTTAAGGTACTTGGCATGCAGGCGAGCGCCACACATGCCGGTATACCAGAGGTCGAAAAGCTGGCAGGTCACGGCATCGATGACCGATGCCGTCTCGATCGCATAGTCAAGTCCGACGGCGTCGGCCTCGGCCATGCGGTCCTTCCAAAAGAGATCGAAATCTGATGGACGGGGCATGGCGCCCCGATACCCACCAAATTGCTGTTGTAGCTCCTGAGCACTTGGCATGGCTCGTGAACCCAACCTTTCGAAATCGCAACGGAGGTGCGCCCGGCAAGGGAACCGGGCGCACGGGAGGGAAAGCGAGGCTACTCGCCGAGCTTGGGATGCAGCAGCGACGGCGCAGCACCGAGCAGCATCTTGGTGTAGGGGTCCTGAGGGTGCTGGAAGACCTGCTTGGCCTCGCCCTGCTCGACGATCTTGCCGCCATTCATAACGATGATGTCGTCAGAGATATAGCGGACCGTCTGGATGTCATGGCTGATGAACACCATGGCCAGGCCGAGCTCCTTCTTAAGGTCGGTCAGCAGGTTCAGAATTTGCGCGCGAACCGAAACGTCCAGAGCCGAGGTGGGCTCGTCGGCGATGATGGCATCGGGGTTCAGCGACAGGGCACGGGCAATTGCGACGCGCTGACGCTGGCCGCCCGAAAGCTGGCCGGGAAGAACCTCGGCGGCGGAGCTGGGCAGACCGGTGAGCTCCAAGAGCTCCTTGACGCGCTTCTCCTGCTCGGCCTCGGTACCCAGGTTGTGGACGCGCATGGGGTCGAGCAGTTGCTCGCGAACGACCATACGGGGGTTGAGTGCCGTGGCCGGGTTCTGGAACACGACCGAGATGACGCGACCCATGTGGCGACGGTCCTCGGCGGTACGTTTGGTAACGTCCTTGCCCTTAAAGTAGACCTTGCCGCTCGTGGGGGCCTGCAGGCCGCACATGACGTTGGCGGTGGTGGACTTACCGCAACCGGACTCGCCGACGATGCCGATCGTCTGACCGGGCATGAGCCTAATCGTTACACCCTGGACGGCGTGAACCAGGTTAGGGTGCAGAATCGAGCCGGTACGGGTCCTAAAGGTGACGTGGACGTCATCAAGGAAGATGATCGGCTCGACGCCGTTGACTGCGGTCTCGCTCATCTACATCACCTCCGCGTGAGGGGTCAAACCATTTGCCTTGAGCACCTCGTCGGGGAGCTCGGAATAGAAGTGCTCGGTGCCGGGCACGCGCTTGAAGACCGGACGGGTGTCCAGGCCAATACGCGGATGGCTCGAGCGGGGCGCGAAGCGATCGCCCTTGGGGAAATCGCGCGGGCTCGGAACGGCGCCGGGTACCTGGTGAAGGCGGCCCGAACCGCTCTCGATGGACAGAACGGAACCCAGAAGACCGCGGGTGTACTCGTGAATCGGGTTGGTGAGCAGCTCCTTGGTGGGTGCCTGCTCGATAACCTGACCGGCATACATAACCGTGATGTTATGGGCGACCTCGGCGACCAGCGCCAGGTCATGCGAGACGAAGATCATGGCAAAGCCGAGCTTGGCCTGAAGGTCGTTGAGCAGCTTGATGACCTGCTTCTGGACGGTAACGTCCAGAGCGGTCGTGGGCTCGTCGCAGATGACCAGCTTGGGGTCGCGGGTAAGGGCCATAGCGATCAGAACACGCTGACGCTGGCCACCGGAAAGCTCATGCGGGTAGCTCTCGAGCGTACGCTTGGGGTCGAGGCCCACGAGCTCCAAGAGTTCCTCGGCGCTGCGGGTGCCGCCGCGCTTGGTGAGCTGCTTCATCTGGGCAGAGATGAGCATGGAGGGGTTGAGCGAGGACAGGGCGTCCTGATAGACCATAGCGATATCGGTACCGCGCAGGCCGAACCACTCCTTCTTGCTCATCTTGAGCAGGTCGCGGCCCTCCCAGAGGACCTCGCCGGAAAGGTGCTCGTCATCGTCGGTCAGGCCCATGATGGCCAGCGTGGTGATGGACTTGCCGCAACCGGACTCGCCCACCAGGCCCATGGTCTGACCAGGACGGACGTCAAAGTTGACATGGTCGACGACGTTGATATCGCCGTGGTGCTCAAACTGGATGCAGAAATCGCGGACCGAGAGAATCGGTTCGACAGACTCGTCAGGCACATGGCGATCGTCACGCTTGAGCTCGACATCGCGCAGGGCGCCAAGGCGAGCGGAGAGGGACTGGGCCTGCTCCTTGTAGGCGCGAACGGGGTCGGAGACCAGCAGGTCGGCCTCGCGACGCTTGGAGGAATCGGTCGGATCCAGGGCGGCGGAGGGAGCAGCGGCCATGGCGTCGGTAATGCCCTCGGAGAGGATGTTGAGCGCCAGGCAGGTGATCATGATGGCCAGGCCCGGGAACAGTGCCTGCCACCAACGGCCGGCGAGCACGCCGCCGCGGGCGTCGGCGAGGATGTTGCCCCAGGTAGCTGTGGGCTCCTGGATACCAGCGCCGATGAAGGTCAGCGAGGCCTCGAAGATGATGGCGTCGGCGACCAGGGTAACGGTGAAGACCATGATCGGGGCGATGCAGTTACGCAGAACATGCTTGATCAAAATCCACGGAGCCTTGGCGCCGGAAACGATGACCGCGCGGACATAGTCCTCTCCGTACTCGGACACGATGTTGGCGCGCACGATACGGGCAATCTGCGGAGTGTACATAAAGCCGATGGCGAAGATGATCGACGGCACGGAGTTGCCCAGGATGGAGACGAAGACGGCCGCGAGGGCGATACCCGGGATGGACATGATGATGTCCAAGATACGCATGATCGTCTCGGAGACGGCCTTGCGCGAAACCGCTGCAAGGGCGCCCACGACCGAGCCGCAGACCAGAGCCATGGCAGTGGCGCCAAAGCCGATAATCAGCGAGTAACGACCACCGTAGAGCATACGCGACAGAATATCGCGACCCTTATCGTCGGTACCGAAGATAAATCCGTTGCCGGGAGCCTGGCGAGCCGTAAAGATCTCGACCGGGCTATAGGGGGCAAGAAGGGGCGCCAGAATCGCAGTCAGGGCGACCAGCACCAGCACGACGGCGGCAATCTTAGAAGACAGCGTCATCTTCTTCCAGCCACCGAGCTTGAGCCCCTTGGAGGCAGCCTTCTCGAGCTGCTCGGTTTGCTTCTCTCGAATCTTTACCATAATCTACACCGTCCTGATGCGCGGGTTGATGAGCAGGTAGAGCATGTCAACCACGATGTTGATGATGATGAAGGCAAGAGCAACGACGATAACGACGCCCTGAACCAGGTTCGCCTCGTTGCCCTGAACGCCCTGCAGAATCGCGGTGCCCATGCCGGGGAGGTTGAAGATAACCTCGATGACGACGGCGCCGCCCATGAGGTAACCGATCTTAAGACCGAGGGTGGTGACCGGGGTGATCAGCGCATTGCGAAGAACGTTGATACCGACGACGACCTTCTCGGGAACGCCGGCACCGCGAGCCATACGGACATAGTCCTTGTCGAGCTCCTCGACCATGGCGGTACGCACGATACGAGTCATCTGGCCCGTCAGCGGAAATGCCAAGGCGATGGCGGGCATAATCATGCGGCCCAGATAACCAGCCGGATTCGTGGTGAAGTGAGGCAGAGCACCCGATGCCGGAAGCACCTTAAGGTAGGAAGAGAACAGCAGGATCAACAGAACGGCAAGCCAGAACGACGGGGTTGCCAAGCCGGCGATGGAAAAGACGCGGATCACTTGGTCCGGCCATTTGTCGCGATACAGTGCCGCGATGACGCCGAGCAAAAACGAAACGACCGCACCGATGGCAAGGCCGATGAAGGTCAGCTGCATCGTGACGGGCAGGGCAGTGGAGATGCGCTTGGCAACGGAGTTGCGAGCAGCACCATAGGTGCCCATGTCGCCATGGATCAAATCGCCCATATAGCGCACGTAGCGCACGGGCCAGGGGTCGTCCAGACCATACTTCTCATGGTACTCGGCAACCGCCTCGGGCGAGGCACCGTCACCCAACGCCGTGTAGGCGGGGTCGGTCTTGGAGAACGACATAAGGAAGAACACCAGGACGGTGACGCCCAATGCCATGATCGGCAGCGCCACAAGACGCCTTCCAATCAAACGTAGCAAGTTGTTCACGTTCTCTCCCCTTTCTTTTGTCGGTAGGACCAACTGGTATATGAGTACGGATACTCATTACAAGACCCGAGCGACATCGAGGTCGCCCGGGTCTTTGTTTCAACTATGAGGATACGGTCCCAACGACCGACATCCTGCATACAGACTCAAGCGAGTCTTACGCCTTGACGGTCGCAACGCCCCTGAAGGACATGCTCGTCGTGCCGATGCCCTTGAAGCCATCGAGGGCCTCGCCGTTGGGCGCAGTGGACGGATCGTCCCAGGAAGCGGAGACGGTCTTGACGTGGACAACGGGGTACAGAACGGCGTTGTCGGCAATGATGTCAAAGCACTCGTTCCACTTCTTCTGCTGCTCGTCGCCCTCGGCGGCAAGAGCCTCGTCCATGAGACTGTGGAGCTTCTGCCACTCAGCGGACTCCTTCCACGGGCAACGGGTCTGCATCCAGACGTTGTCGCCGTACCACCAGTTGAGCAGCAGGTCGGGGTCGGCGCCGAAGCAGGAAGGATCGCCAGGGGCAAGGAGGATATCGTAGGCCTCGCCGCCGTCGATGGCAGCGTAGGTGGCCGGCGAGGTATCGGTCTGGATGGTCACATCGAAGCCGAGAGCGTCGAGGTCGTTCTTGACCTGGGCGGCCATGCCCTTAATCTGCTCGTTGTCGGTGGTGCGCAGGGTGATGGCACCCGGGGTGATGCCAGACTCCTCGATGAGCTTCTTAGCCTTCTTGGCGTCGGTCTTGTACACCGTGGAAGCCTCATGATAGTTGGTGAAGCTCTTGGGCAGGTAGCAGCTGGCAGCGGTGGCAAGGCCGGCGAAGGTGTTGCTGACCATCTTCTCGGTGTCGAGCGCATACATGACAGCCTGACGGACCTTGACGTTGTTCCAAGGCTCCTTGGCGACGTTGAACATGATGAAGCGGGTGCCGAAACCCTGAACGTTATCGATCTTGCAGCCGGCGCTCTCGAGCTGGTCGACGGCGTCAGCGGTAACGAGCTCCATAACGAGCGTGGAGCCCTCCTGCTGAGCGGTAACGCGAGCGGTGGGGTCGGTCAGGATGCTGTACTGGATCTTCTTATCCTCGGCAGCATACTCACCGTCGTACTCGGGGTTGGGAACCAGGGTGATCTCGGTATCGGAGATAGAGTCGTACATCCAGGGGCCGGAGCCGATCGGCTGCTTGGCGCGATCCTCCTCGGTCTGGGTGGCCGGGGTAACGCGGACGATGGCCAGACGATCCTTGAGCAGGGAGAAGTTGGGGACCTTGGTCTTGACCGTCACGGTGCTGGCGTCCTTGGCCTCGATGGACTCGAAGGGCTGGAAGAACGGAGCATAGGTAGCGGAAGCGGCGCAAGCGGTGTAGGAGGCAACGACATCGTCAGCGGTGACCTCAGTGCCATCGGAGAACTTGGCGCCCTTGCGGATGGTGACCTCGAAAGTGGTGTCGTCCACAGACTTGGGATCGTCGGTGGCGAGCTCGTTGAAGGTGCTGTAGTCGTGGTAATCGATGCCGTAGAGGCCCTCGACGACGTGCCAGTTAGCACCCAGGCCCACAGCGGAGCCGGTGCTGGCGGGGTCGAAGCTGGACGGAGCGTAAGCGGAACCAGCGGTGATCACGCCGCCGCCACGGTTGGCGGAATCGGCGGAACCGGAAGCGGAACCCTCGTCGCTAGAGCTGCCACCGCAGCCGGTGAGACCAAGCCCTGCGACAGCAGCGACGCTGCCGGTGAGGCCGAGGAACGAACGCCTGGACATACCCTTGTTGATGATGGCCATGTCTTCTCCTATCAATAGAGAATCTTACCCGGGAGCGCCTAGACGTGCCCCCGCGCAACTTGCGGACGATATATACCTTACCTACCGACGAACCCAACTGAGGTGCCGCGCTCGGCGACCGATACATACATACGCTTGAACGGTATTTACTACCGTTCACCGAATTCATTGACAAACGATTCGCCAGACAGTATGTATCGACGAGGTGAGATATCAGTCTTCGTCAACCCGCTGGATAGCAGGGTTGTTCACCATGGCTAGTCAAACGTTTTAGCGTTAATTAAACCCGAAATCGGCTGGTAATCGCCGTGAAATAAATGATTGAAAATCACGCAATCATGTATATCAGTTGTTTAGAGGCGTGTTCAGTTTTCGGATTGCTTTGCCGCCGCCTCGGCGCGCTCGGCATTCCATGCAACGAGCGCCTCGTGAACCGCTTTGGCGACATCGGCAGGAACGCCTCGAACTTCCGCGATCTCTTGCTCGCTCGCCGCGCGCAAACGCTTCATCGAGCCAAAATGGCGCATAAGGGCACGTTTTCTGGTGGGTCCCACGCCTGGAACGTCATCGAGTACCGAAACCGTCATGGCTTTATCGCGCAATTCGCGATGGAACGTGATGGCAAAACGGTGCGATTCATCGCGCACCTGTTTAATTAGATAGAGCGACGCGGACCCGGTCGGCAGCACGACTGGAGTCTCGTCCCAAGGCACGAAAACCTCCTCATCGGCCTTTGCCAGGCCACAAACTGGTATATCGAGCCCAAGAGCCTCAAGTTGCTTGATCGCAGCGGTCAATTGCGGCTTGCCGCCGTCGACAACAAGCAGATCGGGGCGCGAGCCAAAACGTTCGTCGGCCATCCGCTCGGGAGCATAGCGACGCCCCAAAACCTCGGACATCGAAACGAAGTCATTCGCCTCGTCCAATTCGGCCTGGATTTTAAAGCGGCGGTACTGGCTCTTGTCGGCGCGGCCGTTGGTAAACACCACCATCGAGGCGACCGTAAAGGTGCCATGCAGCGTAGAGATATCGAAGCACTCGATACGCAACGGCGGCGATGGCAGCGCCAACGCGCTTTCGAGCTCCAGGAGCGCCCGATTGGTGCGGTCGTCGGCATACCCCGTACGCATCATGTAGCGCATGAGTGCATGGCGCGCATTTTTGGATGCCATATCGAGCAGACGGTGCTTTTCGCCACGCTGCGGCCTATGGAGATGGCAGGAACGCTCGCGTTTGCCCGCAAGCCACTCCCCCAGCGCCTCCGCATCCTCAAGCTCGACGGAAAGGTTGACCTCAGCTGGAATATCAGCCGTCTCGTCGTAATAGCGCTTAAGAAAGCCCGACTGGAGCTCTTCCTCGTCAACATCAAGGCCCTTGTCGAGAATGAACTCGCAGGTGCGAACTGTTCGGCCCTCGCGAACGACGAAGACGCAAGCGGCGGAGATGGTCTCCTCGCGATAGAACCCGATGACATCGATATCGACACTGGAGGGAAAAACGACTTGCTGGCGGTCGTCCAGACCCCTGATGACCTCCAAACGACGTTTGACGCGCGCCGCGCGCTCAAAGTCGAGCGCCTCGGCGGCATCCGCCATCTCGGAGGTCAACTCATCGACGACATCCTTGCGATGGCCCGACAAAAAGCGCTCGACACGCTTGACGTTCTTGGCATAGTCTGCCGGGGAAATCGCGCCGACACACGCACCCGGGCCGCGCCCGACATGGTAGTCAAAGCAGGGGCGCCCGTTTTGCGCGCAAATCATATTGACGATGTCTTCCTCGCCCTTGTGGGACTCGACGATACGGCGACAACGACGCCACTCCGCACAGGATGCGGAGCAGATGGGGATAACCTTGCGCAGCGTATCTATCGTCTCACGCGCCGCGCGGCTATCGGTATAAGGTCCAAAATAGCGCGTTCCCGGCTTATGACGCTCACGCGTGTATTTGATAGCGGGATACAGGTCGCCCTTTGTAATGGCGATAAAGGGGTAGCTCTTGTCATCCTTGAGGTCGACGTTAAAGTACGGATGGTACTGGCCAATCAAATTGCGCTCGAGCACCAACGCCTCGTGCTCGGTCTCCACCACGATATAGTCAAAGCTCGCCACCAGCTGCATCATCAGCGGGATCTTCTGGCGCTCGTCCTGCAGCGTCACGTACTGACGCATACGGGCGCGCAGGTTTTTCGCCTTGCCCACGTAGATGACATCGCCCTTGGCGTCTTTCCAAAGGTAGCAGCCGGGCTGCGTGGGAACGCGCGAAACCTGCTCGGCAAGCGTTGGAATGTTGTCGTGACCGGTCACGCGCACCTACTTGCGACGAATCAGCGCCGAGACCTCGGGCATCTTAAGGACGACGGCAAGGCCAAAGGTAACAGCAAGCGAGACGACACCCGCAACGCAAACGTAGCCAAGAGTAATCAGAATCGAGCCGCCAAGTGCCCCGACAAAGTGCTCAAGCGCCCACATGACGCCGGCGCCTGCGGCAGCACCCAGGCCACCGAGCAAAAGGCCAAAGAAACCGCCATGCAGGATAGATTTAACCTGAAGACCACGCAGACGACGACGCAGCCACCACAGCGAGCAACCGACCAAGATCACGTAGTCGACGACATACGAAAGCGCGATTGCCGGCATACCGAAGCCCAGCACAACGCCAAACAGCAGAACCGAGCCGGCCTGGCCGATGGCGGAATACAGACAATAGCGGCTATAGGGCTTCATGTCGAGCAAGGCAGAGAAGCTCTTCTGCATCAGCACGACCACGCCGTAGAGCGGCAGGGAAAGTGCCAGGTAGATAAGGAACTCCGACACCAGCGCCACACCGGACTCATCGAACTTGCCAGCGCAGTAGATCATGTTGAGCGGACGCGCGAAGACAATCAGGTACAGCGCGAATGGAATCAGGAAGAACAGCATCTGGGCGACGCCACGCGAAATGCCCGTGCGGACGCTGTCGTAATCCTTCTCCTGTGCGTCGTGAGAGAGCTCGGTATAGAGCGCCGTCGAAAGCGAGGCGGCAATCAGCGCGTAGGGCAGCGTGTACCACAGGCGCGCATAGGCGATGACGGAAGGACCAGTCTCGGGCTGGACCACCAGCGCAGCAGCGTTGGTGATAGAAGTCGAGACAAACATGCACACCGTGGCGAGCAGCGTCGGGATACCGAGCGCAATCGTCTGGCGCAGTGCGGGGTCCTTAAAGTCGATATGGATATGGGGATGCACGCCGTGCTTGCCAAGCGCGGGGATCTGACATGCCATCTGAACAAAGACACCGAGGGTCGTACCGGCCGCAATCAAGATGATGCCGGCACGTTCGCCAAACTGTGCGGACACGGGCGCAAAGCCCATAAAGCTCGCAATGACGATCACATTGTTGAGGACCGGGGCAAACGTCGACCAGAAGTAGTCGCGGTGTGCGTTGAGGACGCCCGAAAACACCGAGCCCAAACCATAAAACAGAATCTGGATGGCAAAGAAACGGAACATGAACGCAGCGGTATCCATGCTGCCGCCGTCACCCGAAAGGAACGATTGCGTCCAGATAAAGCCCGGGGCGAACACGGTCCCCAGCAACGAAATGCCACCCAGCACCAATAGCAGAATACCGAGCAGGTTGCCCACGTACTCGTTAGAGGCCTCGCGACCCTGCTCACGCCTCACGCCCATGTACACGGGCAAAAACGCCGTCACGAGCATGCCGCCCATCACGAGTTCGTAGAGCATATTGGGCAGGTTGTTGGCGACCTGATAGGAAGACGAGAGCAGCGACATGCCGATAGCGGCCGCCATTGCCCACGTGCGGATAAAACCGGTGACGCGAGACACGATGGTCAGGATGGTCATAAGCCCGGCGGAACGACCAACCGTGGAGTAGTCCGACGAGCCCATGTCGTCAGTGTCGTCTCGCGACGAAGAAGTTTCGGATGAGGGTGTCTGAGGCGCAGATTCTTTTGCAAAATGAGCTCCGCACTTCAATTCTTCCTGCGGCATCGCTCAGTCCTCTCTCGTAATTGGGGCGACCGTCGCCCCGCAAAATGCAATTAAATCATCAGGTGCAAGCTCGAGCTGATAACCACGCTTGCCTCCCGAAATAAAAATGGTATCCCAAAGGACACATGTCTCATCAATGAGCGTCCGGTAACGTTTTTTCATACCGACCGGACTGCAGCCGCCGCGAACGTAGCCAGTCGCCGCAAGCAAATCCTTCACATGCATCATGGCCAAGGACTTCTCCCCCGCGGCACGCGCAGCGGACTTTAGATCGAGCTCGTCGGCAACAGGGATGCAGCACACGACGTGGTCGTTGGACGGCGTCACGCAGACCAAGGTCTTAAATCCTTGACCGGGCTCCTCGCCAAGCTGCTCCGAAATCGCGACCCCCAGGCCCGCCGACTCATCACCATCGTCTTCGTACGTATGTAGAACATAGGAAATGTCGGCGCTTTCCAGCTCGCGCATCGCATTGGTTTTTGGCGTCTTTACAGCCCTTGCCATGACATATCCTTTCCCTCGCATTCGGACGCGAGGATTAAGTATATGTCCAATTCGGCTGCATACGTCACTTCGACACAGCAAGCGCCATCGAATCACAAGGAGTCGATGGCGCCCATAAACTGAATCGCCTATTTATTGAGCATCAAGTTGAGCCTGACGCTCCCGGTCACGCCTGAGCAACGGCGCCAAAAACTTGCCCGTATAACTCTGCGGACAGTCCGCAACCTGCTCCGGTGTGCCCGAAACCACGACGGTTCCGCCGCCGTTACCGCCCTCGGGGCCCATATCGATTAGGCGGTCGGCAACCTTGATGACATCAAGGTTGTGTTCAATCACCAGCACCGTGTTGCCCGCATCGACCAAGCGCTGCAGCACATCGAGCAGCTGGCGGACGTCCTCAAAATGAAGGCCGGTCGTCGGCTCGTCCAAAATATAGAACGTCTTGCCCGTCTGGCGTCGATGAAGCTCCTTGGCGAGCTTCACACGCTGCGCCTCGCCGCCCGAGAGCGTCGTGGCGGGCTGGCCCAGGCTCACGTAGCCCAAGCCTACATCGTACAGCGTCTGGAGCTTGCGCTTAATCTGCGGGATATTCCCAAAGAAGGCCAGCGCCTCGGTGACGCTCATGTCGAGCACGTCCGAGATGGTCTTGCCACGGTAGGTGACCTCAAGCGTCTCGCGGTTGTAGCGTTTACCGCCGCAGACCTCACAGGGGACATAGATATCGGGAAGGAAGTGCATCTCGATCTTGATCTGTCCGTCGCCCTTGCACGCCTCACAGCGCCCGCCACTCACATTAAAGGAGAAACGACCCGGCGAGTAGCCGCGCGCCTTCGACTCCGGTGTGCTCGCAAACAGCGCGCGCAGATCATCCCACAGGCCAATGTACGTAGCAGGGTTGGAACGCGGCGTGCGGCCAATCGGCGACTGGTCGATATCGATAACCTTATCGATGCACTCGATGCCCTCGATTTTCTTATACGGGCCCACAGGACGCGTCGAACGATGAATGGCATTCGTAAGGGCAGGTGCGATGGTATCGGTAACCAGGGAGCTCTTACCCGATCCCGACACGCCGGTAACAACCGTAAGCGTACCAAACTCGATCTTGGCGGTAACGTTTTTGAGGTTGTTGGCGCGGGCGCCCGTGATCTTAAGGCGGCCGCGACCGGGCTTGCGGCGTTCATCGGGAACCCGGATCATTCGTTTGTCGGTCAGATAAGCGCCCGTCATCGACTCGGGACACGCCATGATATCGGCAGGCGTTCCCGCCGCGACTACGTGTCCGCCGTTCACGCCCGCGCCGGGGCCCATGTCGATCACATAGTCGGCAGCACGAATCGTATCCTCATCATGCTCGACGACGATGACGGTATTGCCGATATCGCGTAGGCGCTCAAGCGTCTTGATCAGGCGCTCGTTATCGCGCTGATGGAGGCCAATCGATGGCTCGTCCAAAATGTACAGGACACCCATGAGGCCGGCGCCGATCTGCGTTGCCAGGCGAATGCGCTGGGCCTCGCCTCCGGAAAGCGTCGCCGAGGCACGATCGAGGGTCAGATAGTCGAGTCCGACATCGACCAGAAAACGCAAGCGCTCCAGGATTTCCTTGACGATGCGCCCGCCGATAAACTGTTGGCGCTCGGTGAGTTCCAGGCCCTCAAAAAACTCGAGCGACTCACGGCACGATAGGCAGCAGACCTCGTAAATGGACTTGCCGCCCACGGTGACGGCGAGCATCTCGGGGCGCAAACGAGCGCCGTGGCAGCTCGAGCACGGCTCCTCGCGGATGTACTTCTCCAAGCGCGCCTTGGTGTTCTCATTCGTCGTCTCGGTATAGCGCTCGTACAGGATATTGCGCACGCCCGAGAACTTGGTGTCCCACTGGCTGCGGCGCCCATCGAGCTTTTGATAGTCGACCGAAATCTTCTGGTCGCCCATGCCGTCTAAAAACGCGCGACGCACCCGCGGAGGCAGATCCTCCCACGGCGTATCGACGCTCACCTTAAAGTGTTTGCAGACCGCAGCGAAAATCTGTGGATAGTAGTTAGAGTTGCCAAACAGGCTGCCAAAGACCCCGTCGGCGATCGACTTCGAGGGGTCTTCGATTAGGGCCTCGGCATCGACCGTCTTCTTAAAGCCCAGGCCATCGCACTCTGGGCACGCGCCATAGGGCGCGTTGAACGAGAAATCACGCGGCTGCAGGTCATCGATGGAGTGCCCATGCTCCGGGCACGCTAACGCCAGCGAATACTCCAGCAACTCGCCTTCGGTCCCCTCGGGAGCGTCGCGGTCGGGCAGCAAGTATACGTTCACATTGCCGTGCGCCAGCACGGTCGCCTGCTCAACAGACTCGGCGATACGGCCCAGAGAGTTCTCACGGATCACGATGCGGTCGACCACGACCTCGATATCGTGCTTGAACTTCTTGTCCAGATCGATCGGATCGTCGAGCGAGCGCACTTCACCGTCGACACGCACGCGGCTAAAGCCCTCGGCGCGAAGATCCTCAAACAGTTTGGTGTACTCGCCTTTTCGCCCGCGCACCACCGGTGCCAGCACAAACGCGCGGCGGCCCTCCCCCGCCGTCAAGACCTTGTCGGCAACCTGGTCGGTCGTCTGGCGCTCAATGACACGGCCGCATTCGGGACAGTGCGGGGTGCCCACACGGGCGAACAGCAGGCGCAGATAGTCATAAATCTCGGTTACGGTGCCAACCGTCGAGCGAGGGTTTTTAGACGTCGTCTTTTGGTCGATCGACACCGCCGGCGAAAGGCCGTCGATTGAATCCAAGTCGGGTTTGTCCATCTGTCCCAAGAACTGGCGCGCATAGCTCGAAAGACTCTCGACGTATCGACGCTGGCCCTCGGCATAGATAGTGTCAAATGCCAGCGAACTCTTGCCCGAGCCAGAAAGACCGGTAATGACCACGAGTTGGTCACGCGGAATGGAAACATCGATATCACGGAGGTTGTGCTCACGGGCGCCGCGAATAACGATAGAAGAATCAGACATGGAAGCTCCTTGCCTCCTATTGCATCGAATCATACTGCCGATGAGTTTAGCGCACTCGACGCGCACAGATGTTCGTAATACAAGATTCGCAGACCTTTAGCTTTGCGTATCGGGTGCTTTGTTTCTCGAAATGCCGTGGAAAGGTTACAGTAATCTAATACTGAACTTAATTTGCTGTACCAGAGGAACGTCCATGACCGAAGATATCCCCCTTGAAATCACTTCGAGCGACATGGCCAATCTGCCCATATTCATCGCCGTCCTTATCGTGGCCGCCGTCGTCGTGCGCGTGTATTTTTCAATCAAACGCAACGAAAAGCCACCCATTGCCCGCGTCTTTTGGTGCGCGACGCTCCTCGTCCCGCTCGGCGTGGTAGCTGCATGGATTACGAATCAATTGCTCGTAAATGAGGGCAGCTCCCTATGGATCCTTTCTTATTCGGCGCTCGGTGCTGTCGCCGTCATGCTTCTTGTCGAGCCCTTGGTTTCGGGACTTATCGACCAAACCGACCTTGCGACGGGAACGGTTGCCTGTATTTGCCGTGACATCCTTGTCATCGCCGCTGTTTCAGCGCTCTCGTTCGTTTCACTCGAAATTGCCTGCAACGAAACGTTCTATCGCATTCCCGCCAACTCATTCGGGTTTTCCGTCGGGCTGCTCGCGACGGTTCTGCTCTCCCTTTATTTGCTGGGACAGCGTCATGGAGGCGTCATGGCTCTCGTGCCCGTCGTCTGCTGCATCCTTGGCATTGCCGAGCACTTCGTCATAACGTTTAAAGGCGAAGCCATCCTGCCAAGCGATATCTTGGCCCTTGGCACCGCAATGGAAGTCAGCGAGGGATACGAGTTTACCTTTACCGCCGGAATCGTAACCTCTCTCGCCCTGCTGGAGATTTCCCTGGGGCTTCTTTCGCTCATCCGACCGCGAAAGCTCCGTACGCCCACCCATGTCTTCCCCGCTATCGCCGCTAACCTCTGTGCTTTTCTGCTAGTGACCGTTGTGGGGCTCTCAGGCTTTTCCAACATCGACTTGGAGCAGGCGCTGGATTTTGGATTTGACCGTTGGCAGCCCATCACCACGTATGCGTCTCAGGGTTTTATCACTTCGTTCACCGAAATGGTCAACGAGTTGCCCATTGAGAAGCCCGAAGACTATACGCCCGATGAGGCGCAGAGCATCGAGCAGGAGCTCGCCGCCGTCTACGACAGCACATATGGCTCGAGCGAACAGCGCGCGGCGGCCGTTGCCCAGTTCAATGAAATCAAGCCGACGATTGTTGCCGTCATGAACGAGAGTTTTAGCGACCTTTCGTGCTTTGAGCAGCTCCAGGCGGCCGGGTACTCCGGCCCCGCATTCTACAACTCGCTTCCCGACACACTTGTTCGCGGCACCATGCTCGCTTCGGTCGCCGGTGGCGGAACGGCGAACTCCGAATTCGAATTTTTGACCGGAGCGACAACGGCCTTTGTCGGATTAGGCAAGATCCCCTATCAGCTGTATCAGATGAATGGCGTAAACAGCCTGGCAAAGGACCTTAAAGAGCTTGGGTATACCACTACCGCTATGCACCCGCAAAACCCCGTCAACTACCATCGAGATAAAATCTATCAGCAGCTGGGCTTTGGAGACTTTCTTTCAATCGGCGATTTCGAAGGTGCGCCCTATTACCATGCCGGCGTATGCGACTACGCCACCTACGACAAGATACTCGACCTGCTTAGAACCGACGAAGCGCCGCAGTTCATCTTTGACGTCACGATGCAAAATCACGGCGGCTACGACTATGGCACCGTTCCCGCCGAAGAGCTGACAAACTATTGGGTCGAGGGAGCCAGCGAAGGCGCCAACAGCGCGCTCAACACCTATCTCACCTGCATCAACGCATCCGACCGGGACCTCGAGTACTTTATCAACGAGCTCCGCAACATCGGCAGACCGGTTGTTCTTGTCTTTTTTGGCGACCATCAGCCGAGCGCCGCAACGACTCTCAACGACGAGCTGTACCCTCAGGAAGATACGGCAAGCCACGCTTTCCGTATCTATCAGTCGACATATCTCGTCTGGGCTAACTATGAGATCGCCGGCAATACCGAGCTCAACGTCTACGACACCGTCGGGGCAAACGAGATTGCAGCCATTACCCTTAATAAGATCGGCGCCCCGCTCACCAATTACCAAAAGGCCCTGCTTGCGACAAGGTCAGATGTGCCCACCATCAATGTCGCCGGCTATCTCGGTGCCGACGGGCTGCGCTACGACTTGGAATCGGAAGACAGCCCCTACGCCTCGACGATCGACAAGCTGCAGCGCATGCAATACCTCGAGTTCGCCAGCAAAGTTCAGTAAGCCCGCCCATTCGCTTGGGCCCATCGTATTGCAAGCACGCTCGGCCCAAACGCATCGCAAATGACTCCCGCTCGCAAACGAGGGTACAATGACGCTCGTGTCACATCGCGGGGCCCCGGCCCCAGCATATACAAAGGAGTCATACATGGGTTGCGAACACGCACAGGCCGCCGGCGGACAAACGTCGCCGTCGCAATTTGAGGAGAACACGCTGTCCGAGGTCAAGCGCGTCATCGCCGTGCTTTCCGGCAAGGGCGGTGTCGGCAAGTCATTTGTCACCGGTGCCATCGCCACCGAGCTTGCCCGTCACGGCCACAAGGTCGGCGTCCTCGATGCCGACATCACCGGTCCCTCTATCCCCAAGATGTTCGGTATGAGTGGACGCCACGTCCATGCCCTTGGCAACCTTATGCTGCCCGAAATCTCCGAGCACGGCGTCAAGGTCATGAGCTCCAACCTGCTGCTCCAAAACGAGACCGACCCCGTCCTTTGGCGCGGTCCGGTCATCGCAGGCGCCATTAGGCAGTTCTGGAGCGAGACCTCGTGGGGCCCCATCGACTACCTGCTGGTCGACATGCCTCCGGGAACAGGCGACGTCGCGCTCACCGTCTTCCAGTCGCTGCCGGTCGACGGCATCGTCATCGTCACGAGCCCGCAGGATCTGGTCTCGATGATCGTCGCCAAGGCGGTCAACATGGCCGAGAAGATGAACGTCCCCATTCTGGGCATTGTCGAGAACATGAGCTATATTGAGTGCCCCGACTGCGGCAAGAAGATCGAGGTCTTTGGCAAGAGCAAGCTCCCCGAGGTCGCAGAGCGCTATAACCTCGACATCTTGGGCCAGCTTCCCATTAATCCGGCACTCGCCGAGGCCTGCGATAAGGGCGAGGTCGAGACCGCGCTGCCCGATGGCATGTTGCCCAAGGCGGTCTCTGCCGTCGAGGCTATTACCCCGCACGAGACCGACGAGGCCTAAGTGAACGCGAGCGCCCTCTATGACGTCTTGGTAATCGGCGGCGGGGCTTCAGGCCTCGCCGCCGCCATTACGGCCGCACGCGCTGGCAAAAGCGTCTGCATCGTTGAGCGCGATGTCGCCTGCGGCCTTAAGCTCCTTGCGACCGGTAACGGCCGCTGCAACCTCTCCAACGAATCGATCGATCCTCAGCGGTATAACCACCCAGCATTCGTCACATCCGTCATGGGCCCCCAGCCCGAACAAGAGCTTATGGGTTTCTTCTCCTCGCTGGGCATCATGACAACCTCCGAGGAAGGTCGACTGTACCCACGCTCCCTCCGCGCCGAATCGGTGCGCGACGCGCTTCTCAACGTTTGTGATCGTCTGGGCGTCACCTTAATCTGCGGAGCCAACGTTGCCATGGCGCACAAAGCTCCCGAGGGCTGGACACTCCAAATAGACCGTCCAGCGCGGGCACTCAAGGCAAAAAAGCACGACGACCGAAAATCGGAGCTCCGCTCGCTTCGGAAAGCGCTCGCCGATGTCCCTCGCAAGAACGAGGCCCTGCAGGCACATGCCGTAATTATCGCCACGGGCGGCAACCCCACCGGTATCGCCGATACGTTTAGCCTCCCCCTCACTTCACTGCGCCCCATCCTCTGCCCCGTATCGGCAACGGTCGTTGGCGATCGGGCGGCATTCAAGACGTTGGATGGCCTGCGCGTCCGTGCCCGCTTGACGCTCGCCCGCAATCATAATGAGCTCTGGCACGAAGACGGTGAAGTGCTGTTTCGAACCTTCGGTATCTCGGGTGTCGCTGTCTTCAACCTCTCTCGTCGTATCCAGCACGGCGATACGATCCTGCTCGACGTTTTCCCCGACCTCTCCAAAGACGAGCTGCTCGATACGCTCAACCGACGCGTTGAACTGCTCGGCCGCTTTTCACCCCGCGATCCCCGTTGGCTCGACGGCATGCTCGCCCCGCAACTCTCCCGCGTCGTCTGCACAGCGTTCGAGCAGTGCCATCCAGGCTCCAACGATGTCATCCACCTGGTCTCGATCCTCAAACACTTTAAGTTGCTCGTCGAGGGAACAGCCGAGGAGCGCTCAGCACAGGTCACGCGTGGTGGCATATTTGTCGAGAGCATCTCAACACCCAGCCTACGCGCGCGCAGCGTTGTCGACGCCCCGCTTTACGTCTGCGGTGAAGCGCTCGACATCGACGCCGATTGCGGAGGCTTTAACCTTGCGTGGGCCTGGATCTCGGGCATTCGCGCTGCAAGCAGCCTGTAGCCGCGCAGTCTATAATCAAAAACGCATTCGGGCCGTCTGGGATACCGGACGGCCTCTTTCTTGCCTCTAAGGAGACCTCGATGATTGAAATCACCCAAGTCAACGCGTCGCTCGATGAAGCCGGCGATGAAAATGCCTGTCTCATTGTTGGCAAGCGAGTCGCCAAGTGCGTCCTACGTTGCAAGGACTCCGAGATCAAGTCCATCGAGCTCCACCGCAAGTCAATCGACGCTCGCAAAAAACGAGACGTCCATTTTATCCTGAGCTTTCGTGTTGAGCTGACTAGTCCCCACCTCGAGCGAGAAGCGATCGACAGCGTTGCCGAGCGTGACCGCTCGCGCGTACGCGCGATAGAAGACTATGAGCCTTCATTCCCCTCCCCCGCCTCCGACGCACCTCAAGAACGCCCTGTCGTTGTCGGCGCCGGATGCGCCGGCCTTTTCGCTGCGCTTACGCTCGCCGAAGCAGGTCTTAAGCCCTTGCTCATCGAGCGCGGCGACCCGGCATTTCGCCGCTCGCGGGCGATCGACCTCTTTCTAAAGGAGCGCATCCTCGACCCCGAGAGCAATATCCAGTTTGGTCTGGGCGGCGCGGGGACCTTCTCGGACGGCAAGCTCAATACGGGAACAAAAAATCCCGCCCATCGTCTTATCCTCGAAACCTTCGTCGAGGCGGGTGCGCCCCGCGATATTCTGTGGGATGCCAAGCCGCACATTGGCTCCGACATCCTTCCCAAGGTTGTCACCGCTATATCCCAGCGCATCGAGCAGCTCGGAGGTGTCGTCCGTTATCGAACGAAGCTCGTCGACATTCGCATCGACGCGTCTGGCGCCATCACCGGCATTGATGTCCAATCGTCCCAAGACGCCGCTTACGAGTCAATCGAGACAAAGCACCTCATCCTCGCCTGCGGGCATTCTGCTCGCGATATTTTTGAGCTCCTTAAGGACCACAACGTGGCCCTCGCACAAAAGACCTTTGCCATGGGCGTTCGCATCGAGCATCCGCAACGCGACATCGACCGAGCCCAATATGGAGCCTCGGCGGGACATCCAGCGCTCGGGGCGGCCCCCTACAAACTTGTTGCCCATCTTCCCAACGGCCGCAGCGTGTTCTCGTTTTGTATGTGCCCCGGCGGACAGGTTGTTGCCGCCTCTTCAGAACCGTGCCATCTGTGCGTCAACGGGGCCAGTCTCAATGCCCGCGACGGACGCAACGCAAATGCCGCCCTGCTCGTTAACGTCACGCCTGAGGACCTTCCCAACAATGACCCGCTCGCCGGCATCGAGCTCCAGCGTGCCTGCGAGGCGGCCGCCTATCGCCTGGGCGGTTCCAACTGGAACGCACCAGCACAGCTTGTCGGAGATTTCCTCGCAGGACGCGCCAGTAAGGCGCCCGGAAAGGTAAAGCCCACCTATCCGCTCGGTGTGACCTGGACGGCAATTGACGAAGCCCTGCCGCAGCATATCATCGAGTCGCTCCGCCTGGGACTTCCCCTACTCGGAAAAAAGCTACGCGGCTACGACTGCCCCGATGCCGTTCTTACCGGCGTGGAGACTCGTTCGAGCTCACCGGTCACTGTCACCCGAGACCGAACGTGCCATGCCGTGTCGACCCCGGGCCTCTACCCTTGTGGTGAGGGAGCTGGATATGCCGGCGGCATCATGAGCGCGGCCACCGACGGCATCCGTTGTGCCGAAGCCCTGATCGCAGACCTCTAACGCACGAATTCCAGCGCGCAAAAGACACAGGCCCCAAGCTCCACAGGGAACTCGGGGCCTGTTCACTATTTCTTAAACCGTGCACCCTGGCGTTTTCTGCCCGATGCGAACGTGGAACCCTTGCGGGCCTGCGAACGTAAGCGCTCGATCGTCTCGTCCTCAGACGCACCCTCGAGCATCGCCCGAATCTGAACGACGGCATCGCGCAGGCGCGCCGCCTCCTCAAAGTCCATGGCGGCAGAAGCGTTACGCATATCCTCTTCCATGGTTTCGACGATCCGCACGAGCTCGTCATGCGGCAGTTCTTCCAACTGCTCCGCAAGTGTCTGCTCGGGCGCCACCGTTTCCGGCACGCCACCCTCGCCCAACTCATCGGGCGTATAGAATGCGCCATGGCCGAGAGAGTCGCCCTTCGAGCGTCCCTTGGAACCCACGGTTTTTTCGGCCTCGGCAATAAAACTTGAGATGTCGTTGATGGCCTTGCGCACCGTCTTGGGCACAATGCCATGCTCTTCGTTATATGCCATCTGAATCTCGCGACGGCGCTGCGTCTCCTCGATGGCCTCTTTCATCGAATCGGTCACAACGTCTGCATACATGATGACTTCGCCATCGGCGTTACGGGCCGCGCGGCCAATCGTCTGAATCAGCGAACGGCGGTTGCGCAAGAAGCCTTCCTTATCGGCATCGAGAATTGCCACCAGTGAGACCTCGGGGAGATCCAAGCCCTCGCGAAGCAGGTTGATGCCAACGAGAACATCAATCTTTCCCTCGCGCAGCGTTCGCAGGATCTCGACACGGTCCATCGTCGCTGTATCGGAGTGCATGTAATTGACCTTAATGCCGGCATCAAGCAGATGGTCGGTCAGATCCTCGGCCATGCGCTTGGTGAGCGTGGTCACCAGTACGCGCTCCTTGCGGGCAACGCGCTCGCGAATCTCGTCCTCAAGATCGTCAATCTGCCCACGAACCGGACGCACATCGATCTTGGGGTCGAGCAGACCGGTCGGACGAATAATCTGCTCCACGTCGTTTTGGCTCACCCGCAGCTCGTAGTCGCCCGGTGTGGCCGAAACATAGATAAACTGGGGTATCCTTGCCTCAAACTCATCGAAGCGAAGCGGACGGTTGTCGAGCGCCGAGGGCAGGCGAAAACCATGCTCCACCAGGGTCACTTTACGCGATCGGTCGCCTTCGTGCATACCGCGAATCTGCGGCACCGTCACATGGCTCTCGTCGATGATGCAGAGCATGTCCTTGGGAAAGTAGTCAATCAAGGTAAACGGCGGCTCACCCGGCTTACGCCCGTCCAGATGACGCGAGTAGTTCTCGATGCCGTTGCAAAAGCCCATCGTTTCGAGCATCTCGAGATCATAGTCGGTGCGCTGCTGCAGACGCTGTGCCTCGAGCAACTTATCAGTCGCCTTGAGCTCGGCCACACGCTTCTCGCACTCTTCACTGATTGATTTCAGAGCGGCCTTGACCTTTGGCTTCTCGGTCACGTAATGCGAGGCCGGCCACACGGGAATTGCTTCGTACTCACGCAGCATTTCACCGGTGACCTCATCGATCTCGGCTATCAGTTCAACCTCGTCACCAAAGAACTCAAACCGCAACGGATGCTCGGCATAAGGCGGATACACGTCGACGACATCACCGCGCACGCGGAACGTGCCGCGCGCCAGGTCATAGTCATTGCGATCATATTGAATGTCGATAAGCGCATGGATAAAGTCATCGCGCTCGAGCGGCACCTTCTTGTCGACGTTTGGAGCCAGACCCGCATAGTCCTCAGGAGAGCCAATGCCATAGATACACGAGACCGATGCGACAACGATCACATCGCGTCGAGATAGCAGCGATGCGGTCGCCTGATGGCGCAGCATCTCGACCTCTTCGTTAATCGAGGAGTCTTTCTCGATATATGTATCGCTTTGCGGCACATACGCCTCGGGCTGATAGTAGTCGTAGTACGAGACAAAGTAGACCACAGCGTTGTTGGGAAAGAACTCTTTGAGCTCGCTCGCAAGCTGAGCGGCGAGCGTTTTATTGGGAGCCATGACCAGCGTCGGCTTCCCCAGGGCCTCAATAGTCTTAGCCATCGTGAAGGTCTTGCCCGAACCAGTCACGCCCAGCAAAACCTGATAGCGATCTCCGTCCCTCACACCCTGCACAAGCGACTCAATGGCCTTAGGCTGAGAACCTGCAGGCTCATAGGGAGACACGACCTTAAACGGCACATCAGAGCCCTCAACGCCAAAACGTTTGAGCTCTCCGCCAACACGCTCAACTTCAAAATCCGCCATGGATACTCCTAACTCATACATCTGCAGTATACGCAGGCGGCAGGCATAGTCCTATACGAACCGGTCGGGATAGAGGGTCTTATAGCGAACCCAGGCATTATTGACACGAATCAGATAAGCCTGCGTCTCGGGGAAGGTAATCGCGTTGTGGAGCGACGTGTTTTGCTGCGCCCACCCATCGACATTGCCCATTCCGGCATTGTAAGCAGCAATAGCGCTATCCGTCGAGCCATTGAAATATGTCAGCAGGTACGAAAGGTACGCGCACCCAAATTCGATATTCGTAGCGGGGTTATTCAGGTTATCGGCAGAATACTCGTCCCCATCGACAAGGCCCTTGGCGATCATGTCCTCAGCGGTTTCGGGCATTAGCTGCATGAGACCTTGGGCGCCCTGGTTTGATTCCGCCTCGGGATCCCAGTTTGATTCCGACTTGATGACGGCACACACCAGATACGGATCGAGATTATGCGAAATACTGGACTGCTTTACATACGCCTCATAGTCAATCGGATAGAGCGGTTTAAAGAAAGCGGCGGGAGCACACGAGTAAACGAGCGAGATAAGGCCAAAGACGAATACGACAGCCAGCGGTACAAGGCGATACCACGTAAAGAAACGCGTCTTAGGCATCTGTCGCCCCCTTATTCGTAGCGTCCATAAGGCCATGGCGAGCAAGCCATGCATCCAGTTGTTCAAAGAGCGTGTTGTCACCCGCTGCGTTATCAATCACGGTTGTGGCGAGACGGCAAAGCGAAGACTCATCGAGTTGGCAAGCGCAGCGAGCATCAAAATCGGATGGCTCCATACCACGGTGAATGGCACGTTCGCGACGGACCGCCAAAGGAGCACTAACAACCATAATTTCATCAGCAAGGCCAAAGGCGTCCTCAAAGCCAGTCGGAGCAGATACTTCGACTGCAGCAAAGGGATAGCGGGGAGACGAAACCGTGCAGCAGACAGGATCGAGAATCCTCAGCGAAAGCTGCTCAATGAGAACGGGGTGCACAATGCTATTGAGCCTTGCAACCGCATCAGGAGAGACAAAAGCTCGAGAAGCGAGGATGTTACGTCGAACGCCGCCCTCCTCGTCCAAAATATCCCAGCCAAACTCTTCAGCAAGAGCATTGACGATATCCGACCCCGGCACATACAGCGATTTGGCAAGAACGTCTAAATCGATAAGCAGGGCTCCGCGAGATTCCAGATAGCGGCAGGCAGTCGATTTACCCGAAGCAATATTGCCCAAAACAAAAACGGTAAACATCAAGCCCTCCCTAACGTCAATGCGAGTTATTATCGCGCAAATACAAAGCGACAGTTCAAAAAACAGCCAAACAGTAAGAGAGTCAGGAGAAGAGCCCGTTCACAAGACACAGCTTGTATATAACGCAAAAAGGGGGAGGCCGCGAGGCCTCCCCCTTCTTCAATCTCGATGACGGCTCGGTGCCGTCCACCGGTCAGCGGCGCCCTGGCCTCCCACGGGCTGGCCCCGCAGTACTCTCGGCGCGATGGGGCTTAGCTTCCGGGTTCGGAACGGGACCG